>JADHVQ010000052.1 GCA_016783905.1 Bacteroidales bacterium | reverse complement strand
GGAACCGGCATCGGTTTATCTGTTGCCAAAAAACTCACGGAGATACTAGGAGGGGAAATCCGGGTTGATTCCAAGGAAGGAGAGGGTTCGACCTTTTATTTTACGATTCCTTACCTGGGGGAAAAAACCATCCGGCCGGCTGAAAGCTTCATCGTCTCGTCGCAGAAAAAACCGAGTTTCCCCGGGAAAACCATTCTGATCGTAGAAGATGACGATTCAAGTTTTGAGTATCTTCAAATTGTGTTAAAGAAATTACAGTTAATAATTCTGTGGGCAAAGAATGGCATAGAGGCAATAGAGTTATCCAAATCCAATCCGGAAATCGACCTGGTGTTGATGGATGTAAAGATGCCGGGTATGTCGGGATATGAAGCTACAAAACAGATTAAAAAGATACGCCCTGGTCTTCCAATCATTGCACAAACCGCATATGCTTTATACAAGGATAAGGAAAAATCGGAAGAAGCGGGTTGTGACGATTATATCACCAAACCCATTCAAAAAGAGCTCCTGATGAAATTTCTGGAAAAATATTTGATAAAAAATTGACCATCCCCGTATAACCTTTTACCCCTGAACCGGATTAATGGCTAAAAAAAGCCATGAAAACCACAATCCTGGAACCGGGTAAATTTTATCACATTTACAACCGGGCCAAAAACGGAAATCCGCTGTTCCCCGAAGAGGAAGACATTCAGTTTTTCCTGAAACTCTACAAAACGCATGTCGTTCCGGTAGCCGAAACCTGGGCGTACTGTATACTGGATGACCATGTTCATTTCCTGGTCCGTTTGAAAGAAGATCTGAATGGCAACGCTTACAAACCATTTGCGCTGCTCTTCAACTCTTACGCCAAGGGCTATCACAAGAAAAACGGCAGCAACGGAAAGCTCTTCAGATTCAAACTCAAACGCGTTGAGATCCGGAGGGAGACCGTGCTGCGGGAGGTGATCCGCTACATCAATCAGAATGCCCGTAAGCACGGGTTGGTGGAAGATTGCTCGCAGTACCGCTACTCCTCCTTCCGCGCTACGGTCACCACCTGGCCTACCCTGATCCCGAAAGAGGAGATCCTCAGGCGGTTCGGCAACAGGGAGATGCTCTTCCATATTCTCTCCGAACCTGTGAATGAAAAGGGACTGAAGATGTACCTTTTAGAAGAATGACGAATGACGAATGACGAATGACGAATTATTCATTCTCATTCGTCATTCTTGTTCATTTGAATTGGTGTAAGATTTTAACAGTTTCCTGACGGCCGTTCAGCCGGACTGAGACCAGATAGAGTCCCTGGGCGGCTCCGGTGAGGTCAATAGGGATATAATTAATCCCAGGATGTACCCCGATCCCACACTTTCCGAGATTCTGTCCTGAAACGGAATGGATGGACAGGATTCCCGTGGCATCATCTTCACTGTGAAAGATCAGTTCATACGTGCCGTTCCCCATATTTCTGATCCGGGGTTCATTCCCTGCATCGTATGTCGTCAGAGTGGTATTCCCGGTCCAGTATTCCAATGTAAAATAAGAGGGGCCGCCAAACAGAACCAGGAGGAGACCGTTATAGAAGTCGTACCCGAAGTCAAGGATATTCCCCGATGTGGGGATGAAATGATTGAGGTTGGTAGTTTGAAATCCAACCCAGCCTGCGTCGCTGACATACCCCTGGTGGAGCAACGCGTTTGTTTGTTCATAGGCCACATCCATCCGGTGATCTGCTTTGATATATAACTGCAGTCCGATCATTAAGGAGTCTCCGTTTTCTAAAAAGAAGTTCCGGGGATTACTATAATTAAACCCCGCCAGATTGATGGTACCGTTGCCTGACACATTCTCAGTAAGACTGCTCACCGATGTGGGGATGAAGATCATCCCGGAGTCTTTCTGAGTAAAGGTCAGGTCGTCAAAATATCCATCTGTGACCCGGATGGCATTTACGGCCGGACTTATTGCCAGCGTTGTAACATCAGGCTGGGTATCCGTGTAGGGAAACAGAACGGAGAGGAATCCGGTGTTCTGGATACTGTCCTTTCGCACCAGCATTTTGCTGTAGTGGCGGTACTGACTGGTCCCGGTAGCCAGGCTGTCGAGCGCGTCCGAATAGTTGGTTGCACCGCCAGCCGCGATGGTATGAACAAGCAGTTGAGTCGAATCCCTGGAGTAGATGCCCTGGTGGTTGGTGAAATCGGGCATGAAGGCTCCTTCGGGGGTTCCGGGAGTTCCGCCGATGAGGCCGTTCCCCTGAAGCTGGAATGTGTAGGTGTTGGTGTTAGGTGAAGAGAGAAAATCAGCCAGGATGAAATAACGGTCTCTGACAAAGAGATTTTTCCGGGTGATGTCAACGCCAAAATAGGCCGTCCGGACCTCTCCGTAATCAAGCTCCGGGGTGTCGAAATAGCGCTCAATCCAGCAGGTATTGGTTTCTATATTCACAAATTCTCCGATGGGAGGCATTGGGCCGGATCCGTTCACCAGGATCAGGCTGTGGTTGCTGGCCTTGTTCACAGCTGATGACTCCTGGTACCCCGGATAGCCAGGATCCACGGCCAGAAGCTCCCCGTTGGCCATCAGGGAGAAGCTGCTGGCATCGCCCTGGTGATGCGCTTTGGCTCCGGAAAGCGGGATGCCATGCTTTCCGATGAAGTGCATAAACACAGCATCTGGCTCATGGGACGATCGGAAAACAAGGCTCCCGGCTTCAGGCAGGGCTCTGAAAAGGGTATCGGAAAAGGAGCCCTCCGTCACATTGGTGGCGATGTACTGTGTGCGCCACATCACATCGGTGGGTGGAAAAGGGGGATTTGGAATGTTGAACCGGTTGTTCCCTGAGAGTGAGGTGATACTGGTTCCGAAACCGATCGGACTGTCGTGGATGGCCGGTGAGCTGCCGTCGGGCATCCGGATCAGGATCATCCATTCATAGAGGTTGGCGTAACTGGGATCGTACCAGGGGTTGCGGATCTCCCGTGTCACCCCTCCGAAGGTCATGGCATAGGCGCTGTCGGGCAGGAAATTCCAGAATGCCCGGATGAAAGGGAAAGCATTCTCAAACCCATATTCGAAATAGGCGGGTCCTTCGGCATAACCGGCAAGGGTATCCGGTTCCGAAACTCTTGGGAAGATGCCGTTCTCCCGCCACAGGGTGTTGTCCAGGTTCCATAAGCCGGCATCGATCCAATTCCGGGGCTGGTAATCGGGATCAGGATGTTGGTAATCGTTGAATATTATCGCTGCCAATCCAAGTGCCGATGCCGTCATGATGCTGTGGTTGTTGAACTGGAATTCAAAGAACTTGAACTGCCAGATGAACACCGTATAGGTAGCCATTGCCCTATAATACAGATGAGCTGTAAACTCAACCAATGAATCTCTTGCAGACTGCAGACTGAGGACTGAGGACTCTCCTCCCCGCAACAGATCATACGCGATCAGGTAATTAATCAGCTCCTTCGACCGGTGCTGCCACTCCTGGTAAAAGATCCAGCCCGACTGAAAACCGACGGCCGTATTGATCTCTTCCAGGAGCAGTTTGCTTTTCGCCTGGAGCTGTTCGCGTTCCTGTGTGGTCAGCTGAACGATGGATCCACCGGCAGGTTTCCTGTCCATCAGCGTCACAAATGCAGCCTCCTTTGCGATAGCGGAACGGGTAAACCGGTCACCGTCCGTACTGTTTCCCGCCGGGGGGCTGCTTGTTGCCTTATCCCATACCAATTCATAGATCGAAAAGATCTCCGGATCCGTCAGAGTATTCCGGATCGTATCGATCTGGTTGGTATCCAATAACGTTCGCGGAAAACTGAAATCCGCTCCCGGCGGATCCCAGGATCCCTGGGAGAAGGCAACCTGGAACGGGACTAAAAACAATAACTTAAAGAGTAGTACTTTGGGTCTTTTCACCTGATGTTTATATGGCTTTTTATACTACAAAGTTAAGAAACAATATAGGACTCTTCATGAGAGAGTTGAGTTTCCCCTTTTCAAGGAGGGGTAGCATGAGCGCTGGAATTGAAAATACCAATTTCCCCTCCTTCCCAAGGAGGGGTGCCCCGAACACAGAAGTTGAAGTGAATTATTTCCCCTCCTTCTCAAGGAGGGGTGTCACGAACACAGAAGTTGAAGTGAATTATTTCCCCTCCTTCTCAAGGAGGGGTGTCACGCCACAGGCGTGACGGGGTGGTTCTAAATAGATTCCTGAGATATCCTTAATTGTTTCACATTCAAAATCATCTCCACAATATCCATTGGATAATCAAACACATACTTGTTTTCAAACCGGATGACAATAACTCCCAGATTTCGCAAGTACTTCTCTCTGTTTGCATCATAATTTTCCCCATATGGACTGATGTGCGGAGCACCATCAAGTTCAACGGCCAATCTCAATTCGGGGCAGTAAAAATCCACTATAAAAGGTCCGATTGAATGTTGCCGCCTGAATTTCAGCCCTCCAACCTGTTTGTTTTTCAGGTATCTCCAAAAGACTGCTTCCGCTGAAGTAGCATGATTTCTCAGGTATTTCCGCTGAGTTTTCAACTCTTTGCGATTGTGAATGTATTTCATGCTTTATCAATTACCACCCTGTCACGCCTGTGGCGTGACACCCCTCCTGAAACAGGAGAGGAAATCGGTTAGCCTTTTCCCCATTAATCAGATCTGATACCGAAAGGTTATATGCAACTTTTCCAAAGTTGTCAACATTTCACCTTATTCGATTCGGATTGTCGTAGTTTTACGAAGCGTGAATGACGTGAATAGCGTGAATTTCTCACTATTTCACCACGGCACCACGGCACCACGAAAATTAATCCCTAATAGCATACGACTATGGGCGGCATTTTCGGAACCATCTCCACAACAGATTGCGTAGAAGATCTCTTTTATGGAACGGATTATAATTCTCATCTTGGAACCTGTCGTGGTGGAATGACGGTTTTCAATGGTAACGGATTTACCAAAGCCATTCACAACATTGAAAACTCCTATTTTCGAACGAAGTTTGAATCCGATCTCCCTAATTTTAAAGGCAATAGTGGCATCGGTGTGATCAGCGATACCGAATCGCAGCCAATCATCATCCGGTCGCATCTGGGAGAGTTCGCCATTGTTACGGTGAGCAAGATTAAAAACCTTGATGAACTCACCGAACGAGCGCTGAAACGGCACCAGCATTTTTCGGAAACGGGAACCGGTGGTACCAGCCCTTCTGAACTCATCGCCATGCTCATCAATGAAGAGGAGTCATTTGAAAAGGGGATTGAAAACGTGTATGAAAAGATTCAGGGTTCCAGTACCATGTTGTTGCTTACAGAGCAGGGGATCTTTGCAGCCCGCGATAAACTCGGAAGAACGCCGCTCGTCCTGGGGAAGAAAGAGGGTGCGTTTGCGATCAGCTCAGAGAGTAGCTCGTTTGATAACATCGGTTTCGAGGTGGAGAAATATATCGGTCCGGGGGAGATCCTCTTCATCACGGCTGATGGATATGAGCAATGCCGGAAGCCGAATGACCGGATGCAGATCTGCGCTTTTCTCTGGGTCTACTATGGTTATCCCAGCTCCTGTTACGAAGGAGTGAACGTAGAGGCATGCCGTTACAGGTGTGGAGCTGCTTTGGCTCGACGCGATGATGCAAAGGTTGATTTTGTCTCCGGTGTCCCGGATTCAGGCATCGCCCATGCCATCGGGTATTCGAATGAAAAAAAGATCCCCTATAAGCGGGCCTATGTGAAATATACTCCCACCTGGCCCCGCAGCTTCATGCCCCAGAACCAGGAGATGCGTGACCTGGTGGCCAGGATGAAACTGATTCCCGTGAAAGAGCTGATCGAGGGGAACCGGATCGTCTTTTGTGACGACTCGATCGTCAGGGGAACTCAGCTGAAAGATACGGTTAAGATTCTCTTTGAATGTGGGGCGAAAGAGATCCATATCCGGCCCGCCTGTCCAACCCTGATCTTTCCCTGTGAATTCCTCAATTTCTCCACCTCACGGACCACCCTCGATCTGGCGGGCAGGAAGGCCATCGACGAGCTGGGAGAAGGAGAGGAGCGCCTCGACGAATACGCCACCCCGGGCACCGACCGCTATTATGCCATGATTGAGAATATACGCCGGCGACTGGGAGTCACCACCCTGCAGTACCAGCATCTGGGCGACCTGATCGAAGCCATCGGCCTGCCCAAAGAAAAGGTGTGCACCCATTGCTGGGACGGGAGCTCGTATTTCTAGTGATGGGGTGATGGGGTGATGAAGTGTAGAGGGGAAGTGGTTTTGCGTTCTTCGTGTCTGGGTGTCTTTGTGGTGAAGTCTTTGTCTATGAGCAGATCCCTGTTAGCATTGTTATTCATTGGGTTTCCATTCTTCCTTATTGCCCAGGAAAGCGTTACCATTCAGGGCAAGGTGACGGATGCCGTCAACCTGCAACCGTTGCCTTTTGCCCAGATCGCACTTTCCGGATCCACCCTGGGAACGGTTTCCAATGAAGAGGGACTTTTTCGCTTAACGATCCCATTGCTTCGTCGCTCCGCTTCCCACCATGAAAAGGATACCGGATATCCTGATACCCTGCTGGTCTCGTTTCTGGGCTATCAAACCGAAATGGTGACGGTTTCATCATTCGATTCAGGTATCCTGGAACTATTCCTGCTTCCGGTCTCTTTCGATCTCCGGGAGGTCGAGATTGTCGCCCTCACCCCCGGAGAGGTGCTCAGGAGGGCATTCGACAGCATTCCGGTTAACTATGGAAGTGATCCGGTGATCCTGACCGCGTTCATCAGGAGCCAGAAAACTGTCAACAACAAGCTCGCCGAGTACACAGAAGCCATCCTGAAGATCACCTACAAACCCAGCTACAAAACGTTCGAAACTTACGAAAAGACCAAATACAGCCGCACCTGGTACCTGAACCATCAGCCCGGCTGGATCCAGGAGATGCCCCTTGGAGAGACCACCGTCACCTATTCAAAACGGGACGAATACTGGTCGTTGAGCACCATCCGTAACCAGTACCGGGTCACATACATCCAGCCTCAGAGACAACAACGGGTCATCTACGGTTACAAAAACGAGGTAGTGGTCACCGACCTGACCCGTAATCCTGCAATCATCCGGGTCTTTCAAGGCGATAAATCCATCGGCGTCAACCAGCGCTGGGACGAAGTGGTCGGCGAAACCGACGAGGTGTTCTGGGAGAACTTCAACTACCTGCCGATGGAGAAGAGATTGCGGGAGGAGTTGGAGAAATTGGAAAAGTAAGACAGGGTTGACATGCGGACAGTTAAGAGGCGGTCTCCTCTTCTGTTAACCTGAACATTGAGTTTTATGGGGACTGCTCCATTTTTTCCTGTTCACTTGCGTACAGATCTCATTAATTTGCTAAAATGATTGTTTTTCTGTTTTCTTGATGCAACCTTTAAGTAGTTTGGTGTTTATTAATACAAAAATAGTTTTACCATTACGATAAATACAATCATGAAATCATTTTCTTCCTTAATTATTTTATCTTTATTATCGATTTCCGCCTTGCCTCAGGAATGGTCGCTTCAAAATCCACTGCCTACAAACAAGGATCTTTATGGCGTTTATTTTCTGAATCAGGATACCGGATTTGTATGCGGACTGGACGGTGTACTTCTTAAGACTTCGGATGGAGGGGTTTCATGGGTAACAGTACCAACACCCATTACATATACTTTATGGATGATCACCTTTCCATCGGTCAATACCGGCATCGCAGTTGGTAATTGCGGCACGATAATACGAAGCACTGATGGAGGAGATTCCTGGCAGAAACTTCCTACTTTGACCCCAATGGATCTTCTGGATGTTTTTTTCCTGAACGATACCCTGGGGTGGATCTCAGGGACTTACTTCCGTACGCTTAAAACCACTGACGGAGGAGCTACCTGGACGATCCTGACCAATGGAGGCCCACTCGAATCGTTGAATCGAATCCGATTTATTTCTCCCGATACAGGTTTCGTCGCCGGAACTCACGGAGTGGTGACTGGTGATTGGGGAATTATTCGGAAAACCATTAATGGTGGACAAACCTGGGAACCTATTCCATGCCCGGCTGAATCCAGAACCTTTTGGTCGCTCGAGGTATTGAACCAGCAGGATCTCTGGGTTGGTGACCATCATCAGATAGGCAGTACATTGGGGCCGGCTTGCAGACTGAATCATACAACGGATGGCGGACAGACATGGACCGGATCCCTCATTGGGGAGTCTATGAATGCCCATCACAAAGATATGTTTTGGGTGGATACCCTCATCGGATACGATGTAGGAACATATGGATATATATTTAAAAACGAGGATTCAGGAGTAAACTGGGAAGAATCCTCACAGGGTCCCAGATCGGATTTTTGGGCACTCTATCTCAGAAATGTCAACGAAGGCTTTGTTGCCGGACTTGATGTTGAATGGAATATCTCCGCGGCTATTTACAGGACGGTCGACGCTGGAAATACATGGAATGAAATGTCACTGGATACGCTTGTACAAAAGCGAATTGATGATATCGCAATGGGGGACACCCAATACGGATGCGCTGTCGGCTGGTTTGGGGTCATGTACACTAGTTCCGATGGAGGCGACACCTGGACCTTTCGGTTCCAGGGAGAGAACACCCATCTCCTTACCGTTGATTTTTTCGGAAGCAACAACATCTGGACAGGTGGCATGGATATGAAGTTACTCCGCTCCGGAGACGGTGGAATCACATGGGAGGATATCAGTTTATCGGGAACTCAGAAAGACATTCAGACCATCCGGTTCACCGATCCCCTTCATGGCTTCATGAACGTTTGGGATGGAGAGATGTATGCCTATACTGATGGATCCTTGATGAAAACCTCCGATGGGGGTACCTCCTGGGAATTAATCAATGCAATTGAATCGTACGACGGGAGATTGCTGGCTATGGATTTCGTGGATGAACTGACAGGATACATCAGCCTGCCTGACGAAGGACTGGCAAAAACAACTGATGGCGGGCAAACCTGGGACTTCCTTTGCAATCCTCTCGGATTGGAGATCAATTACATCCGTTTTTTCACTCCATCAAAAGGAGTGGTCGCGCTGGATGAGAAACTGGTGGCTTGCACCTCCGATGGTGGGAATACCTGGGATGTGGTCTATGACTCCCTTCCGTCGGACGATACCTATAAGGCCTGTTTCTTTGCGGATGTGAACAACGGCTGGCTAGTCGGATTACGAGGCGTGATAAAACGGTTCTCCGGAACCTATACCGGAATGGAGGAAAGGGTTGATCCTGTTCATAATTGTTTTTCTGTCTTTCCAAATCCTGCTGGTGATTTCCTGGAGATTGAATACGAAGGAGAAATCAAGGAATGCAGGTTGTTTGACCTGCAGGGAAAATGTACCATACCTTCATTCTTTCCCTCATCCAGAAGAATTTCTGTTTCGGATCTGCCCGAAGGATATTACCTGATCGAGATCCAGACGGATCGGGGCCGGTTCAATTCCAGATTCGTGAAAATAGAATAATCGGACGAGCGGACAAGCGGACAAGTGAACCAGTCACGATCCACGTCCCTCGTCCCTCGTCCTTCGTTCAAACATCCCTGTTATCCTGAATGACGAGTTCCATCTCAGTCAATTCCAGCGCCACCAGGTTTCCAAAGCCGCTTCGACCCAGGACGTAAGGGCCGTTATCGAGGTCGATGAACTTATAGAACTTGTTCCTTACGGCCAGGGTGATCAATTCCATATTCACCGGTACATGGCCGTGAATGATCCGGCGGTTGCCGATCTTCTCGGGGATGATTTCATAGTCGCGGATCCAGAGCATCGCCTCTTTGTCTTCATAGGGATCCTCCTTTTTGAAGTTCAGTCCGGCATGTACCAGCACAAAATCATCAAGCTCTATATAGTACTCCAGGTTCCGCATCCACTCGATGTATTCGGCAGGAACATCCTTGAGGTGATGGACCCCAAAACTTTGCAGGGTCTCCTTCCCGCCGATGGCATTCCATGCTTTCCGTTTCCGTTTGGCAAAATTGAAGAGCCAGCCGGTAGATGAGTTGACCTCGGCATCGTAGAGCTCCACCATGAAATCTTCGTGGTTGCCTTTGAGAAGAACGATGTTGTATTCATCCTCCTGGAGCTCCCGGATATAGTCGATCACCCCTTTGGAGTCGGGACCGCGGTCGATGTAATCCCCCAGCAGGTAGATCTCATCATACCGTGCCGGCATGATGATCTCTTCCATCAGGCAGCGAAGCGTCTTCGCATACCCATGCACATCCGGAATCACCCACTGTTTCCTCATCGGCTTACTTCTTTCACCCATTTCCCTCCCCTTCAAGGGGAGGGTCAGGGAGGGGTCATAATTTCCCCGCCCCTTTAGGGGAGGGGTCAGGGGAGGGGTCTCTTCGCTTGATTCGCTACCTCCTCCATCAATTTTTTTATCACCTCCGGATCCCCCAGGTAGTAGTCTTTCACCAGCTTCATCCGGTCGTCGAATTCAAACACATAGGGAATGCCTGTGGGGATATTCACAGAAGGGATCTCTTGGTCGGAGATGTGTTTCAGGTACTTGACTATGCCACGGAGGCTGTTCCCGTGAGCCGCCACCACGATCTCGCCATGTTTCTTCAGACGCTGACTGATGTCACTTTTCCAGTAGGGTACGATGCGTTCCACCGTATTTTTCAGGGCTTCGGTAGCCGGGATCTCCGATGACTTCAGGTCGCGGTACCGGTGATCAAACCGGGGATGCCTCGGATCGTCGTCCGGGAGGGGAGGAGGTGGAATGTCATAACTGCGGCGCCAGATGTGCACCTGGGCTTCGCCGTACTGTTCGGCCATTTCGGCTTTATTTAATCCCTGCAGGGTGCCGTAATGCTTTTCATTCAGCCGCCACGATTTGAATACGGGGATCCACAACAGATCCATCTCGTTCAGGACAAGATCGAGGGTTCGTATAGCCCTGGTGAGATAAGAGGTATAGGCCACCTTGAATTCAAATCCCTCCCGCTTCAGTGTTTTTCCGGCTTCAATCGCTTCGATGATACCCCTTTCTGAGAGGTCTATGTCGGTCCAACCGGTAAACCGGTTCTCCTTGTTCCAAAGGCTTTCACCATGCCGGATCAAAACGAGTTTATACATAGTTGTCGGTGTTGTTTAGGGATTCAAAAATAAGAAAATTGCGCAACTTATGCTATCTTTGCCCCTCTTCAAACCCATCATCCATGAAGATTTACAAACGCCTCAATACCCTCCTTGGCTGGGGGGTCTTTCTGATCGCAACATTGGTGTATATCATCACCTCTGAACCCACCATGAGCTTCTGGGATTGTGGTGAATACATTGCTACCGCTTACAAACTTGAAGTGGGTCATCCTCCCGGCGCGCCGCTCTTCCAGATGTTGGGTCGATTCTTCTCCCTCTTTGCGATGGGGGATGTCACTCTGGTAGCCCGGATGGTGAACACCATGTCGGCACTCTCCAGTAGTTTTACCATCCTCTTCCTCTTTTGGTCGATCACCATGATCGCGAAAAAGATTGCCTTGCGGAAAGGGGATGATATGAACGAGGGAAAGATGTTTGCGATCCTGGGCGCCGGGCTGATTGGTTCGCTGGCTTACACCTTCAGCGATTCGTTCTGGTTTTCAGCCGAAGAAGGCGAGGTGTATGCTATGTCCTCTTTTTTCACCGCGATTGTCTTCTGGGCTATTTTGAAGTGGGAGGAGCATGCTGATGAACGGCACGCGTACAGATGGTTGATTCTGATCGCTTACCTGATGGGGCTTTCGATCGGGGTGCATATGCTTAATCTTCTGGCGATACCGGCCATCACCCTGGTTTACTATTTCAAGAAATACAAACATCCAAACTGGAAAGGGATCCTTCTGGCTTTCGGGGCATCTATCGTCATCCTTGCCACGGTGATGTACATCATCATCCCTGTAATCGTCAAACTGGCGGGCTGGTTTGAGCTCCTCTTTGTGAACACCATCGGATTACCCTTCAATACCGGGACGATCATCTATTTCATCCTCCTGATCGGGCTGCTGGTCTGGGGATTGATCTACACCCACCGGAAGCTCAAACCGGTTCTTAACACTATCCTCATCTCCTTCGTCTTTATCCTGATAGGATACTCCTCCTTCTTTCTACTGGTGATCCGGAGCAATGCTGATCCACCCATCGACGAAAACAATCCCGAGAATGCCATGTACCTGCTTACGTACCTAAACCGGGAGCAGTATGGCGACTGGCCGTTGCTGAAAGGGCAGTATTTTAATGCACCGGTAGTAGACCGGAAAGATGGAAACCCGGTCTATGCCAAAGATGAACAAGCCGGGAAATATGTCATCATTGATGAACGGAAAGGGACCATCCCTGTTTACGACGAACGGTTTACCACCATCTTTCCCCGCATGTGGGCCAACATGGAATCAAGGTATGGTGATGGATATAAGCAGTGGGGGCAGATCAAAGGTGTACCGATCCAGGTACAGGAAGGAGATCAGAAAAAAACGATCGCCCGGCCTACGTTCGGAGAGAACCTTCGTTACTTCTGGGATTACCAGGTCATTCATATGTATTACCGCTACTTCATGTGGAACTTTGCCGGAAGGCAGAATGATGTCCAGGGCTTCGGGAACAAGATCCATGGCAACTGGAAGAGCGGGATTCCTTTCATCGACCGGTGGAGGCTGAGCTCCCAGGAGCCGCCTGAGAGCATGCGTAGCAATGCGGATAACAGTTTTTACCTCCTTCCCTTGATTCTCGGGCTGATAGGCATCTGGTTCACGATCAGGAAAGAGTATAAAAGCGCCCTGGTAATCGGACTGCTGTTCCTGATGACCGGCCTGGCCATCGTTTTCTACCTGAACCAGTATGCCCCCCAACCCAGGGAAAGGGATTACGCCTATGCAGCCTCCTTCTATGCTTTTGCTATCTGGATTGGACTGGGTGTGCTGGCGCTCTCCGAATGGCTTTCCAGGTGGTTGAATCCGAAGCTCTCGGCCATCGTGGTAACGGTTCTCTCTTTGGCGTTGGCGCCCGGGATCATGGCCCGGCAGGGGTGGGATGATCACGACCGGTCGGGACGAACAACCGCCCGGGCCATCGCCATCAACTACCTCAACTCCTGTGAGCCCAATGCCATCCTTTTTACCAATGGAGATAACGACACCTTCCCGCTCTGGTATGCCCAGGAGGTGGAGGGGATCCGCACTGATGTACGCGTGGTGAACCTCAGCCTGCTGAATACCGAATGGTACATCGATCAGATGAAACGCAAAGCCTACGACTCCGACCCTGTACCTTTTTCCCTGACAAGGGATAAGTATCATTCCGGGAATCATGATGTTACCTATCTGCTTGAGGATCCAAATCTAAAGGATATGTACATCAATGTGAAAGACATCTTCGATGTGATCAACCGCAATGAAGAGAGGCTGAAGATGAAGACACAGATCGGTACTATCGACTACCTCCCCACCAAGAAGTTTATGGTGACGTACGATTCTGCCCGGATGGTGAGCAGGGAGCTGATCCCTGCTCCGCTGGCTGCCCGGATGGAACCCATCAGGTGGACCATCAACCGTTCGGCTATCGAAAAGAACAACCTGATGATCCTTGATCTGCTGGCGACCAACAACTGGGAACGGCCGGTCTATTTTGTGATGACTACCGGTCCGGGTACCTTTCTGGGCCTCGATCCCTGGTTTTTCCTGGAGGGGCTGACCTACCGCTTGCTTCCTGTCAAAGCATTACCGTCGGCCGACGGCCAGACCGGTGAGGTAAATACCGACCTGATGTATGACCATGTGGTCAACAAGTTTGTATGGGGGAACATAGAAAATCCCGGGATTTACATCGATGATAACATTGCCCGGATGGTCATGAATCTCAGGAACCTCATGAGCCGTCTGGCCGTAGCCCTGATTGACGAGGGAAAGCTGGATTCGGCAAAAGTGGTGATGGATCTCTCCCTGGAGAAGATGCCGGATTCAAAGGTGCCTTACGACTATTTTGTACTGCCCCTTGCCAAAGGGTACTATGCGATGGGGGATACCTTAACAGGGATGGAGATCCTGGAGCGGATCCACCGTTATAAGACAGAGGAGCTGGAATATTACTTCAGCTTTCCGGATAAAGACTTACCAGCTCTGGATATGAGCATCCAGGAGGCTCTCTTCACGATGAACAAACTGGTTGAAGCATCGAAAGAGGTTCAGGAGAACGATCTGGCTGACGCAGCCGATACCACATTGAATCAATATTACGACCTTTTCATGAGGAAAGTATACCGGCCGTGAGAAAGCGATTCGTCAAAAGCCCTTTCATCTGCCGCTTTTTCAGCAGGGATCATCTCATCTGTGATGTCCCCACTACCGGGAAAGAGATCTACCTGACGTTTGACGACGGTCCGGTACCCGAAATCACCCCTGCTATCCTCGATATCCTGAAGGAGCGGGAGGTGCAGGCAACCTTTTTTTGTTTGGGCGCCAATGTGGCTGAGAATCCTGATCTTTTCGAACGACAGAGAGGGGACGGGCATGCCATCGGCAACCACACCTATCACCACCTTCACGGATGGAAGAGCCCTCCGGCGGCTTATGTGGAAGATGTCACCCGGTGTGAATCCCTGTTTCAGACACGCCTCTTCCGGCCTCCTTACGGGAAATTCACGCCATCGCAATACCTGCTTTTACGAAAAAGGTACCTCTTTGTCCTATGGAGTGTGCTGGTACACGACTACCGCCGCCGGATCAAGCCGGAGCAATGCCTGGATTTCACTATCCGAAATACCCGGCCCGGCTCCATCGTCCTGTTCCACGACAGCCTCAAAGCGGCCGAAAATGCGCTCTATGTTCTGCCCAGGTTCCTGGATCATTTTCTGGAGAGGGGGTACAGGTTCAGGGTGGTGGAAAACCGGTAGTTGGCAGTTGGCAGTTGGCAGTTGGCAGTCCTCAGTCCCCAGTCTGCAGTCCTCTTCACGTCGCACCTCTCACGTCCTTCGTCCCACGTCCTTCGTCCTTCGTCCCTCGTCCCTCGTCCTTCGTCCCTCGTCCCTCGTCCTTCGTCCCTCGTCCCTCGTCCTTCGGCTAATCCGCAAACAATTCCACGGATCGTGCTATGATCCGGTCGAGCTCCTGCTTCGATTCACTCTGATCGCCGAATACAAATGTTGAGGTCAGGTATATCCACTCCTCCCGGGTAAGGCCATAAAGAACCCTGGCAATCAGGACTTCAATTTCTGCACGGATTTCAATCTCATCGGTTTCGGAATCAGGAGTAATGCCTAACTCCTCAGCCAGATCAGTAAAAAGGGTTGTATCGCTTTTAGTAACCAGCAATTGGAACCCTTTCCGGATCAACTCCTGCTTTACCTTCTCATTTTCTTCAGGAATGGGAAGTTCGTAGATGAAATTCATGGTGAGATTCGCCGAAATTTTATTCCGGATGTAATAATTCAGGATCAGCGAGTTGAATAGGGTCATGAGATAGATCATGCGGCCCGGATCGAGTTGAATCTGTTTAAAAGAAGCCGTACCACATGTTTTATAGGAGAGATTGACCAGGTAATTCATCGAGTGACCAATGAAAATATTCTTGGGGAGAATTGAACAAATCAGCGTGCGTTCATTTGTTGAACTGGCCACAGCCCGGTATGCCAAACGGTAGGATTGATAATCCAGGATGCACGATTCCTGCGTAAAGAGCTCTTCGATTTTCTCAACATCCAGGGAGGTCTCCTGGCGAATCCGGTAGAACTCCTTGGAAAGCAGCTCATTCCGGGCTTCCGCTTCGCTGAGGAAGTACCTCGCTCCATCGAATGATGCGTTGTATTGATGGATCATTTTTCCTTCATAGAGTGAAAAGCTGTCTTTCGGTTTGTTTTCAGGGTGGTGAAACAGTCGGCTGTCATTGGTCATATGAAATTCACTCCTGAGTGAATATGCTGTATCCCCAAGTAGATCCTTCCCATTTCTTATTTTCCGACATAGCTCGTAATCA
>JADHVQ010000051.1 GCA_016783905.1 Bacteroidales bacterium | reverse complement strand
GGGCTGGTGAAATACCAGCTTCGAAGGAGAAAATACGCGAAAAAATGAAGAAAAACCGGATCATCCTGCTTGTTGTCGTGATACTGGCCATTATCGCCGTTATCCTCTTCTATACGCAGTCAGACAAAACGTTTCAGAGTTCCCTGAGTGATTTTGCAGTAACGGATACAGCTACAGTCACCAAGATCTTCATGGCAGATAAGAATAACAACATGGTCACTCTCACCAGGCAACCCGGCGGAGGTTGGACGGTCAACGACACCTACCTGGCTTCGAAATTCAACCTGGATATGTTGCTGCAAACAATGCTCAACCTGGCGGTCAAGGAGCCAGTCCCTCAGACAGCGCACAATACCGTGATCAGGGAGATGGCAGTCAACTCAGTGAAGGTGGAGATCTACCAGAAGGTTTACCGGATTGATCTGTTCAACACCATCCGGTGGTTCCCGCATGAGAAGCTAACCAAGGTTTATTACGTGGGGGGAGCTACGCAAAGCAACCGGGGGAGCTACATGCTGATGGAAGGATCTTCCACCCCCTTTGTAACCTTTCTGCCCGGTTTCAGAGGCTTTGTCTCACCGCGCTTCACTCCGATGGTTAATGTCTGGCGCGACTATACCATCTTCAAGAAGGAGATCCCCCAGATCGCTTCGGTTCGGGTGGAGATACCGGGAAAGGAAAACGAATCGTTTGTGATCACCAACAACCAGAACCTCTCCGTTTCTCTTTACGCTTACCCGGAGATGCAACTGATCCCCGATTTTGACACACTGGCCGCATTGAATTTCCTCACCGGCTTCCGGAATCTCAATTTCGAAGGGATCCTGAACGACATGGATCCGGCTCAGAAAGACTCGATTCTTTCGTCTACTCCATTTACGATCATTACGCTGACAGATACGGCCGGTGTCAGTAAAACCATCAAGACCTTTTTCAAGGAGGGATACGGGGATATGGATATCCATGGAAATGTGATCCTTTATGACCTCGACCGACTCTATGCCCTGGTCAACAACGGGGAGGATTTTGTACTGGTTCAATATTTCGCCTTTGACCGGGTATTGCGTCCGAGATCGTTCTTCTTCAAAGAGTAACTGTTGAAGTTGAAACGCGTACTTAATTGATGATAGCAGATGAGGGTACTTTTACTTTCAGACGTAAACTCAGCCCATACAAAGCGGTGGGCGACCTCCCTGAAACAAAAAGGAATTGATCTGGCTATTTTCAGCATCTCCCGCGCCACAGATAACTGGACAGAAGATCAGGGGATCAGGCTCTTTTCTCCGGTAAGCTTTAAGTCTGGGATATTTTCTTCAACCTTACTCGTTAAATCCACCTTTCTAAGACTGATGCCCTCTTTGAAGAGGGCGATACGCCAATTTACCCCGGATCTCGTCCACGCACACTATGCCTCCAGCTATGGTCTGCTTGGGGCCCTGACAGGTTTTCATCCTTTGGTGATTTCGGTTTGGGGGAGTGACATTTACCAGTTTCCCAGGCAATCTTTGCCGGGAAAAATGATTGTCAGGTTCAACTTGAACCGGGCGGATGCCATCAGTTCCACGAGTGTGAGCATGATTTCTGAAATCCAGAGATATACCAGTAAGGATATTGAGTTTGTACCATTCGGTATCGATCTGGAGCAGTTTCACCCCTTTCCGGCAGAGAACCTTTTTGAGTCGGGGACGATGGTCATTGGAACGGTCAAAGCATTGGAACCGGAGTATGGAATTGATCAGTTAATCAGGGTTTTTAGGATGGTCAGGGACCGGCATCCGGATCATCATCTCAAACTTCTGATTGTGGGAGGAGGACGATTGGAGTCAGAACTGAAGAATCTTACCGTATCGCTCGGGATCTCGGAAGATGTGATCTTTGCCGGGAACGTGCCTCATAGCGAAGTGCCGGTATATTTGAACATGCTTGATCTGTTTGTCGCTCTCTCCCGGACGGAAAGTTTCGGTGTATCGGTACTTGAAGCTGCTGCCTGCGAGAAGCCGGTTGTCGTTTCGGATGTAGGAGGATTACCTGAAGTAGTGGAGGAGGGGATAACCGGATTGGTTGTTCCCGACAATGATCTGGATGCAGCGGTTGAAGCAGTGGAAAGGCTCATCAGCGATAGGGAGCTGGCCATCACCATGGGTGAAAACGGCAGACAGCGGGTGGAAACCCACTATGACTGGAATGCTTGCGTAGCAAGCATGATCAGCGTGTATCAACAGCTCTTGCCAGCGAAGAGCAACAGGGGATAACACAATGAGGATTCTCTTTTTAACACAATACTATCCGCCCGAGGTAGGAGCCCCACAGAACCGGCTCTCAGAGCTGGCCATCCGGTTCAGGAAAGCGGGAAACCAGGTAGAGGTCCTTACTGCCATGCCTAATTACCCGTTTATGAAGGTATTTGAACCCTACCAGGGCAAATGGTATGTCAGGGAAGAGATGGATGGGGTGGTGATCCACCGGGCAGCGATCTTCGTCCGTCAGAGTCAATCGGTACTGATCCGTTTGCTGGGCTACTTTTCGTTCGTCATTTCATCGATCTGGATCGGACTTTTCAACCTGAGGCGGTTCGATCTCATCATTTGCGAATCACCACCTCTGTTCCTGGGAATATCAGCCTGGTGGCTGAAGAAGTTCAAAGGTGCAAAACTGCTCTTCAATGTATCGGACCTCTGGCCCGAAAGCGCAGAAAAACTCGGACTTGTTACAAACCGGTTCTTGCTCAGGATCTCACGGTCACTGGAAGAGTTCCTTTACAGGCACTCCGATCTCATCAGCGGACAAACCCAGGGAATCGTCCGGAACATCGCTACCCGTATTCCGGGAAAACCCTGCTTCTGGTTGAAAAACGGAGTCGATCTCTCCTTCTATTTTCCCGGAAAGGGGAACCCTGGCTGGAGGGAGGAACAAGGATTCAGCAGAGAGGATTTCATTGTTTTCTACGGGGGAATCCTGGGGCATGCTCAGGGATTGGAAGTGATGCTGAAGGCTGCCAGGATTCTATCCTGCAATACAAAGCTGAAATTTGTGATTGCCGGCGAAGGGCCCTTGAAGAGAGCATTGATGGATCAGGCAAAGCAAATGGAGCTAAGTAATATTACATTCCTCCCTGCGTATCCAAAAATCCGGATGCCTGATGTACTCGGGGAGATTGATATCTCCATCGTTCCACTCAGGAAACTGGACCTGTTTCAGGGAGCTATTCCCTCGAAGATCTTTGAAAGCCTGGCGATGGGTAAACCTATATTGCTTGGCGTGGAAGGAGAAGCCAGGGTTCTTTTCATTGATGACGGAAACTGCGGAATCGCATTTACACCGGAAGATGCGGAATCCCTGGCAGAGGCGATCCGGAAGATCCATAGCGATAAAGTGCTGTATAGCGAACTTTCTGAAAATGCCTATTTTTACGTGTCGGAGAATTTTAACTGCGATAAGATCTTTCTTGATTATCAGCATTTTATTCAACTTCACCTGCATGCAAAAGAAAAGCCATAACCGGATAACCTGGTGGCAACTATGGGATTGGATTGCCCTTTTTCACAGGATTGTTTACATCTTGCTTTTTCTTGCGCTGGGTTTCGCTATCCCGATCAAAAATCGCATGGCCACTTGGGTGATTGGATTCCTGGTGATCAACTGGGCAGCCGAGTTGCGTTTCTGGGCGAAATTGAAACGGATCGTGAAGGAGAGACACCGACAACATCTGCTTCTTTTCACGGGACTCTATTTTATCTATCTGATCGGCCTGCTCTATACCCATAACATGGAGTACGCGAGGTTTGACATTGAGGTGAAGCTCTCCCTGCTGGTCTTTCCCCTGTTATTTGCCACCATTGATGGCCGGGTTTTTTCATTTATCCGGATCAACTATATTTTTTTAACGTTTATTGCCGGATGCCTGGCAGCTTCAATTGTATGTTTGGGAAACGCAATGATCCGGTATGGAGAAACAGGAGAAGCCGGTATGTTTTTCTATACGCAACTTTCCATCTTTCATCATGCCGGTTACCTGGCCATGTTTGTCAACTTCGCGATTGTACTGGTTGTTTTTCTGACCCACGATCATGTTCATCTGTTCAAATGGTGGCACCTGGTTCTCATTACTCTTCTCCTGGTTTTCTTCAATCTGATGGTTGTTCTGTTGTCATCCAAAATGGGCATCCTCACCCTGTTTGTGATATATCTGTTGATGACATACATATTCTTTTTCAGGCAGCCGGCCCGCATAAAAGCCGTCTATCCTATAGGATTGCTGGCAATAGTGATTCTTTTCATGCTGTCATCCCCTCAAACGATGGAACGGGTGGAAAGAACGACAACTGTTGTTGAAAACATCGATTCGCTTCAATCTGATGCGGAGGAGTCGACCGGCGAAAGGATCCTGGTGTGGCAATCTGCCTGGCATATTATTCAGCAACATCCTCTCGTCGGGGTCGGAACCGGTGATGTGAAAGATGCCCTGCTGGAGGAGTATTCCATCCAGGGGATCAAATATGCCTATTCCCGGAATCTGAACGCCCATAACCAGTATCTGCAAACCTATCTTTCTGTAGGTTTGATTGGATTTCTCGTGCTGGTAGCCATGCTGGTTTTGCCCGGCATTATGGCATTCATCCGGAAAGATTACATCTACTTCTTTTTCATCCTGCTGTTTGGCATGAATATCCTGACGGAGTCAATGTTTGAGAACCAGGCCGGGGTGGTCTTCTATGCATTTTTCAATGCATTGCTTTTCTGGTACATGTCCCATGGAAAGAAGAAGGATCAGGGATGCTATAAAAACAGAGGGCTGCCCTGAAATTCAGAGCAGCCCGATCCGTCAGATTTAAATGAGTATAATGATAGTTTAAACGAGTCCTTGTGCTAACATGGCATCGGCAACCTTCACGAAACCACCGATGTTGGCACCCTTGACGTAGTTGATAAAGCCGTCTGATTCGGTACCGAATTTTACACAGGTCTTGTGAATGTTGACCATGATGTTGTGCAGTCTGCTATCCACCTCTTCCCTTGTCCATGACATCCGTAATGAATTTTGAGGCATCTCAAGACCAGATGTAGCAACACCACCTGCATTGGCAGCTTTTCCAGGGCCATAGAGGATCTTCTTATCGATATATACTTCAATGGCTTCCGGTGTAGAAGGCATATTGGCGCCTTCACTAACGCAGATGCAACCGTTTGATATAAGCATCTTTGCCTCTTCGCCGTTAACCTCGTTCTCCGTAGCGCTTGGCAGGGCAATATCGCACTTCACCTCCCACGGCCGCTTTCCTTCGAAGAATTGGGCTTCAGTGTATTTATCGCAATACTCCTTGATCCGGCCACGTGTCACATTCTTCAGATTCATGACGAAGGCGAGTTTCTCGGCGTCAATACCTTTCGGATCGTGAATGTAGCCCTGGGAGTCGGAGAGGGTGACAATTTTGGCGCCTAATTCGGTAGCTTCCGGACGGATCAGACTTCCACCCCAGTCGATGCCTTTCCCTGTAAATACACCGGTAAATTCATTTCTCAATTTCTTGTACTGACCAAACATGAAGCCAATTTCACGACCGCCAACGCCGATGTCACCGGCTGGAACGTCTGTGTTTGGACCAATGTGACGGAAGAGTTCATTCATGAAGCTGTAGCAGAATTTCATCACCTCATTATCGGATTTTCCTTTTGGATCAAAATCACTGCCTCCTTTCCCACCGCCCATCGGAAGGGTTGTCAGACTGTTCTTGAGGACCTGCTCAAAGGCCAGGAACTTCAGAATACCCAGGTTTACGGTTGGGTGAAAACGCATTCCTCCTTTATAGGGGCCGATAGCGCTGTTCATCTCAATCCTGAAACCACGGTTGATCTGAGTATTTCCCTTGTCGTCGAGCCACGGAACACGGAACATGATCACTCTTTCCGGTTCGGCAATCCGTTCAAGAATCTTGTTCACTTTGTACTTTGGATTCTCTTCAATGAAAGGAATCAGTGACTCGGCAACTTCCAGTACAGCCTGATGAAACTCAGATTCAGCCGGATTCTTGGCAATGATCTTCGCCATGAATTCATCTACCTGTTGTTGAAATGCATTGGTTGTCATAAAAAAATGTTTTGGTTAAAAATTCTTTGTGAAATTTGCCACAATATTACTGAAATGATTTTTAAAAGAATCAAATTTTCATCTTTTTTTCTCTCATCACCTCCTTAAACTCAATCACTTACGAGGATTACATACAGGAAGTACGAGAAATACTTATACACTCCTTAGCAAAACGCTTACCATATACCCTCTCTTCCTGTTATTTTTCAGTTCCGAAACTTTGTGCTAATTTTGACAAGACCATCTCTTTTTTCTCCATGCCTGGTAAAGAAGACAGAAAACGTAAGGGTAAAGCACCTGTTGACTCAAGTGACTTCCAAAAGCTCTTGAACGATAATCGTGAACGGCTCAAGGAACTGGCAGCGATCAATAAAACGACCGCAATCATAAAAAAGGGAAAACCTGTTTCAGAAACCCTGCAAAGGATCTGCAGGATCCTGCCCAGAGCCTGGCAATATCCCAGAGATACCGTTGTTCGGATCCGGTTCGATGAGATGGAGTTTACCAGTGATCATTTCATGGAGACGCAGTGGAAACAGAAGCAGGTTTTTACCTCGATCGATAGCCTGATGGGTTCCATTGAGGTCTTTTACCTGAAGAAATTTCCCGCAGCCGATGAAGGCCCCTTTCTGAAGGAAGAGCGTAACCTGATCAATACCCTTAGCAGCTTGATTGAAGGATACCTGAATGCCATCAAAGGCCACGAGGGGAGATACGTTACCAGGGAGCGTTTGAAGGAGCTTGCAGCAATCAACCAGACAACAAATATCCTTCGTGCAGGAGCTCCTACTGAAGAGGCCTTGCGACAGATTTGCCTGATACTACCGCGTGCATGGCAATATCCGGAATTTACCGCCGGCAGAATCCGAACTGGAAATTTGACGGCACAGACCCCGAATTTTCGCGAAACACAATGGCGGCAGATTCAGAGGTTCGAAACCATTGACAACCAGGAAGGATCTATTGAGATTTGTTATTTGAAAGGGTTCCCGGAAGCTTTCGAAGGACCTTTCCTGGAGGAGGAAAGGACGCTCCTCGTCAACCTGGCGAATCTCATTGCGGGATACTTGAACTCCATCAAGGGGAAGGCCATCCTGAAAGGAAGACCTGCAACGGATCAGGAGCAGGAAACATCAGCCGCTGAGCAACCGGTTGGAACTCCCAGCCGGCATCTGCTCCAGTCGTTTCTGAATCGAACAAATACCAACAGGGATCTGTACCACGACCTGATGCCCTTCAAAGTGCGCGAGATCCTGCTGGTGGCGAATTTGTACGATGCATACAGCATTGAAAAGGAGGGTCGCTTTTCTGAGCATGTGCTTGGGCAGTATTATCAATTGAGTTTGAGTACGATGCCCCGGATCACTGGAGTCTCTTCGAAAAAGGAGGTAATGGAACAGCTGCATGCGAAGCATTACGATCTTGTGATCATTATGATCGGCGTCGATAAAGAGTTTCCGGTTGAACTCAGTAAAGAGATTAAAAAAGCCTTTCAGTATATCCCTGTGTTCCTGTTGTTAAACAGCAACATGGATGTAGCACTTTTTCATGAGGAGCCGGCACGACTGACCTGGATCAACCGATTATTCATATGGAATGGCGATACCCGGATCTTTTTCGCCATGATCAACTACCTGGAGGATAAGATCAATGTGGAGAACGACACCACCCTTGGGATGGTCAGGGTGATCCTGCTTGTAGAGGACTCCCCGCAGTATTATTCGCTTTACCTTCCGATGCTGTATAACATCGTGCTGGAGCAAACGAAGCATATCATTGAGGATGTCACCACAGATGAGCTGTACCGCATTCTCCGGTTAAAAGCCCGCCCGAAGATCTTACTCGCCTCCACGTATGAAGAGGCGATGTACATCTTCAATAAATACAAAGAGTATATCCTTTGCCTGATCTCAGATGTCAAATTCAAGAAGGATGGCAGGCTCAACGACACTGCAGGATTCAGCCTGGTGAAGCAGACCCGCAGAGAATGCAGGGAGCTGCCGATTGTATTGCAATCCTCTGATGATAATAACGCCTCTGAGGCGTATAACATGAAAACCACGTTTATCAATAAAAATTCAGAAACATTGTTGGGGGATTTCAGGAGTTTTATCACCCACTACCTGGGATTCGGAAATTTTATCTACCGGGATAAGAATGGGAGGCAGATCGGGCATGCCCGATCGCTGAAAGAGTTTGAAGATCAGCTCAGAACTATTCCGGAGGAGTCACTCCTTTACCATGCCCGAAAGGATCATTTCTCACTGTGGCTGATGGCACGGGGTGAGATCAATGCGGCCAAGATCCTGAACCCGGCGAAAGTTACCGACTTTAACGATCCCGCCAGCCTGAGGGAATACCTGATTTCCGTCATTGCCCATTTCAGGAATGAACAGAGCAGGGGAAAAGTGATTCCTTTTGAGGAATCATCCATTACAGACGCAACCAACATCGTAAGTCTGGCAGAAGGATCACTGGGTGGAAAGGGGAGAGGCCTTGCCTTTTTAAATACGGTGATCTATAATTACGACTTCTCCCGTCACATTCCCAACATCAATATCCTTACCCCGGTTACCTCCATCATAGGAGTGGATGAGTTTGACTATTTCCTGGACCGGAATCACCTGCGTGAAAAAGTATTGCTGGAGACAGATTATTATAAGATCCGGAAATGGTTTATCGAAGGGAAGCTTTCTGAAACATTGATCAGAAAGTTAAAGATCATCATCAGACACATTACCAAACCCCTGGCAATTCGTTCTTCCGGATTGTTTGAAGATTCTCTGAACCAGCCATTCTCCGGGATATTTGAAACATACCTGATCCCCAATGACCATCCCGACCCGAAAGTCCGTCTCGAACAGTTAAAAGATGCGATCAAACTGGTATATGCGTCGATCTATTCCCCCACGGCAAAAGGGTATATAGAAGCGGTGCATTACCGGCTCGAGCAGGAGAAGATGGCGGTAGTGATTCAGGAGGTGGTAGGAAGCCAACACGAGGATGTTTTCTATCCGCATATCAGTGGTGTGGCTCACTCATACAACTATTATCCCTATGCACATATGAAGCCGGAAGAGGGGGTTGTTGTGATTGCCCTGGGACTTGGCCGGTATGTGGTGGAAGGAGAGAGAGCTTTCCGGTTTTCGCCCAGCTACCCAAACCTTGAGATCAATTCCCCTCACACCCAGTTGAAGGGAAGCCAGGTTCGCTTCTATGCAGTTGACTTAGAAAAACAGGATCTGAACCTGCTTGAAGGAGAAGAGGCAGGATTAAAGATCCTCGATGTCGAAGATGCGGAACGACACGGGACCCTCCGGCATCTGGCATCGGTGTTCAGCCCTGAGAACAACCAGATCATTCCCGGGCTGAGCCATACCGGTCCCCGGGTGATCAATTTTGCCGACATCCTGAAATACAACTATATCCCGCTTGCTAAAACCATTGAAGTTGTTCTTGATGTGGTGAAAGAGGCGCTCGGTTCACCTGTGGAGATCGAGTTTGCAGTGGACCTCAACAAAGATCAGGATAACAAAGCCTCATTTTACCTGCTCCAGATCAAGCCGATGATAGGTAACACCAAGGATTACACAATCGATGTAAAAAAGATCCGGAAAGAGCATATTTTGCTCTATTCGGAGCGAGAGATGGGGAATGGAATAATCGATGACATCCATGACGTCGTCTTTGTTGATCCCGGGTCGTTCGACAAATCAAAAACCCGGGAGATGGCCCAGGAGATGGAAAGGATCAATGCAGGGATGATTGGCCGGCATAGAAAATATATATTGATTGGTCCCGGACGATGGGGGACCAGGGACCGGTGGATAGGAGTTCCGGTCACATGGCCCCAGATCTCCAATGCCAAAGTGATTGTGGAGACCAGCCTGGATGGCTTTTCGCTGGATGCTTCATCCGGATCTCATTTCTTCCATAACCTCACATCCATGAATGTTGGGTATCTGTGTATCCAGCCTGAGATCTCAAAAAGTTTTATCAGGTATGACGTTCTTCTTCAGCAAAGCTCTCTGACCAAACACCAATACTTTCATGTTGCCTCTTTTAAAGAACCCCTGATTGTCAGAATGGATGGGGAAAAAAGAATTTCTGTCATCACCTGGGGAGAACAAAATCCCCATGATTTGTAAAAGTCGAATATCCTTTCCCCGCAAAAATAGTCATCTATGCATGGACAAAAATGATTAATTTCTATCTTTGCGCGAAAAAACTGACTTCTCATTCATTTCAACACGAAACTTTTCTACGTATGTTTCAGATAAGCAGAAAACAGGAATTAGCTAAAGGCACGATTGTACGGTTTGATATCGTTGCTCCGAAGATTGCTAAAAAAGCACAGGCAGGGCAATTCATCATTCTGAGAGTGAATGAAACAGGCGAGCGCATTCCCATGACCATTGCTGATAAAGATGAATTCGCCGGAATCATCACCATCATTTTTCAGGTGGTTGGAAAAACAACCGCGTTGATGCGCTCTCTGAAGGAGGGTGATTTCATCCGGGATGTAGCCGGCCCGCTTGGACGACCCGCTGAGGTAGAGAAGATCGGAACTGTCGTCATGGTTGGAGGAGGTACGGGAGTAGCTATATTGCATCACGTCGCTAAATCATTTAAAGAGGCTGGCAACTTTGTGATCAGCATCATTGGAGCCAGGGAAAAAGAGCTGGTCATCCTGGAGCGGGAGATGGACCTTCTCAGTGATGAACTGGTAGTGACCACCGATGACGGGAGTTATGGCGTCCGTGGATTTGTTACCCAGCCACTTGAAAAATACCTGCAGGAACGAAAAGAGATCAAACTGGTCTATGCGATAGGACCCATTGTCATGATGAAAAATGTTTGTGCGCTCACGAAGAAATTCGATGTTCCCACCATTGTCAGCCTGAATCCTATCATGATTGATGGTACAGGTATGTGCGGCGGTTGCCGGGTCAATATCAATAATAAAGTGCAGTTTGCCTGCGTGGACGGGCCCGATTTTGACGGACATCAGGTCGATTTTAATGAACTGATGAACAGAAATTCAATCTATCTGAAGGATGAAAAAGATTGTATGTTGTTTTCAATCCATTAAACCCAGCCTACCATGATGGAACAAGATGTAAGATCACTGAGGCACAAGACTTTCCTCAACACCTATTGCCCGTATTGTAACCGTAGTTTCAACGTTGAAGAGAAAGATGGCAAGACCATCATTTTCAATGCCAGGTATAACGGCTCGGACCTCCAGCTCAAACTCAGCCCATACCTGGATGTATTCGAGATGGAATCATCCATTCCAGTAGAAAAGGATGAGATTCTGGATGCATTGGAATGTCCCTTCTGCAAAAAAAGCCTTGTTAAACCAGATACGCCGTGTGGCGAGTGTGGGTCACCTGTCGGGGAGATTACCATCTCAACCCATTCCAGGCTGATCCCGTTCTATATATGTTTGAAATACGGGTGTGAATGGCATGGATTGACCAAAGCTGATGAACGAAAGATCAAATCGAAGATCCCCCGCCAGGAGATGCCTGAGCAGGACCAGAAATTAAGAGCCGCAAATCACCAGGAAGTTCCTTACGGGTATACCTCTGAACTGGCTATGCTTGAAGCCAGCCGTTGCATTCAATGTAAAAATCCGAAATGCGTGGATGGATGCCCTGTTAACATCGATATCCCTGAATTCATCAGATTGGTTACGGAAGAGAAATTTGATGAGTCCATTAAAAAGATCAAAGAGCGGAATGTGCTTCCAGCCATCTGTGGACGTGTATGTCCGCAAGAAAATCAATGTGAAGAAAAATGCATTGTTGGCGTAAAAGACGAACCGGTGGCGATTGGCAACCTGGAGCGTTTTGTTGCCGACTGGGAACGGAAGATGGATCTGGTAACCATCCCTGTGATCAAGAAAAAACTAAATAAAAGAATTGCCGTTGTAGGTTCAGGACCAGCCGGTTTGACTGTCGCTGCCGACCTGCAGCTTCTCGGATATTCCGTGACCATCTTTGAAGCGTTTCATGAAACCGGAGGTGTTCTTACATACGGAATTCCGGAATTCAGGCTTCCTAAATCCATCGTCCATTTTGAGATCAACTATTTGAAGGAGATGGGTGTTAGAGTCGAATTGAATCACGTTATCGGAAAGATCAATACTGTGGATGAATTGCTTGAGCATTTTGATGCGGTCTTCATTGGCGTGGGAGCGGGCTTGCCCAAATTCATGCACATTGAGGGTGAGAGTCTGGGTAATGTCTTCTCTGCAAATGAATATCTTACCCGGATGAACCTGATGAAGGCCTATAAGTTCCCGGAGTACGATACGCCCAAACCAACCGGGAATCGCGTGGCGATCATCGGTGGCGGGAATGTGGCGATGGATTGTGCCAGGACAGCCATCCGGACAGGTTCAACTGAGGTTACCATCGTCTATCGCAGATCTAGAACCGAACTGCCGGCACGTCATGAAGAGATACGCCATGCGGAAGAAGAGGGAGTGAAATTCAGGTTGCTTACCTATCCGATTAAGTTTCTCGGCACGGATGTAAATACCCTGAAATCCATGGAGTGTATCAAAATGAAACTCGGAGATCCGGATGACTCCGGCAGGAGAAAACCGGTTCCTGTCGAAGGATCGAACTTCATCATGGACATTGACCTGGCGATTGTGGCTATCGGGAACGACGCAAATCCGGTCATTTTCCAGACAGCACCCGATATAGATAGAAATAAATGGGGGAATATAATTGTAAATCCTGAAACAAATGAAACCTCTAAAGAATTTGTCTATGCAGGAGGCGATATTGTAACAGGTGCAGCCACGGTGATCGAAGCCATGGGTGCGGGAAGAATTGCTGCCAATGCCATTCACCGGAAACTGTCCCAGATATAATCCAAATGGATTGAGTAACCACTGCCTTTGAGTTGTCACTAAACGGAGACAAAACAACCATATGACAGACTTCAATAACATCAACGACGTCCTGAAGGAGAACTGAGTATCTTTGACTCTCAAATCATTTGCCCGTGGCCCAGAAGCAAATTCTCGATCCTGCGAAATACTACTTCCTGGATACGCACTTCAACCTGATGATGAAGAAGCGGATCTACCAGGTCCTGCTGATTTCCAGTACCTACGATGCGTTTATGCTGGAAGAGGATGGCCGGATCGATGAGCAGATTTTTCTGGAGTATGTCTCTCTTAACCTCCGTTACCCACCACAATTCATCAAGGTAACATCCGAAGAGGAGGCGTTTGGTGTATTGGAGGATAAACGGGTGGAGTTGGTGATCTCCATGCTGAGCATTGAGAAATCGGATACGTTTGATCTTGCCCTGCGGATCAAAAACACCTATCCGAAGATCCCGATCGTTGCGTTGATCCCCTTTTCCCGCGAGTCCAGTATCAAACTCAATCAGAAGGATCTGAGCGCCATCGATTATGTCTTCTGCTGGCTGGGAAATGCCGATATCATGCTGGCGATCATCAAACTTATTGAGGATAAGATGAACATCGACCAGGATGTGAAACAGGGAGTCCAGGCAATTCTCCTGGTAGAGGACTCCATCCGGTTCTATTCGAGTTACCTTCCCAACATCTATAAGATCATCTTCAAGCAATCCAAGGCGTTCATGACGGAAGGATTGAATGAGCACCAGAAAATGCTGCGGATGCGGGGCCGGACCAAGATCCTGATGGCTACCAACTACGAAGATGCCGTTAAGATGTGGGATCAATACAAGCATAACCTGCTGGGGATCATTACCGATATCAGTTTCAGGCGGGAGGGAGAGACCGATAAAGTAGCCGGGATCAAATTGGTGAAGAAGATCAGGGCAGAAGATGAATATATGCCGGTGTTGTTCCAGTCATCGGATGTCGAATACCAGGAGGTTGCCCGGCAGATGAAGGTAGGGTTTGTAAACAAGGATTCCAAGACCTTATCCATCGAGTTAAGGAATTACATTAACGAGCATTTTTCCTTCGGTGATTTTGTATTTGTCGATCCAAAAAGCGGTCGTGAGATTACCCGGGTTGCTGACTTGCGTACGATGCAGAAACGGATTTTCGAAATCCCGGACAACTCGTTGCAATATCATATGCAACGGAATCATTTCTCTAAGTGGCTGAATGCCAGGGCGTTGTTTCCGATCGCCGATTTGTTTGCTGAAGTATCGGTAACAGAGTTTCACGATATGGATGAAGCAAAGCGCTATATTTTCGACTCCATCACGGCATTCCGGATCAACAAGGCCAGGGGGGTGATCGCTGATTTTGACCGGGACAAGTATGATGAATTTCTGCACTTCGGCCGGATCGGGGAGGGATCGATTGGCGGAAAAGCGAGAGGGTTGGCGTTTCTCGACTCCCTGATCAAACGCAACCGGCTGAACGACAAGTATGATGGGGTGATCATATCGATCCCACGAACGGTGGTGATTGGAACCGGTGTTTTCGATGAATTCATGGAGGAGAACCATCTCTACGAGATCGCCTTGTCGAACCGTAGTGATCAGGATATCCTTGAACATTTTGTGACCGCGAGGCTTCCCTTCCGGATCCATGAAGATCTTTATACCTTCATCACCTGTATCCGGAATCCGGTGGCCATCAGGTCATCTTCGTTACTTGAAGATTCTCATTACCAGCCATTTGCCGGCATCTATTCCACGTATATGATTCCGAACATCCGCTTCAACGACCGGATCATGATCGAGAAGCTGAGTGAAGCGATCAAGAGTGTGTATGCCTCAGTCTTCTTTCACGACAGCAAAGCATACATGGCAGCTACCCTGAATATGATTAGCGAGGAGAAGATGGGGATCGTCTTGCAGGAGGTTACCGGCAGGCAGTATGGGGAACGGTTTTACCCAGCCATTTCCGGGGTGGCACGATCTATTAACTTTTACCCCATCGCACCGGAACAGCCCGGAGATGGCATCGCCAACATCGCGTTCGGGCTCGGGAAATACATTGTTGACGGAGGCAATGGAATCAGGTTTTCTCCAAGATACCCGAAAAAGATCCTCCAACTTTCCACTCCCGAGCTGGCGCTTACCGAAACCCAGAAGAGTTTCTATGCACTGGATCTCAATCCTGACAGCTTTCATGCTGATATCGATGAGACAATCAACCTGCTGAAACTCAAAATTAAGGATGCTGAAAAAGATCCGGCGCTCAAGCTGGTAGCCTCAACGTATGATTACGATTCCCACGCTCTCCGTGATTGGATCATGACACCGGGCAAGCGACTGATTACCTTCTCGAACATTCTGACTCACGACACTTTCCCTCTCGCGGATATGCTGCAGGAGATTCTGGAGATCGGGCAACGCGAGATGAATAAACCGGTAGAGATTGAGTTTGCCGTGAACCTGGATGTTCCCAGGGGGGAGTCGAAGCTCTTCAGCGGGCTTCAGATCCGGCCCATTGCAGGCAGGGATGAGACAATCGATCTCCATCCGGATGAGATTCACACTGGTGATACCATCCTGGTATCCAGCACTGCTCTGGGGAATGGGATCATCAAGGATATCGCCGATATTGTATACATCAAACCGGATGCGTTTGATGCTTCTAAGAGCCTGGGATTTGCAGGACAGTTGGGAACCATCAACGACCGGTTCCTGGAAGAGCACAGGAACTACATCCTGATCGGGCCTGGTCGCTGGGGTTCCAGTGATCCCTGGCTGGGGATTCCGGTGCGCTGGGCGCAAATATCCGCCGCCCGTCTGATCGTGGAGTCAAGCCTGGAGAACTACCGCATCGATCCCAGCCAGGGAACTCATTTTTTCCAGAATCTAACCTCTTTTCGCGTCGGGTACTTCACCATCAATTCGCACATAAACGAAGGATATTATGACGTTGTCTTCCTGAACAGCCAGCCGGCAGTTTGGGAAAACGACCATATCCGGCATGTCCGGTTTGAAACATCCTGCGAAATCGCCCTGGATGGGAAGAAGAGTTTTGGCGTGGTGTTTAAACCAAAACAATGAAATGAAAATCATTCACTCCTTCAATCGGAAGAATTTGCTAAAAGCGGTGCAGAGGTTACGGGTATTGATATTTCTGAAAATTCATTAAACCGGAAGAGCTGTTCCGAATGATGAATAAATTCAATTTGACAAATGTCGAGTTAAAGGGGATGAATTTTGCTGGGATAAAGAAGGGTAATATTCAGATCAAAATCGGGAATAATAC
>JADHVQ010000007.1 GCA_016783905.1 Bacteroidales bacterium | reverse complement strand
ATGATGAGATTGGTTCTATCGCCTTATCGCTGAATGAGATGCTGGATCAACTGGAGGATGAGTCAAACAAACGAAGTCTCGTGGAAGCCCGCCTTCGGGAGTCTGAAAGTCGACTAAGGGAACTTAATTCGCAAAAGGATAAATTTTTTTCCATCATTGCCCATGACCTGAAGAGTCCCTTCAGTACCATCCTTGGATTTTCAAATTTATTACTGGATGAGTACAATAACTCCTCAGCCGAACAACACCTGAATTATATCCGGCGCGTAGTCGATGGCTTAAACAAGGTGTATAAACTGTTGGAAAACCTGCTGGATTGGTCACGGATCCAGTTGGGAGGCATTGAATTTCATCCCGAGTCTCTGGATATCGGACTCATGGTTTTTGAGATCCTCAATGTTGACAAATTGAGCCTGGAGAAAAAGGGGATACAGGTGAAAATTGAAATCCCCGACAATACCACTATTTTTGCAGATGGAAACATAATCAAAACGATCCTGCGCAATTTAATCTCTAATGCGACAAAATTTTCACCCTTCGGCAAGACCATCAGGATCTGTGTGATTCCTTCATCAGATTCGGGAAAAGTACCATCCGGCTTTATAGGAATAGCGATTATTGACCAGGGTATTGGCATCTCAAAAACAGATCTGGATTTTCTGTTCAAGATCGATTCAGGATTCCGCCGAAAAGGAACCGCCAATGAAACCGGAACCGGTTTGGGATTGATCCTTTGCAACGAGTTCATCGAAACCTATGGCGGACAAATCTGGGCTGAAAGCGAAGAAGGCAAGGGAAGTACATTTGTCTTTACTGTTCCATTGTCCTAGCTGCTCCTGTATGGCAATCCATGGCAATTCATGTGCAATTTATGGCAATCTCTTTTTTCTTTTAAAGTACATCGCATCGATATAGTACAAAACCCTGATGGAGAAGCTGTTGGCAGCAGGGGAGCTGATGGTGTTACTGAAATTCCGGAAGAAGCTGTAGTCAATCTGGTCATCCTGGGTGGTGATGGCGTTCTTCCAAACAAAAGAGAGCTGACTTCCGGGGGCAAAATCCCAGATAAAGCTCAGGTCGATGTTAAACAGGTTAAAATCGACATCTTCGTTGGCCTGGTAGTCTGACGGGATCAGGAATCCATCTGGCCTCAGGTTATAAAATGAGAGATAATGAGCCCACACCCAGTAATGGCGAAGGCGAAGGTTCAGGCTTATGTTGCTGCGAAGCATGTAATTGCCTTCCAGTATATTGGATATAGTTTGAACATCCCTGCGTCCAAAAATGATCACCTGACAACCTGAAACATCGAGCGAATCGAGTACATACCCGGCATCATTGTTCAGGTGGTCCATGTAAAAGGTATAGATGAAAAAGAGCCGGTCGTTCGGACGGAACCGTGGCCTCAGTTCCAGTTCATAGTAGGAAGTCAGATAGCGGGAGGAGTAGGCGAGGGTTACCCGCGTATCAAGAGCCACTTTCTTGCGGTAGTCTGAAGAGGTAAAGAACCCAATGGCGGCATATCCGAATGTACAATATTTCCATCCGTCTACGCGAGGTTCATAATAATCATACCCATCCGGTTTGATTTCAAAAACGCCTCCCAGGGTCAGGTACTTTCTGGTGGTTGCGCGGGTGGATCCCTCAATGAGAAGTGAGGTATATTTCAGGCCATCGAACAGCGTAGAATACTTAACCTCAAAATCATTATACCATTCCAGCACCTTCCAGAACGGTTCATAGATATTGTATTCAATGTAGATTCCATTCTCAAACCGGTTGTTGCGCTGGTTGAACCCCATGTCGTTGGGATCATACGTTTCGTTCTCAACAACCTGGTAGTAGGTGTACTGAAAATTACCGCTGATCTTGCCGGCTCCCCAGTGCAGGGCATACCCGAATTCCGGAGCCTGGTGTGCGCGGTATTTCTGACTGATAAATGCATCCCCTGAAACGGAGTAGGTATATTTCCGGTTGGCAAACTTGAAGTCAATTCCCGAAACGTTGGCGCAGTATCCGATATCCGCCCGGTATAAATTGGTGTTCAGGACTGAAAAATAGGAGTTGTTCTTCAGCGCCTGGTCCAGCACCAGCATATTGTAATTGGTAAATCCTTGTGTAAGAAACCTGCGTGTATCCCCCGTGGTGGTATCTTCGATGGTGGCCCAGGTGTTGGCCGACATTCCGTTGAACACACCGATCCCCAGCCCTTTATTGGTACGTCCGGAGACCTTGGTTGCATTGATCAGGCGGGTCTGCATCGGATTCTCCTTCACCACTTCATTGCTGTCGAGCTGGTCGTAAACCTGATCATAATCATCCGGTTTGCTTCCAACCCGGCGTGTATAGAAGATGCCACCCTTGTCAAACAGTTCTGTCCCCTCTGTGAAAAACTGCCTCTTCTCGGAATAATAGATCTCAAAAGGCGAGAAGTTATAGACCTTATCATCCGAAGGCACCTGTCCGAAATCGGGGATCAGGGTCATGTCGAGGGTAAAACTCTGGTTGATCCCATATTTCATGTCGGCTCCATAGTTATAAGAGAATTGCCATGCTTTGTAGTCGGGGTTCTTTTCCACGTACCCCGAGACATAGGGAGTTAGCGAGAGCCGGAGAGGAGGTTTAATACCCCGGATGCCAGTCAGAAGCCCCGATTGATTTATCGTTCCCTGGATTTTGGAATCGATGAAATTCCAGGATGATAACTCTCGGATACGCCGGATATCCCGCTGACAGTTCATCCCCCAGGTTTGAATCTCTGTTTTGGGAAACCGAATGGCGGAATAAGGAATCTTCATCTCCACCACCCATCCTTCGGCACCAATTCGGGCTTTGCTCTGCCACACGGCATCCCAGCTCACATCCAGGTCAAAGTCCAACTCGCCTGATACTTTATAATCTGTCTGAACATCCGATGCATAGACCCGGAATGCAAAACCATTCAGTCCATCATCAAACGGGTCGAGCAGGAGGGTGAAATAGTCAGCGTTGAGTTCATCCGAATCCCGCAATCCAAGCTGTTTCAGAATGTTGTCAGGGGATGGATCATGCAGGATGGCACCAACATAGAGCCCGGAGTTGTCGAAGAGTAACCTAACCTCCGCAGCAAAAGAGGCAGGCGCTCCATTATAGGGCCGTTGCTGGATAAAGTCCTCGGCCATAGGTGCTTCGTCCCAGATTGCCTCATCCAGCACCCCATCTATTTTAATCGATTCCGTTGTCGGAATAGCAGAAACGCTTTTTCTGGCACCCTGGGGAATCCCCAGAAGGGTAAACGTGAAAACGAAAAGTAACAGAAAAATAATTCTCATTCAGTAAAAATTCAGTTGGCAGTTGGCAGTCCTTCGTCCAATAACTCTTCATACAGGTTGAAGTTCTCCTCATCAAAGCAGACAAAAAAAACCTTTTCCGGAAGTTTGTTATGAAAAAGATATTTTTTCACTTCAGCAATAGCAATGCGTGCAGCCTCTTTTTTAGGGAACCGATAAATCCCCGTGCTTATATTTGGAAAAGCGATGGTGGTACATCCATTATCGCGGGCAAGTTCCAAACTGTTTCTGTAGCAGGCAGCCAATAACTCCTTTTCCTGCTGGTTGCCTCCGTACCAGATGGGGCCAACGGTATGAATCACATGGCTGGCGGGAAGTTGAAATCCTTCCGTAATTTTTGCCTGACCTGTTTCACACCCTTCCAGCATTCGGCAAGCTTCAAGAAGAGCAGGTCCTGCAGCCCGGTGTATAGCGCCATCTACGCCCCCTCCGCCTAATAGAGATCGATTCGCGGCATTGACGATGGCATCTGTTGTAACTTTCGTGATATCTCCCAGGACAAGTTCAATACGGGACTTCATGGCGGGTAAATTAAAAATAATTTTTAAACTGTTCCAGAAAAGATTGGTATACTTTTCCATTGGTGGCGATGATCTCTTTGCCAAAAAGGAAATTATCTCCTTCGCTGAAATCACAGATCCTGCCGCCGGCATGTTGAACCAGAAGGCTTCCTGCAGCAACATCCCAGGGACTGAGTCCATACTCATAGAATCCATCCAGCCTCCCACACGCGACGTAGGCCAGGTCAGCAGCAGCAGAACCCAGCCGCCTGACCCCTCTAGTATGCTGCAGGAGAAATCTGAAAAATTCCAGGTACTCGTCAAGCCTGCTGTAGTCGTAATAGGGAAATCCCGTAGCAAATAGGCTGTCGTTCAAAATGGCCGTATCGGAAACCCTGATCACTTTCCCATTCAGATATGAGGGCCTATCGCGCCATGTATAGTAGAGTTCGCGTTGCCCGGCTTCGTAAACCACCCCCAGGATGATCTCATCCTCCTTCCGGAGACCGACACTGATGCTGAAGACCGGTATCCTGTGAATATAGTTGGTGGTGCCATCGAGCGGGTCAATGATCCAGGTGAATTCGCCCTGAAGTAATTCCGGACTCTCCTCAGCAATGAATCCGCTACCTGGTATCAGTTTCGATAATCCCTCCATCAACCTTTGCTCCGCCTGCTCATCCACATAGGTAACGAAATTGGCATGACCCTTCTCGCGGATATCAGACCGGCTAAAACGGCTGGCCTCCTGCAACAGAAACTCCCCGGTCTCTTCGCAAAGCCGGCCAACGGAGAGGGTCAATTGTTCGAGATCCATTACAATTTACGATTCATTCGATTTTCGATTTTCGATTTCATCCCTTCATCACCTCATCCCTACATCACCTTCCTGACATACTGACTGTATGACCTTCTGACCGTTTATTTAACCACCAAAAATACCAAAACCCGGCAATTCCCAGAAATATAAGCCCTACCGCAATACCCTGCGCCTGGGTGAGTTGCATTCCCAGGATATGATAGGATTTATTAACCCGAATCCCTTCGATGAGGAATCGCTCAACACCGTTCAGGATCAGGTAGATGGAGAAGAGGTATCCGGGGATCTTTAGCGCTTTCCTGATCGCCATAAGGATCCCGAAGATCAATAACCCCATCACCGTCTCATAAAGTGGAGTAGGGTAGACCCGGTAAGGCAGGATAAAGCAATGGTCACCTTCACAACCGGGAATCGGGATGCCTTCATCAATAACATTGTGCGGGTATTGGAAACTCCAGACCCACTCTGGCAGGAAACTCATCCATTGGGGCATGGGATTCGGATTGGCAATCCCCCAGCATCCATCCCCGGAGATCTGGCATCCGATCCTTCCAACTGCATATGCCAGGATCAATGCTGGTGCCATCGCATCTGCTATATAGGGGAACCTGATTTTGTTTTTTCGGGCATACCACACCACAGCAAAAGCTGCAACGATCAATCCACCGTAGAAAGACAAACCGGCAAATGAAAAGAGGGTCCCCAGCGGATCTCTGATCAGGTCGTCGAAGTGCTCCAGGGTGTCAAAGATTTTCGCCCCGATGATTCCAAAGATGGCAGCAATCAGCAGGATGGTTCCGGCGAGCTGGTATGGATGGATCGTCACCTCTTCCCATACCGGCGGATCCAGGCGCTCCTTCCGTTTTATATAGTAGTTGAACCCAGCAAATCCAGCGGCCAGAAGGAGTCCGGCAACCACACTGCCGTGCCAGGAGAGAATAAACGCTTGAGGATCCTGACTGAATGTGCTGTAGTTCAGGATCAGCCCAACTCCCTTCCACCCGAGGATAAACCCAAAAAGGACAGAGAAAAACAGCTCCTGGCTCGTTGCAGGAGCACCTTTCAGCACCTTTCTTTGCTGGGAAGGAATCTGACCGGCCCTCTCTTTACGTTTCAATTCGAAGTAAAGAACAACCGCGCCAGCAATAAAGGCAAGCGCAACCATGAACCCATAACTCTGGATTGGGATATCAAGGTCGGTTCCCAGCAGATAATTGATTAAGTCACTGATTCTAGGAAACATAGTTGCAATTTACGATTTATTTCGCTACCTCGCTACCTCACCACATACGTCATATCCTCATCCAGCTCCTCCAGCCTTACGGTCCTGATCTCATTGACAAGGGTTGCATCATATGGTGTTTTCACTTTGATGTAGTTCTCCGTGAAGCCGTGCATCATGCCCTCTTTATTATCCGACTCAAACAGCACATTCGCTTTTCGCCCCCGGTTGGACTTATAAAATGCTATTTTTTTCTTGTCGGAGAGTTGGTGTAACTCTTCGCTACGACGCTTCTTTTCTGCTTTTGGAATATCTTTAGCCGACCTTGCCGCCAATGTATTTTCCCGCCTACTGTAAGAGAAGACATGCATATAGGAGATCGGGAGATCCTCAAGAAATGCAACCGTTCCCAGGAAATCTTCTTCACTCTCTCCAGGAAATCCTACGATCACATCAGCTGCGATGCAGGCATAGGGGAGGAGCTCTATGATTTTATTCACCCGTTCGGCATAAAGTGGTTTCTTGTATTTCCTTTTCATCGTCCGGAGAACCTTGTCAGATCCCGATTGCAATGGGATATGGAAGTGGGGAAGGATTTTCTTCGAGGATGCCACCAGGTCAATGATGTCGTCATACAACAGGTCCGGTTCAATAGATGAGATCCGTATCCGTGGTATTGGGATCTCCTCTTCCATCAAGGAGATTAACTGGAAAAAGGTCTCACCGTTATGTTTCCCGAAATCCCCGATATTGACTCCCGTTAATACAATCTCTTTACCCCCCAAAGCGATAATCTCGCGCGCTGCAGTCATAATATGGGCAATGGTATCGCTACGGCTTTTCCCACGAGCCAGAGGGATGGCACAGTAGGAGCAGTGGTAATCGCATCCATCCTGGATCTTCAGGAAGGAGCGGGTTCGGTCTCCAAATGAGTAGGAGGGGATGAATTCGATTTTCGATTTTCGATTTTCGATTTTCGATGGCACACCCAAACCCCCTGAAGGGGGCTTACTCCCCTCCCTTGTTGGGGAGGGGCCGGGGGAGGGGTATCCACCCTCTATCTCCTCCAGCAGGTTAAACTTCTCGTTATGTCCCAGCACCACGTCTACTCCATCCATCTCAGCAACCTCATTGTGTTTTAGTTCCGGGAAACAGCCGATGACAGCGATCCTGGCATCCGGATTCAGGTTATGAACCTGCTTGATGGCAGCACGGCACTTCTTCTCCGCAGTGGCTGTTACCACACAGCTGCTAATCACATAGATATCTGCTTTTTCATGAAATCCGGACAGTTGGTAACCTTTCTCGGAGAACTGCCTCGACAGGGAGGAGGCCTCTGCAAAATTTACTTTGCAACCAAAGTGGTGAAAGGCAATAGTAGGCGGCTTCATGGTGCAAAAGTACGGAAGATAAATTTTCATAAAAAATTTCTACTTTTGTCATATATATAGAGAACTGTCATGAAACTTGCTGTTGTTGCGTTAGGAGGAAATGCTTTGTTGCAAAGTGGTCAGAAAGGTACGATTGACGATCAGGAAGCCAATGCAAAAGCTACTTCCCAATGTCTGGTGAAATTACTGAAACGAGGGTATAATATCGTGATCACTCACGGGAATGGCCCACAGGTTGGCAATATCATGCTGGCCAACACAGCCGGGGAGAAGATGTTTGGGATTCCCGAGATGCCACTCGATATCTGTGTAGCCTATTCGCAGGGTTTTATCGGTTACATCATTGAGCAGCAATTGAAGAATGTGCTGGAAGCACATGATATGGAGCGGGACATCATCACCATCACCACCCAGGTACTGGTAAACAAAGATGACCCGGCATTTGAGAAACCAACCAAGCCCATCGGACCCTATTATACCAAAGAGGAGGCTGATCGTATGGCAGAAGAGACCGGTTCTCTGTTTGCCGAAGATCCCCGTGGACGTGGATGGAGGAAAGTGGTTGCTTCACCCACACCGCTGGTGATCATGAACAAGAAGACCATCGAACGGATCTCCCGGGAGGGACAGATCGTCATCGCAGTTGGTGGAGGAGGGATCCCGGTCTTCTATATAGCTCCCAACAAGCTGCAGGGCATCGATGCGGTTATTGACAAAGACCTGGCTTCGGCGCTACTGGCCTCACAGATCAATGCCGACAAGCTGTTTATCCTCACGGATGTTCCCAAAGTTTGTCTCAATTATAATACGCCGGAACAGAAGAGCCTCGACAGGATGACAATTGCAGAAGCAAAACGGTACCTGGAAGAGGGACAGTTCCCGGAAGGAAGTATGGGGCCCAAGATCCGGGCTGCTATTCATTTTGTGGAGCGGTCGGGGAAAGATACCATCATTACAAAGACCACCATGCTGGGAATCGATAACGGCGGAACCAGGATCACGCTGGTCTAGTAAACAGGGATGCCTAATATCCATTTTTCACGCATGACAAAGAAAGTTAGTAGTTAAAAGGTTTCCGGATCGGAGTAGCCGGAAATTCAATTCCGAACCTCATGAATCAATTAGAAGTTAAAAATATATATCTCGTTTTCCAACTTTGATTTGCTGAAGCTTTTCAATCAACAGGACTTTGAATTTATCTTCGGGCATCTCTACCAGTTTCTCCCGTATCAGGCAATATCCCTTCTCTTTTGTTTCAACCGGAGCGTAATCTTCCAGGTACTCCGCCATTGTCATCAAGGCGTTGGGCTGGCAGTAGCGTTTGATGAAACCAGGTACCGAAAACTCCATGAAATGCTCGCCAGTCCGGCCCAGCCGGTAGCAGGCGGTGCAGAAGGAGGGAATGTACCCGTGGCCAATGAGTTCCACCATGATCTCATCAAGAGATCGGTTGTCATTGATCTGAAACTGTTCGAAATCGATATCCTGAGCTTCACCACCCCCCTTTTTCGAATAACCACCTATTTCGATATTTGTGCCTCCGTCGATCTGGGAGACGCCAAATTGAAGGATCTCGTTGCGTACAGAAGCCGGCTCCCTGGCCGTGAGGATCAGCCCCGTATAGGGGACGGCCAGGCGCAGGATGGCCACCAGCCGGGTGAATTCGTCGTCACTGACAAGGTGTGATTTGTCGATTTGTAGCTGGGAAGCATATTGGATCCTTGGGAATGAGATCGTATGTGGGCCAACCTGGTAGACCGCTTCGAAATGGTTGGTATGCCTTACCAGTCCAAGAAGATCGAAACGCCAGTCATACAATCCGAAAAGAGCCCCGATTCCCACATCGTCGATGCCAGCTTCCTGGGCCCTGTCAAGGGCAGTCAGCCGCCAGTTGTAATCCCGTTTAATCCCTCCCAGATGAACCTTCCGGTAGGTCTCTTCGTGGTATGTCTCCTGGAAAATCTGGTAGGTGCCAATGTTCGCATCTTTGACAATCCGGAAGCCGTCAATGTCGAGAGGCGCAGCATTGATATTCACCCTCCGGATCTCTCCGGAACCTGATTTTACCGAGTAAACGATCTGCGCAGTTTCAGCAATAAACCGGGCATCGTAATTGGGATGTTCCCCATAGACGAGGATCAGCCGTTTCTGACCGGCATCCTCGAGGGCCTTCACCTGCTCAATCAACTCTTCCCGGTTTAATGTGACTCGCTTTACCTTCTGGTTATCTGCCTTAAATCCGCAGTAAGCACAATTGTTGGAGCAGAGATTTCCAATGTAAAGCGGTGCAAAAAGGACGATGCGCTGACCGTACACCTTCTCTTTCAATTGTCTGGCTCTCTCTTTGATCTCTGCAATCAGTTCAGGATCTTCGGCATTGATCAGGAGAGCTGTCTCTTCCAGGGTCAGACGCTGTTTGTCCATGCTTTTAGCGATCACATCCCTGACACGTTCCCGCGGTGCGTGAGTGTGGTGGATCAGATCCCAGATCTCACCGGGATCAATAAATGGTTTTATCCGCTGATCTTTGATAGCCAGGATTTCAGGGCGGAATATCATGATAGCAGGTACCGGGATTAACCCTGTAAAAGTATAAAATAAAATATAATGGTGTTATTGCCGGATTCTCTTGCGGTTCAGCTCGGAAATATAGACCCCGCAGATGACGATGATCATCCCGATGATCTTTTGTAAGGTGAAGCGTTCATCCAGGATGAAGAAGGAGAATATAGCCGTGAATACCGGGATGAGGTTGGAGAATACATTGGCTTTGCTCACACCCAGGATCTTAATTGTATGGGCAAAAAAGACAAATGCAAGGGAAGAGGCTAAGATAGCCAGAAACAGGAACGAAGAGATGATCTCCCAGGTTGGAATGACAGTAAATGCCTGTTGTGACTCAAAAAGTAAAAAAAGCGGAAGAAAAAGAAAAACACCTATGAGATTCTGAATTGCAATGATATAAAGGGGAGAATAGCTCTCCGCTAATTTCTTGAGCAGAACAGAATATATCAGTGCGGCAAAGACCGCTCCGGCCAGACAGAGGATGCCAGTATCCGATATCACCAACTGCAGCCCTTTTGTGAGAAGCATGATGCTGATCCCTCCGAATGAAAGAGCAATCCCAACCAGGTTGAACCATCGTAGCTTTTCACGGAATGCCAGGTATCCTGCCAGTGGTGAGAAAACCGGGATGGTGGCGATGATCACGGCGGTGATTGTACTGGTAGAAAATTTCAGACCATAGTTCTCACCCAGGAAATAGAAAAAGGGATTGAACAGAGCACTCAGGAGAAACCATTTGATATCCTTTCGTCGCATCCACTCCCACTTTCGGAAGATGACTATGATCATAAACAGAAAGAACGAAGAGAGAATCAATCTGATAAAGATAATGGAGACGGGTTGGTAGTACTTCAGAAGGATGGAGGACCAAATAAAAGACATGCCCCAGAACAACATAGCTGCAAGGGCATAAAAGTAGACCGGTACTGGGAACTTTTTCAAGGCATTAAAATTACATTTTTTAAATACTTTTATAAAATCTTGTAACAAAGAGAACTTTGCCAAGTCATTTGACCAAAATCCTGCCAATTGGAGCATAACCTGAAACACATTCACCAGGATCTTATTGAAGCCTGCAAAGAGGGAAACCGGAATGCCCAGTTTAAGATCTACAAGCTATACTACAAAGCGATGTTTAATACCAGCCTCAGAATATTGAATGATACAGCAGAAGCGGAAGACAACATGCAGGAGTCATTCCTGGATGCCTTTCGTAAGATTCATCATTATTCTGGCGAGGGTACGTTCGGCTCCTGGTTGAAGCGGATCGTAGTCAATAATGCATTGGATATACTTCGTAGGAGGCGTGAGCAGGTTTCCATTGAAGAGGCCGGCATCGACTTCCCTGACGAGGAGGATCAGGCTTCTGAAGAGGAGATTCAGCTTCAGGTCCGGGAGATCAGGGAGGCGATCAACCGGTTGCCGGAAGAATACCGCATCATCCTTTCGCTATTCCTCCTGGAAGGGTACGATCATGAAGAGATCAGCGAAATTCTAAAGATCTCTTATAATAACAGCCGCACACGCTATTCCAGAGCTCGTCAGAGGCTTTTACAGATGATAACCCAGAACAGATTAACCAGAGAAATTCACTATAACTAGCCATGAACAACCTCGACAAATTTATAAGAGACCATGCCGAAATGTTTGATGACCAGGAGCCGGCAACAGGCCATTTCGAACGGTTCGGGCAACGACTGGATAGACTTCACGCGTCCGATATGAAAACAACTCCTTTTCGCTTCTGGATGAAGATTGCTGCCGGGATTGTCATCCTGATGACTGCCGGACTGGCCATTTTTGAGCTGGCAACCCATGATTTCTCTGGTCGGACCAGCCTTCAGCAGGCTACCCTGGGCTTGCCCGAAGAGCTTGTTGAAGTGATCTCCATTTACGAACGCCGGGCTGATCAGCAAATGACCGAATTGAACCAGATTGCTCAGGAATGTCCAGACGGCGCCAGACTGATGAAACATACACAAAAAGAGGTGGATCAGCTCGACAAAAATATGGATGACCTGGTATCGGCATTAAAAGAGAATCCTTCTGACAACCGCGTGCAAACTGCGTTGATACAGAATTGTAAAGCCAAAGAATCCCTGCTGAATGATGCCATCCTTCAGGAAAAAATAAATAAATGCAATTAATAAACAAGAAGATGAAAAACATGAGATACACCGTCCTCCTTCTGATCGCCTTTCTGGTCGCACCTACCGCGAGTAACGCCCGGCAGAAGAATGGGCTGAAAAAGATAATCAAAAAGGAGTTCACCGTTTCACCTGATGCCACATTGCGGTTGAACAACAGGTTTGGAGATATATCCTGTACTATCTGGAGTAAAAACGAAATTGCTATTGAGGTCACCATTTCGGTTGAGACCACTTCAGAAACAGTTGCCGAAAAAATCTTTTCCAAGATTGATATCGCTTTCAAGGGATCGGATTCACAGGTTGAGGCAGTGACCAACCTGGCGAAAGGACTGGATCCCAAAGGTCATTTTAGTATCGATTACCAAGTGATGATGCCCTCATCTGTCTCCCTTGATCTGAGGAATAAATTCGGAGATGTCATGATCAAAGAGTTGAACGCGAAAAGTGCTATCCGGGTAGAATATGGGAAAGCATCGCTGGGAAGACTCAATCATGGAGATAACATCCTGGAGGTAGCATTTGGCAGCGCTACCGTTGAATCAATGAAAGGAGCCGTGGTGATGATTCAGTACTCCAGGATGCGGCTCGATTATGCCGGCAGCCTGAAGATCAACTCCAAATACTCAGATATTCAGGCCGGAGAGGTCATCATGATGGAAGGAACTTTCGAAGGGGGAACGATTGACCTGGACCGCGCATCGGTGCTTACACTGGAAACCAGGTTCTCGAGTTTTAACATCGGGTCGGTAAAACAGAAGATCAACCTCGATACCGAATTTGGGAGCTTCAAGGTTGAAACGGTTACTCCTGACTTCAAATCGCTGGTGGTAGACAACCAGCATGGCAGTGTTGAGATCGGCATCCCAAAGGAGATGAGTTATACCCTGGATGCCGAATCAAAATTCGGATCTATTAAATTCCCTAAAACAAATGCATCATTCTCGATATTAACCGTTTCCGGGCAGGACGAACAGTATAAGGGAACCGTGGGAACATCCCCCACTGCAACCATAAAAATCAGGAACGAGTTTGGCAGTATTAAACTGTGATTGAAAAAGCTTTAAGATATAAGATATAAGACATAAGAACAAATCCCTAATGTAAACCTAAAAATTCACATCATGAAAACAATGAACCAAATCAAAACAATCCTTATCATCTTTCTTCTTTCCGGAATGTCGGCAGCTATAGCCATGCCATCAACCAATTCCTATAAAGGGGAAAGTGTAAAAAAAGAGACCCGTAACGTAGGATCCTTTACTGCTATCAAGGTAGGGGGTGCCTTTGAAGTTTTCATTAAACAGACAGGTACACCCGGTGTTGAGGTGGAGGCTGATGCAGATGTGCTCCCTTACATCATCACGGAGGTAAGCGATAACATCTTGAAAATTGGCATGAAAAAAACTCCTCCGAAGTTCATGAACGATGTCCATACTCTCAACGTGTATATTACTGTTGCAGACCTGAACGCATTGTCACTCAGCGGAGCTGTTGAGATCACCACGCAAAACGAGATCAAGGGCGAGAAGATGGGGATTGATATTAGTGGTGCTGTAGAAGCCGATCTGAATTTGCATCTGCAAAAGCTCAACATGGATATCAGCGGAGCCAGCGAAATCAAGCTGGTTGGCCAGGCACAGGAGGTCAACATCGAAACCTCGGGGGCTTCGAAGTTGGATGCTTTCGATTTTGAAGTGAAAGATCTGTCGATTTATGCCAGTGGAGCCACGGAAGCGAATGTGAATGCTTCAGGAGTTCTGAAAATCTCAGCTTCGGGTGCCTGTGACATACGGTACAAAGGTGGAGCCAGCGTGAATGCCCACACCTCCGGTGCCAGCAGCGTAAAGCAGGCAAAATAAGGCCTACTCCTCACTAACCATCTGCAAAAATTCCATCTCTGAAATGAGCGGGATCCGAAGCGATTCCGCTTTTTTCTTTTTTTCCGGCCCCATATTGTCGCCAGCCAGCACAAAAGAGGTTCGTGCCGAGATCGATCCGGTATTTTTTCCGCCGTGTGCTTCAATCATCCGCTTCAATTCATCCCGCGAGTAACGCTGAAACATTCCGGTGACGACGATGGATTTTCCCTCCAGTTGAGTACTTTTCAAGATCATAGAGTCAGGACTTAGAGAGAAGTTCAGTCCGGCCTCCTGCAATCGCCGGATGAGCTCCAGGTTCTCCGGTTGCTGAAAATAATCAACCACGCTTTCAGCGATTTTATCCCCGATCTCTTCTACATCAATTAATGCATCCATGTCGGCCTGCCTGATCGCTTCGACGGATTGAAAGTGAAATGCCAATTTCCGGGCAACGGTTTCGCCAACGAAACGGATTCCAAGTGCATATAAAACACGGTTGAAGGCGACAGATTTAGAGAGTTGAATGCCATTTAAAATATTTGTCACACTCTTCTCTTTGAAGCTCATTTTCCTCTCCTTGCCGGAATCGGGATCCTGGTATACCTTTTCCAACCCCAGCAAATCCTCTTGCTTAAGGTCGTAGAGATCTGCCACATTCCTGACCAATCCATGGTCGTAAAGGATTCCGATCTTTCCTTCGCCAAGTGTCTCGATGTTCATGGCTTTGCGGCTGATAAAATGTTCCAGTCTTCCTTTGATCTGGGGAGGGCATCCAGATCTGTTGGGACAATACCAGGCAGATTCACCTTTGCTGCGAACAAGTGTAGTTCCACAATCCGGACAGAGAGCGGGGAACTTCAGGGGGATTGTTTCCGGAGGTCTCTTATCCAGCCTGACCCCGGTGATCTTGGGGATGATCTCGCCTCCCTTTTCTACATATACGGTGTCGCTGATCCTGACATCCAGGGTTGAAATGATGTCGGCATTGTGAAGGGAAGCTCTCTTCACCACAGTGCCGGCCAGCAGGACCGGGCTCAGGTTAGCTACTGGCGTAACAGTTCCCGTTCTTCCCACCTGGAAATCGACCGAATTCAGGCGTGTTTCTACCTGCTCAGCCTTGAATTTATAGGCGATTGCCCACCGTGGAGATTTGGCCGTGTTACCCAGTATCTCCTGCTGTCGCAGATCGTTTATCTTGATGACTACGCCGTCGATATTGAAAGGAAGGCCCTTCCTTAACTGGTCAATCTCATGAACGAAGTCGAAGATCTGGTGGATAGAGGAGCATTTCGCGAGGTAGTCGGATATATGGAATCCCCAACTACGTGCAGCCTGGAGGCTTTCATAATGAGTTTTGAACGGGAGACCGGTTCCAAGTAAATAATAGAAGAAGCAGTCGAGCCGGCGCTTTGCCACCACGGCTGAATCCTGCATCTTCAAGCTACCTGAAGCGGCATTCCGCGGATTGGCAAACGGTTCTTCTCCCCCCTCTTCACGCATCTTGTTCAGTCGCCTGAAACTGGTATGGGGCATAAAGACCTCCCCACGGATTTCAAATAAATCTGGAAATCCGCTCCCTTTCAGGTACAATGGGATGTTGTGGATGGTTTTGATGTTGGCAGTCACGTCGTCTCCCTGTGTGCCGTCGCCCCTGGTAACCGCCTGAACCAGGATGCCCTGCTGGTAAATCAGACCAATTGCCACGCCGTCGAACTTCATTTCGCAAACATACTCCACCTCTTCCTCAATAAGTTTATGTATGCGGGCTTCCCACTCTTCCACCTCCTCTTTTGAATAGGTATTGCTGAGCGAAAGCATAGGATACTGATGTTGAACTTGTTGGAACTCTTTAGTTACCTCTCCACCTACACGTTTTGTGGGTGAGTTAGGGGAAGCCAGCTCCGGAAATGCTTGTTCGAGTATTTCCAGCTTCTTAAGAAGGAGATCGAAATCCTGGTCACTGATTTCAGGCTTCGACAGCGCATAATAGGCATGGTTATGGCGGTTGATCTCTTCGGTCAACGCCTCCATCTGCCTCCTGGCCTCCTCTTTGTTCATGGTTAAAAGGGTGTTACCCACTCCCAATAATAGGTCCCTATCTCAACAGGATTAATGCACATGACCGGTATCTGAGCATCATTGAACATCAGGCGCTCATCCCATCCGGAGAGACTGAAACCTGGAAGATCTACATTGGGCCGCGTCATGATCATGATCATCTTCGCATCATTTGTCACAGCATACGAGAGGACCTGGTCGGCGTAATCAGTTGTCTCGACCGCGATTTTCACGGTATATTCAAGGTCCGATTCGTTGAAAATATCTGTGATCTGCCGCGTGATGATATCCAGGCGGTTATTCATGACCGGATCTTTTTCAAGGCTGCGGAAGATATATACCTTTGCGTTAAACAATTTGCTCATCAGTTTCGCCCATTGCACCTTCTGCCTGGATTCCACATCATTGCTTACAGGAAAAACAATCTCTTTGTACCCCTCCCCGAAGCTCTTTTTCTGTACTACAATTACCGGAACAGGCGATTCCAGTACCACCTTGAGGGCGTAACTTCCAAATAGGTGCTGCAGACCTTTCTTGCCATGGGTTCCCAGGACCATCAGGTTGGCTTTAAGCTCAACGGCAACCTCGTTGATGGTTGAAAAAATACTTCCTTCCACATGCATGGTGTTAATCGCAACACCATATTCGGGTTCGTACTTCTCCTTGTAAGCTGCTAACTTTTTTTCGATGAATGAGACGTCAAGATCCTCCTTTTTAAGTTTGGATTTTGTCTCTTTGTTGATTACGTGCAGAAGACAAACCTTGTATTTCAAAAAGCGGGCTAGTTCAACGCCATGGTTCACGGCGTTATCACAAACCTCTGAGAAATCGGTCGGGATCAACACGATGTTGTTGAATTTGGTGTCGTTTTTTGCTTCCATATTCATGCTTAGTTTGTTTGTTTGTGTCGTTGGTGAATGAGTGCCTGTATCGATTCCAGGTTCTGCTTTTTTCCTTCATTTCTCAACTTTTTTGCAGCAGATGAGAGGTACGTGTGGCTTTGCAGAAACTCCTCCTGAACCAGGAACCAGTCGAACAGGGAGAACTGGTTGATGCCGAATAGTTGCCACTCCAGTTTGAGCCGAAAGGAGTTGATGAAATAGTCACTTCTGCCCAGGTAATCCAGATCGGCATCGCACAAGATCTGTCCGTGAATGGATAAAGCCATCTGAGGCATGCGGGTATCAAGAATGAGTTGTCCAATCATCTCGATCTGATCAGCGGAGTAGTTGAATTGCTTCAGAATTTCAGATGCCATCCGGACCGAACTCTCCTCGTGATTGTCATACCCTGTAAGCATCCCTGCGTCATGAAAGAGGGCAGCTGTCTCAATCACCCGCTGATCCTCTTCCCCAAGCGCTTCGAGGATAGATAACTCCGTTGCGGCCCTGAAAACATCAACGGTATGTGAGTACGTGTGGTATATTAACCGTTGATCAAGCTCATGTTTAAGCCGGAAAAGTATATAATCCCGTGCAGCCGGAAAATCCATCCTTGCAATTTTCCTATAAAAATACAAAAATAGTGGTTAGCGATCAGCGAATAGCGATTAGCAATTAGGATTGCGGACTGCGGACTGCTTCTAACAATGTTTCAGCTGATGGATTGTTGCAGTGGGGTCGGGAGAACCGAAGACAGCATTGCCAGCAACCAGGATATCCACACCTGCATCAACCAGTGAGCGGGCGTTCCCGAGCGTGACCCCACCATCCACTTCAATCTGGGTATCAGATCCATGATCCAGGATCAACGTTTTCAGTTCACGACTCTTCCGGTAGGTCTGTTCGATGAACTCCTGTCCACCGAAACCTGGGTTGACTGACATCAGTAATACCAGGTCGACCTCCCCGATGATCTCTTGCAGTAACATAACCGGTGTATGAGGATTGAGAGAAATCCCTGCCTTGGCACCAGTTTGTTTGATTGCCTGGATGGTTCGGTGAAGGTGGGTGCAGGCTTCGTAATGGACGGTTATGATGAAGGCTCCGGATTCCCTGAATTGCTCAATGTACCTGTCGGGATTCACAATCATCAGGTGGACATCCATGGGTTTCTCGGTTGTCTTCTTGATCCTGTTAAGTATAGAAAATCCGAATGAAATATTGGGGACGAAGAGGCCGTCCATGATATCGAGATGCAACCAGTCGGCTTCACTCCGGTTCACCATTTCGATCTCCTTCCCCAGTTGGAGGAAATTGGCTGATAAAAGGGAAGGTGCTACGAGATGAGACACTTTGATTTACGATTGATTCGATTTACGATTTGCGATTTAAAAAGTTGTCAGTTGTCAGCCTAGGTACGTCTTCAGGATCTTACTCCTGCTGGTATGCTTCAGTCTGCGAATGGCTTTCTCTTTGATCTGGCGGACACGTTCCCGGGTAAGGTCAAATTTCTCCCCGATCTCTTCGAGCGTCATCGGGTGGCTTCCGTTCAGTCCGAAATAAAGTCGGATCACGTCCGCTTCACGCTGAGTGAGTGTGGAGACCGCCCGTTCTATCTCCCGTTTCAGGGATTCATACAGCAAACCGTTCTCCGGGGTAGTATTCTCTTCCCCTCTCAGGACATCATACATGGTATTATCTTCATCCTGAACGAGAGGGGCATCCATGGAGACGTGCCGTCCGGCATTCTTCATCGACTCCTTGACTTCGTTCTCGGATATCTCCAGCAGCTTGGCAATCTCTTCAATATTGGGTTCTCGTTCGTACTGCTGTTCAAGCAGGGCATAGGCTTTATTGATCTTGTTAATCGATCCGATTTTATTCAATGGCAGGCGAACGATCCGGGATTGTTCTGCCAGTGCCTGCAGGATTGACTGGCGGATCCACCACACGGCATAGGAGATAAATTTGAATCCCCGGGTTTCATCAAACCGCTGTGCAGCTTTGATGAGTCCGAGATTCCCTTCATTGATGAGATCCGGAAGGCTAAGTCCCTGATTCTGATATTGTTTAGAGACAGAAACCACAAAACGCAGGTTGGCCTTGGTGAGTTTTTCCAGTGCAGTATGGTCTCCCTGTTTGATCCGCTGGGCGAGGGTAACCTCTTCATCTGCTGTGATTAGCTCAACCTTGCCAATCTCCTGCAGGTATTTATCCAGGGAAGCAGTCTCACGGTTGGTAACCTGTTTTATGATTTTTAGTTGTCTCATCCGGATCTCTTTTATATCAAAACATTGATGAAGTTAACAGTGTCCCTTGTTTACGAGAAACTTGGGCTTCGGGTTTCAACGACGTTTAGAATTTTTTTGGCCGATTGTCCTGATAGTTCGCTGGTTTTTCCAGAAGTACCTTCCTGGAGAGTTTCAGTTTGCCTGTTCTTGGGTCAACATCAATCAGCTTGACTTCTACTTCGTCTCCCACTTTCAGGGCATCTTCTACTTTTTCCAGTCGTCTCCATTCAATCTCAGAGATATGCAGCAGTCCATCCTGCCCGGGCAGGATCTCGATAAAAGCGCCAAAGGTGGTGATGTTCTTCACTTTTCCTTTATAGATCTCACCCACTTCAGGAACAGCACAGATCCGTTTGATCTTCTCAACAACAGCATCTTTGGCCTCTACATTGTTGGCAACGATATCGATGATACCAAACTCTCCTACCTCTTCAATGACGATCGTAGTGCCAGTCTCGCGCTGCATCTCCTGGATCACTTTGCCACCTGGTCCAATGACCGCACCAATGAATTCTTTTGGGATCTTCATCTGGGTGATTCTTGGCACAAATGGCTTGAAGTCGGCCCTTGGCTCTGAGATGGTCTTCATCATCTCATCCATAATATGTAACCTTCCGGCTTTGGCTTGCTCGAGTGCCTCTTCCAGAATTTCATAGGGCATGCCGTCCACTTTGATGTCCATCTGGCAGGCAGTGATACCATCGCGGGTACCGCAAACCTTAAAGTCCATGTCACCCAGGTGGTCTTCATCCCCCAGGATGTCAGACAATACTGCATAGCGCTTGGTTTTGCTATCTGAGATAAGCCCCATAGCGATACCTGAAACCGGTTTTTTGATCTTCACACCGGCATCCATCAAGGCCAGGGTTCCGGCACAAACTGTTGCCATGGACGAAGAACCGTTCGATTCCAGGATGTCTGATACGATACGGGTTGTGTAATGGTTATCGTCTGAATTGGGAAGGATAAATTTAAGGGCACGCAAAGCCAGGTTCCCATGTCCAACCTCCCGGCGGCTTGTGCCCCGCAGTGGTTTTACCTCACCCGTTGAAAAGGGAGGGAAGTTGTAATGTAAAAGGAATTTTGATCTCTCTTCGATAACTGCTCCATCGATGACTTGTTCGTCCAGTTTTGTTCCGAGCGTCACAGTAGTCAGTGACTGGGTTTCGCCACGTGTGAAGATTGCTGATCCATGGGCAGCAGGCAAGTAGTCAACCTCTGTCCAGATGGGGCGGATCTCGTCGAGTTTCCTTCCATCAATCCTGATTTTCGAATCGAGGGTGGCATTCCGGATGGCCTCACGTTCAATTTCGTGGTAGTACCGGGAGATCATCATCTTTTTCTCTTCCTTCTCCTCATCACTTAACGTTTCAACGAACGCCTCTTTGATCGTATCAAGGATGGTTTTTCTCTCCTTCTTATTGGCGATCCCTTTAACAGCCATGTCGTAAACCTTTTTGTATGTGGCATCGTGCATGGTTTGCTTGAACTCAGGATCATTTATTTCATGGCTATATTCCCGTTTGGGTCTTGATTTATCCACCATCTCAGCAAATTCAAGCTGAGCCCGACACTGAGCTTTGATGATGTTGTGAGCAAACTTGATGGCCTCAACCATATCTTTCTCACTTACCTCTTTCATCTCTCCTTCAACCATCATGATGTTGTTCTCAGAAGCGCCAACCATGATGTCCATATCTGATTCGGCCAGGGATATATACCCTGGATTAGCAATGAATTTTCCATCGATTCGGCCAACCTTCACCTCAGAAATGGGGCCGTTGAAAGGTATGTCACTGATGGTAAGGGCTGCTGAGGCTGCCAGACAAGCCAGGGCGTCGGGCAGAATATTTCTGTCGGCTGAGATCAGGGTGATCATCACCTGTACATCGGCATGATAATCATCCGGAAAGAGGGGGCGCAATGCTCTGTCAACCAGCCTGGAGGTCAGCACCTCACTATCGGAAGGACGTGCTTCCCGTTTGAAGAAGCCACCTGGGAATCGTCCGGTAGAAGCATATTTTTCACGGTAATCAACACTTAATGGCATGTAGTCTACGTTTTCGCCAGCATCCGCTTTGGCAACCACTGTGGCCAGCAACATCGTGTCGCCCATTTTTACCACAACAGCTCCATCAGCCTGCCGAGCAAGACGACCCGTTTCCATCGTAATCTCACGGCCGTCGTCAAATTGAATTTTTTTAATAATTGCATTCATGTTTTTCTATATCTGTAATTTTTTCTCGAGTTGTAACCCACAGATGCTAAAAAAGGCAATCCGGGAATTGCCTCTTTCAGTTCTGTCAGAAACATATTTGTTATTTTCTTATTTTTAATTTCTTGATCACGGCACGGTATCGTTCGATGTCCTTTCTCTTCAGATAATCAAGGAGATGCCGCCGTTTACCAACCATTCTGACAAGCGACCTTTCTGTTACCAGATCCTTTTTGTTTTTTTTCAGGTGCTCTGTCAGATGCTGGATTTTCATTGTGAAAAGTGCTACCTGCGCTTCGGTAGAACCTGTGTCAAATTCTGATTTTCCGTACTCTTTAAACGTTTTCTTCTTTACTTCAGGAGCAAAATTCATTGGTAGATGGTTGTTTTCTATGATTACCTTGATAAAGCCTACTAAAACGGGTGCAAAATTAATATTTTTCTTTCACATCAACAAATAAATTTTAAACTTATATCTTTACCCTTATTTCCCTTTTTTGATATGAACTCCCAATTTTCGAAGATCATCCAAAACCAGCGTGATTTCTATAACTCACAACAGACGAAGGACATTGAATTCAGAATTCTTCAACTATCTACGCTAAGGGATCTGATCCTGGAATATGAAGAGCGAATCAGTGATGCTCTTTGGCAGGATCTGCATAAGCCGAAATTTGAGGCATACACGACGGAGATCGGGATCGTTCTGGCAGAGATATCCATGCACCTCAAGCATATCCGAAGCTATTTTGGTGATGACCCGAAGCAGAGCAGTGATTATGGGAGGATCATCACACAGAAAAAAACGGAGCGGTTGGTTCAACTCATGCATGATGCAACGATCCTGTGTGGTGGGGAGGCGATCCCTCAAGAGCGGTATCTCGCTCCAACAATCGTCGGCGGCATTTCGTCAAGTCACCCGCTGATGCAGGAGGAGATATTTGGACCAGTTCTCCCAATGATGGAATATGACTCCCTCGACGAGGTAATCGATTTTATCAATACCGGCGCCAAACCGTTGGCTCTCTATTTATTTACAGGAGATCCGAAGAAGGAGCGGAAGATGTTGGCCCTTACCTCTTCCGGTGGTGCGTGTATCAATGATACCCTGATCCATTTTTCGAATAAGCGGTTGCCTTTCGGTGGAATAGGACAAAGCGGATTCGGACGCTATCACGGAAAATATAGCTTCGAAACCTTCTCGCACCCACGATCAGTGATGAAGAAGGTCACCTGGCTGGACATACCGATCCGGTACCCGCCATACGGGGAGAAGCTAAGGCTAATCAAACGGTTGCTAAAATGAAATAATTATGGAAAAAGGAACATTTAAAGAGGAGTTTAGGATCAAAGGTGAGGAGCTGATCGGAAAGGTCAAGGAGCTCATTCACGAAGGGAATGTCCGTCGCATCATTATCAAGGATGAAGAGGGAAAAACCTACCTGGAGATCCCTGTAACCATTGGTGTGATCGGTGCTCTGGTTGCGCCGGTACTTGCTGCAGTGGGTGCCGTGGCAGCAATGGTCGCGAACCTGAAGATTGAGGTGATACGAAATGACGAAGGACGAGGGACGAAGGAGGAAGAATGAGGGACGAAGGAGGAAGGAAGAGGGAAGAGGAACCCGAAACCCGAAACCCGAAACACGATACCAGCATCTAGGACCCAGGCTCCCTTCCCATAAACAGCTCAAACGAAAGTTCTGCCTGGAGGTGCAACATTTTCAGGCCTGACTGGATCCTGGCTCCGCGCTTCAATCCCTCCTTCAGAAAGTGGGTCTCTTCGGGATTGTACACCAGGTCATAGAGGAAGTGATGCGAATTAATCAGATGATATGGAATTGGGGGAGGGGGGCCTTCATCCGGATACATACCGATTGGTGTGGCGTTGATGATGAGTGTGTGAGTTGACATCATTTCATCATCCAGATCCTTGTAAGAAATGGCTTTTCTCAGGGTTCCTGACCGTGAAACTAGCGTGCACCTGATTCCCATCTTCTGCAATGCATAACATACAGCCCTGGAGGCTCCTCCAGTTCCAAATATCAATGCAGATTGGTGCCCGGAGAAATCGGCCGAACGCAAAAAACCTTCCGCATCGGTATTGTGTCCGGTCAACGTCCGGTTCGGTCCTGATCCACGGATGAGTATCGTATTGACAGCCCCGATCTCCGCCGCCCTAGGATCGGATTCATCGAGGCAGGGAATAATGGTCTCCTTGTAAGGAATGGTCACATTCAGACCACAGAGGTCAGGGATGTTATCAAGGAGTGGTAAAAAATCATTCAGCGTTTTCAGGGGGAAGAGTTGATACCTGTGATCTGGCAATCCATGCACCTGAAACTGCTGTTGAAAATAGGATGGAGACCACGAATGGTCAAGCGGGTATCCGATCAAACCAAAAACTTTTTTCATGGAGCAAAAACTTACTCTTTGCGGTAGGAGGAGATGATATCAACCACGGCAGGATGTTTCCCTGCGTCAGGAAAGGTGACAAACAAGCGTTTGTATCCCTCCGAATCAAGATCCATGGCTTTGTAGAGATATCCGTGAGCCTGATTGGATCGGCCATTCAATAACAGGAAATAGGCCAGGCAATAGTAAAAATCTGCATGGCTTTCATGATGCTTCAATCCCTCTTCAAGTGTTTGGACAGCCATCTCATAATCCTTCAGCTCGGCATGCACATTGGCCAGTGCCAGCCATACTTCCGGATCACCAGGATCCAGCCCGATTACCTTCTGATAGGAGGAAATCCCTTCCGGATACCGTTGCAGTTTAATCTGAATATCCCCAAGGATAAACCAGTATTCGGGTATGGTAGGAGAGAGGCGAACCGCCTTTTTTACATATGCGTAAGCAATATTGGGTTTATCCAACTCATCAAAACACATCCCGACAGCAAGCCAGGCATCGGCAAATTCGGGATCGAGGTTGATGGCTTTTTTATATTGTTCGATCGCAAACTCATACTGATGCTGTTTTTCATAGCATTCAGCGATATAGTAATGGGTCAGTGGCTCGGGATCTTCATACAGGAAGGTCTCCATGTATGTTTCAACTGCTTTCCCATACTCATTGATGTTGGCATAACAGTTGGCTTTGTTGAAATATGCTGTAGCAAATGATTCATCGATGGCCAGGGTAAAATCATAAGCATCGATTGCCTTCTCAAACAACTCCAGATTGCTAAAGGCAATACCGAGGTTGAACCAGGCTGACTTATTGTACGGGTGACGATCCAGAAACTGTTGCAGGTAACTGATTATCTTCTCTGTTTGCTGGTTTATTTCACAGCAAAAAGAGAGTTCAAAGAGAACGGATTCGTTATCCGGATTGTGGTTCAGCGCCTTTATCAGGTAGTCTATGGCTTTATCGAATTTGCCCAGGTTTTCATACTCATAGGCAATGCTCGCGTAAATTTCGTCCAGCTCTTCTGTATCGTGGATCCCCTTCTTAAACTCATCAATGGCTTTCTCATATTTGCTAAGCTGACTGTACAAAGCACCTCGTGAGAGGTGGATGTCATAATCATGCGCCAGGTCATGATCGGTTTCTGCCAGTAACTTCAGGGCTTGCTTTTCCCGGTTGGAATTGATCAGAAACTGAACCTGTTTCAACACAATGGAGATACTTCCAGGATGCTGCTTCAGTGCAATGTCCAGTGTTCTCTGAAACCGGGAAGTCTTGTTATGAAACAGGTAGTAATCAAGGATATCCTCAAACTCATCCAGGTCAAAGAATCCATGTTTTCCATCACCTGCCAGTTCTTCAAACCGGCGGATCAGGGCTGCGATCTCAGGATCGTAAAAAGGATCAAAAGGGTTTTCCATAACGTACTTTCCATTGCAAAATTAATAAAATCCCAGATTTCTGCTCCATTTGTCTCGGAACGCAAGATTTCAATAGTTTTCAACATCACGGAGGATGCCGTAAAAAATCCTTTACATTTGTTTTAAAATCTGTGTGATGACACTGATTAAATCGATTTCAGGTATTCGTGGAACAATTGGAGGGAAGCCGGATGAGGGACTGACTCCACCAGATATCGTTAAATATATTAGTGCTTACGGTTGTTTCATTAAGGCAAAGATTCCGGATAAAAAACTGCAGGTGGTTGTCGGCCGGGATGCCCGGATATCGGGAGCTATGGTCAGCAACCTGGTATGCGGGACCCTCATCGGAATGGGTATTGATGTGCTGGATATTGGTCTCACCACTACTCCAACGGTTGAGGTAGCTGTTACAGAGAGTGATTCCGACGGAGGAATCATCATTACAGCCAGCCATAATCCCAAACAATGGAATGCCCTGAAGTTGCTGAACCAACAGGGGGAATTTCTTTCGGCCAGGGATGAAGCGGAGCTGATGAAGATTGTTGAACAGGGGGATTGTTCCTACGTGGATGTCGATAACCTTGGGATTTACAGCTCCAGCGAACGATATCTTCTAAAGCACATCAACCGCATTCTGGATATTCCATTGGTAGATCCCGATGCCATCAAAAATGCCCACTTCAGTGTGGTAGTGGATGCTGTGAATTCCACCGGAGGGATCGCCATTCCCTTATTACTGGAGGTATTGGGTGTCAATACCATCCATCGGTTATATTGTGATCCAACAGGACAATTTCCTCATAATCCGGAACCTCTACCCGAACATCTGTCGGCTATCTGTGAAGAGGTGGTCAGGCAGAAAGCCGATGTAGGGTTTGTTGTTGATCCGGATGTAGACCGTCTGGCTATCATCAACGAGATCGGGGAGCCGTTCGGGGAGGAGTATACCCTGGTTGCCATTGCCGATTATGTCCTTCAGCATAAGCCTGGGAACACGGTGTCTAACCTCTCCTCTTCCCAAGCTCTGAAAGACATTACTGAAAAAGCAGGTGGGCACTATTTTGCCTCTGCTGTTGGGGAGGTCAATGTGGTAGAGATGATGAAGGCGAAAAAAGCTGTGATTGGAGGAGAAGGCAACGGCGGGGTGATTTGCCCAGACCTGCACTATGGCCGCGATGCCCTGGTGGGAATCGCATTATTCCTTACTTACCTGGCAAAATCAGGGAAAACCTGTTCGACGCTAAGAGCTGAGTACCCGAGCTATTTCATTTCAAAAAACAAAATAGCATTCGGACCTGAAATAGTGTTGGATGAAATCTTGAAAAAGATTGAAGAACGGTATAAGGATTATGATATCAGCCGGATAGATGGGGTGAAGATCCACTTCGAAAAATCCTGGGTCCATCTCCGGAAATCCAATACCGAACCGATCATCCGGATCTATGCGGAGAGCGATATGCCTGAAAAGGCTGATCACCTCGCCCGGAAAATCCTTAACGATTTCAAAGAGATCATCAACGGAGAGTGACCGGCATGCCACGAACCAGAGCTAAAAAAAGAGGTAAATCCATCCGGTACAAGAGCCTTACCATCAAACTGACCACCCGCCAAAAACGTTCCCTCGAACGCTTTGCAAAATCCAGGCGTACCACGACAAATAAACTCATCAAAAAAGCAATCCGCCCGCTATTTGAGAACTATGCTGACCTGGAAGTCAATATGAACAATGAGAAAGTGAATCAGTTGCAGTTGTTTGAAAGTGAAGAGCATTAGGAAGCACACCTAAATCGCCTGAAGGGGACTTACTCCCCCTTTAGGGGGTTGGGGGGCAAATCGAAAATCGAATCAATCGGAGATCACTTCATCCCCTCATAGGGTGTCCGGTTCAGAATCGATCTCCCCAGCGTAACTTCATCTGTGTGCTCGAGTTCGTCACCGATGGAGACTCCACGGGCAATCATGGAGATGGTTATTTTCATTGGGTTCAGTTTTTTGAAGAGGTAGAAGTTGGTGGTGTCTCCTTCAATGGTGGTTGGCAATGCCAGGATGATCTCTTTCACCTCTCCCGAAGATGCCCTTTCAATCAGGGAACCGATATTCAGATCCTGTGGACCAATTCCTTCTATCGGGGAGATGATCCCTCCCAGGACATGGTAGACACCGGTGTACTGGCCTGTATTATCAATGGCCATTACATCACGGATATCTTCCACCACACAAACTGTTGAGGAATCACGTTTCGGATTGGCGCAGATGTCGCATAGTTCTTTATCGGAGATGTTTTTGCAACGGGAGCAATAGATCACCTCCTGCCGCATCTTCACCACAGAAGCGCCGAAGGCCTCCACCTCCTCAGGAGGTGTTCTGAGCAGGTGCAAAGCCATACGAAGTGCAGTCTTTCGCCCGATGCCGGGAAGTTTTGCCAGTTCATTTACCGCATTTTCGAGTAACCTTGACGGAAAGTTGTACATAAAAAACTTCGGCAGATAAATGTGTAATCTGTGGTTAAAATAATTTACTTTGCAAAGATAAAGATAAAGATTCGCCAAACATGGTGCGTTCCTTTTTGGTAATCGGCTATTTCATTATAAGTGCAGGATCATTTTCTCAGGATACGATCAACCAGGTAGATGAGCAAGGCAGGAAACAGGGATCCTGGTGTAAATACGACAAAGAGGGTTTCCGGATTTACGAAGGCCAGTTCCGGGATGATATCCCCTTTAGAAAATTTACCTATTACTACCGGAATGGCAAAATCAGAACCATTTCTATGATCTCGGAGAATGGAGGTGTGGCTCATACCTCCTCATGGTTTCCCAATGGTAAACTGATGGCAAAAGGGAAGTATCTCAATCAGCAACGCGATTCACTATGGCAGTTCTTCAGCGAATATGACGGGGCTCTTGTTTCCGAGGAGTTTTATGTAGATGGCAAGAAGCATGGGGTTGAAAAGATCTTTTATCCGGGGAAAGGAGTCGCGGAGATTATTCCCTGGATTACAGGAGTAAGAGAAGGTAAATGGGAACAATTTTACGATGACGGAGCTCCGAAACTAACAGGCGCTTATAAAAACAACGAAAAAGATGGCCCCCTCCGGACCTTCTTTGTAACAGGAAAACTGCTGGTTTCAGGTTTCTATACCAACGGCCACCAGGATAGCACATGGACCTATTACGACGATAAGGGAAAGGTAACCCTGAAGGAGTATTACGATGATGGGATATTGTTGAAGTCGGAGGAGTTTGGGGAGAAGTAGGCAGTTATCCAGCATCTTCTCTACAATACCCAGCTGCAGCTTCACCACATCTTTGATCTCCTCCCGGTTGTTTTTATTTACCTTTTCCAGGTTCTCCTGGATGATATGGGAGCCGATGTTGGAGGTCATGATGATGATGGTGTTCTTGAAATCCACTGTTCTCCCTTTGTTGTCGGTAAGCCGTCCATCATCGAGCACCTGAAGCAGGATATTGAATACATCGGAATGGGCTTTTTCGATCTCATCCAGAAGAACCACCGAATAAGGCTTCCTTCTTACCGCTTCGGTCAATTGTCCGCTCTCATCATATCCCACATATCCCGGAGGTGCGCCAATCAGCCGGCTTACCGTATGGCGTTCCTGATATTCCGACATATCGATCCGTACCATGCTGTTTTCGTTGTTGAACAGGAACTCGGCCAGGGCTTTGGCCAACTCGGTCTTACCAACTCCGGTTGTCCCCAGGAAGATGAATGAGCCGATGGGGCGACGGGCAACAGGGATGCCTGTCCACCGGGAGACCACGTCGGCAATCTCTTCGGCACCCACCTCTTCGTTCACCATTGGTGAGTCCTTCTGGATCTCGGAAAGCTTCTCTTTGTATGATTCAATAGACTTCTCGGCTTCCGGGATTTTACCATAACGGATCTCTGCCACGAGTCCAAGATCGCCGCTCCGGTCAGCCTGTTCAGCTTCCAGCTTCATCTGCTCGATCTTTTTTTTCTGGTTCTGGATCTGCTCTGCCAGCTCTTTTTCGGCCTGCCACTTTGCTTTCATCTCATTGCGTTCATCACTGAGGTTAGCGATCTCCTCATTCAGCTCCTTGAGCTTTTCCTTGTCGTTTTCCCGTTTGATCGCTTCCCGTTCGATCTCCAGCTGACGGATCTTCCGTTCGATCTTCTCCAGCTCCTCCGGAAGGGAGTTGATCTCAAGGCGAAGCTTGGATGCCGCCTCGTCGATCAGGTCGATCGCCTTATCCGGCAAAAAACGATCGGAAATATAGCGTTGCGAAAGTTCAACGGCAGCAATGATTGCATCGTCTTTGATGCGCACATGGTGGTGGGTTTCATACCGTTCTTTCAGTCCTCTGAGGATGCTGATGGCATCCAGTGTGTCAGGTTCATTGACCTTCACAGGCTGGAAGCGTCGCTCCAGTTCACCCCGGTATTTGGCCCCGGCCATGAGTGCGCCCATGTCGAGGGAATAAATCTGCTTGCTCTTCAGGTTTTCGGGAACATCGCCGTCTATGATCCGGTGAGCCAGTCCTTCAGCAATGGCAGTCTTGCCCACCCCGGGTTCTCCGATGAGGATCGGGTTGTTTTTCGTCCTGCGGCTCAATATCTGCAGTACCCGGCGGATCTCTTCATCCCGTCCGATTACGGGATCCAGTTTCCCTTCCCTTGCCATCTCATTGAGATTCCGGGCATACCTGTTCAGGGCGTTGTAATTCTCTTCGGCCGATTGGCTCTTGACATTGCTTCCCTGACGAAGTTGTTTGATCGCGGCAAGCAGGTCTTTTTCGGTGATGCCATTGTCTTTCATCAACCGCGATGTGGCATCGCTGACAGAGAGGATCCCAAGTAGCATGTGCTCAATCGAGACAAAGTCATCTTTCATCTCCTGGCTCAGTGCCACTGCTTTCTGCAGGGATTGATTCGCTTCCCGGTTCAGGTAGGGCTCTCCTCCGGAGACTTTGGGATAGGATTCAATGATCTTGTCCAGTGCTTTGGAAAAGACCGGTACGTTAACATTCAGTTTCTTTAACAGGTAGGGGATGAAGTTCTCATCCACAGTAAGCATCCCCTTGAGCAGATGAGAAGTCTCAATAGCCTGGTTCTGGTAAGCCCTGGGTAATCTCCCCTGCTTTATGAACCGCCTCCTGTGATTTAATTGTGAAATTATTGAAGTTCATATTGTCATAATTAAAAATCCAGCTCTGACAAAGATCCTGCCGGTGGAATCTTCCTGAAGTTTGTAAGACCATTTGACAATCAGCGTGCTAAAAATAAGTCTTTTTGTCCAGTTTTTATTCGTACTTTTACACTCCAATTCGAATCATACCGCATGAAGCGACTCTTTCTCCTATATTCTCTTCTAATTCCTTTGTTTGCAGTCAGTCAGATCACCTGCGTGGTAACCCCTTTTGATACTCTGATATGTGCCCGTGACAGCATGGCCTTTGTGGCACAGGTGGATAGTATTGGTCCCACTACATTTCAATGGCTGAAGGACGGAGTTGCCATTCCTGATGCTACCAACGATACGCTGGACTTCCCCAGAGTGATGGAGGTCGATACGGGGGCATATTATTGTATCGCTACCCTCGGTACTGCAAGCGACACCAGCAACCCGGCTTTCCTGAGAATGCATCCGGCCATGACCATTTCTGAGTTATCGCGGATCAATGAGATCGGATGCAGGCTAACCCGGAACGATGACGGTTCCTATTCACCCAACTGCAAAGCGCAGTTTGTTGTGGGTGTTGCCGGTGGCGACCGGCCCTTGTCCTATGTTTGGGGTGGAGGATATATGCAGGATTCACTCGTGCTGGGGTTATGCCCTGACCGGGATTACACCGTTGAAATTACCGATGTTCATGGTTGTATGGTGGACTCTACCTTTTTTGTGGATTACCTCAAAACCCCGGATGTTCCCTTTATAAAATACCTTCGTGATTACAACTTGCCCCGCGACACCTTTTATCTGACCAATCCGAATGTAACGGTGAAGTTCCCGGAAGAATACCTCGACTCCCTGGTGAGTTGGGTATGGCGCTTTGGTGATGGGGATACCATACCCAATCTTAACCCGGCAACTCATGCCTATGATAAGAACGGAGAGTTCCTGATCACCCTTAAAGTGACAGATCTGAACGATTGTGACACCACCATTCAGGACTCTGTCATCATCCGTACCGCTTTGCTGAAGATCCCTTATGCCTTTACACCAAACGGAGATGGGAAGAACGACAAATTCGAGATCAAGATATTAAGGGAAAGCGACCCGGCCAGCACCAATTATGATAACCTGGAGTTTCAGGATGCTTACCTGGGAAACGAATTTCTGGTATTTGACCGGTGGGGGAAGAAGGTTTACGATGCTGTCAACTACAAAAGTGGTGACTGGGATGGCAGGAACCTTCCCGACGGGGTCTATTTTTACATCCTGAAATGCCAGGGACAGTATGCGGATGAGGTCTATCGCGGGGCGATCCATATCCTGGGGAGAGGATTCTAGCAGGAAATTCCAAGGCCCAAATTCCAAATCTCAAATAATATCTAAAATCCAAAATTCAATTCCACCATCGGGCATTTGGCATCCTCGTCACTGCGAGCGAAGCGTGGCAGCGGCATCTTATATCCTACATCTTATATCAGCAATCTCGCATAGAACAGCGGATTTACCAGCTTTTTACGGACATTGTCATTGTTGAAAGTGGAGGCCAGGAGCTCTTTGAAGGCCTGGTTTCTATTGGCTTTCCTGACTACCCTGTCGAACAACCAGGGATACCGGGCAAATCGCTGCATGGCAGCGCTGGTGGAGTGTTCCATTCCCATACGCCGTTCGATTCGCTTGTCGTAAGCCTTGAATGTCGCAGCAGAAAAATCTCCGGATTCAAATGATTCTCTGATTACCGCGGCAGCAGACTCAGCGCTTGCCATGGCTAATCCAATTCCCTCACCGGTAAAAGGGTCGACCAGCAGGGCTGCATCTCCCAGTAAGAGGTAACGCTCTCCTGAGAGGTTTTTCAGGTTGCGGCTGAGAGCCAGTCCACGGGCTTTGGGTTTGGTAACCATGGTAGCATTCCGGAAGCGTGGGGCAATCAATGGATGAGTCCGGATCATCTCCTCCATCACCACTTTGAGGCAGATCCGTTTATCTATCACATCTTTAAAGGGGAGGCCCAGACCCACGTTGGCCCTTCCGTTTACTTCCGGAAAGATCCAGAAATAACCGGGCAGCAGTTCCTTGAGAAAGATAAGTTCAATGAAGTTTTCAGGATGGAATCCGGTAACTTCCTCAAAATAGGCCCGGGTCGCCATGCAGAAATAGGATTTATCCAGCTGTCGTTCACTGAAGGTCTGTCGAACAACCGAATTTAATCCGTCGGCCCCGGCAATCACCCTGGCCTGGATGGTTCGATGATCTGTCGAGAGTTCAATACCGCCTTCGAACCTATTCAGCGTTTTAACCGCTTCCCCTTCGTGAATGACAATATTGGAATAACGTTTCAACCGCTGGAAAAGAAAATCATCGAATGTTACCCGCGGACAGATATACCCCGGTGGCTCCTGGCCTTCGGTGCGGGTCAGGATAAAAGGTAGATCGAGGGGATCTTGTCCCGGAGAGAAAAACCGGATCCCCCAGGAGGGGGTCTTCTTGACCGTGTGGAGAAAATCCTGGTATATTCCGTCAGGCATCCGTTTGAGCACGTTGTTGACCTGACCGCTTAATGCATCCCCGCAGATAACCTCACGCGGAAAATGTGCTTTCTCCACTACAACGATACTTTTTCCGGTAGGGGCCAAACTCAATGCCAGGGTGGTTCCGGCCGGTCCCGCTCCAACGATGGCGATATCGAATTCCTGGCTGCGCATCAGGGGCAAAAGTAATAAATAGTGAGGTGAGGTAGAGGTAGCGAAATAGAAAAATGTCATTGCGAGGAGCGGAGCGACGTGGCAAAGTGAAATGTTCTAATTTTACGAAAATTTTACGATGACGAAAAAGGAGCGGTTTGAGGAGGTCATCCGGTATTTTCAGGAGCACAATCCGGATGCGGAGACGGAATTGCACTACACCGATCCCTATCAGTTGATTGTAGCGGTGATCCTTTCGGCTCAATGCACCGATAAACGGGTCAACATGATTACCCCGGTATTTTTTCAACAATTTCCAACGGTTGCCTCGTTGGCTGAAGCGCAGCCGGAGGAGGTCTTTGAACGGATCAAAAGCTGTTCCTATCCCAACAATAAGACCAAAAACCTCATCGGCATGGCCAAAATCCTGCTGGCCGAATTCAACGGTATAATGCCTTCGGAGGTTTCAGAGTTGCTCAAGTTACCGGGTGTAGGCCGGAAAACAGCCAATGTACTCGCTGCTGTGTTATTCAACAAACCAGCAATGGCCGTAGATACGCATGTTCACCGGGTGTCAGCACGAATCGGATTGACCACCGGGGCTAAAAATCCGTTCCAGACAGAGATGCAGCTCATCAAATACATTCCGGAAGCGTTGATCCCGCTCGCACACCACGGGTTAATCCTTCATGGCCGCTATGTATGCAATGCCAGGAAACCAAAGTGCAACGAATGCGGAGTCACCGGGCTTTGCCGCTATTATCAAAGAGAGCATGCCGGAGGTTGTTGATAACTCCTTCCCTGAAAATCTTAGCCCCACAGCAGAATTTTATATTTTTGAATTCGATAATCGAGCATCTCATCAAAAATTTATTGAAAAATATGTATTACCTTTTGACCTAATTCCGGATTAAGAGAAGAAAATCAAAAAAGGAGAAAAAAATGGTAAAAGATCCTGAGGAAAACAAAGAGAAGATGAAAGCGCTCCAACTGACGTTGGATAAGCTGGAGAAGACTTATGGCAGAGGTACGGTCATGAAGTTGGGGGACTCACCCGTGGAAAAGGTAGAGGTGATCAAAACAGGCTCTATTGGGCTGGATGCAGCCCTGGGAATAGGTGGACTTCCCCGTGGTAGGGTGATCGAGATCTATGGTCCTGAATCGTCGGGCAAAACCACGCTGGCCCTTCATGCAATCGCTGAAGCCCAGAAAGCAGGCGGTATTGCCGCTTTCATTGATGCTGAGCATGCATTTGACCGGTTTTACGCCCAGAAGCTCGGTGTGGATGTGGAGAACCTGCTGGTCTCACAACCGGATAACGGAGAGCAGGCCCTGGAGATTACCGAAAATCTGATCCGCTCCGGGGCTATCGATATCCTGGTGATTGACTCGGTGGCAGCACTTACACCAAAGAGCGAGATCGAAGGTGAAATGGGCGACTCCAAGATGGGACTACAGGCCAGGTTGATGTCTCAGGCTCTGCGAAAACTGACTTCCACCATCTCCAAAACCGCTACATGCTGTATTTTTATCAACCAGCTCAGAGAGAAAATCGGCATTATATTTGGTAATCCCGAAACCACTACCGGGGGGAATGCCCTGAAGTTCTATGCTTCGGTCAGGCTGGATATCCGACGACTGTCCCAGATCAAGGAGGGGGAAGAAGCAATAGGTAACCGGGTGAAGGTCAAGGTGGTGAAAAACAAAGTTGCTCCTCCATTCCGGAAAGCTGAGTTTGACATTATGTTCGGAGAAGGGATCTCGCGTACCTTTGAGATCCTCGATCTGGCAACTGATTTAAACATCATTAAAAAGAGCGGCTCCTGGTTTAGTTACGGGGATACCAAATTGGGGCAGGGGAGAGATGCCGTTAAGAAGATCCTGACAGATAATCCCGAGCTTGCCGATGAACTGGAGAACAAGATCATGGATGCGCTGAAAGAACCGAAGTAATATGAGAAGCAGCTGTTCAGGTTTTTTTCTGCTCCTGGTCATCTTTTTCACAGGATGTGGCCCCGTGCAACCTGCTTCTGAAGAAGTCTCATCGGTTGATTCAACAGGATTCTACATGGAGGAGCTAAACCAGGCCATTGCAGATGATGACCGAAATCCTGATTTGTACAATGAGCGAGCGAACCTTTTTTTACTTGAACTTGAGTTTAACAGGGCCCTGAAGGATATCAATAAAGCGATCTCGCTAAATGACAAAAATCCGGATTATTACATTACCCTTTCGGATATTCAGTTGCTGATGGGACATACGGAAAATTGTCTGACAGCCCTGAACCGGGCTTCTGCATTGGATCCAGATAGCCAGGAAGCCCGGCTAAAACTGGCTAAACTATACATTATTTTGCACAACTACACCGAAACCTTCCGGGTGATCAATGAACTGATCGCCCGGGATGATTACAATCCCCGGGCTTACTTCCTACGGGCGATTGCCAACCTGGAGACTGGTGACACCGCAAGGGCTGTCGGAGACTTGATGAAAGCTGTTGATCAGGATCAGCAATTCTACGATGCCTACATGCAGCTGGGAGGGCTATTTTCTCTCCGAAACGATCCGCTGGCAGAAGGGTATTTTATCAATGCACTCCGCGTTCGGCCTGATAACAAAGAAGCCCTGTATCTGCTTGGCATGTATTATCAGAATACTGAGCAGTTTGAAAATGCATTACAAACCTATCAAAGACTGTATACCACATCCCCAGGATTTCGCAATGCACCTTATAATAAGGGGTACATTTACCTGGTTTACCTGACTGATTTTCCAATGGCGATAGACGCTTTTACGGAAGCAATCCGCATCGATTCAGGCTATGCTGATGCGTTTTTCAACAGAGGCTATGCATATGAATTGAACGGGCAGCCTGATCTGGCTTACGATGACTATAAAACTACCTTGAAGCTGGATGTAAACAATCCACGTGCGATAGCGGGTTTAAACCGGTTGGATCAAGCCGGTTATGTCAGGTAAAATCTGCTTTTATTTCCTGTAATTCCTTGGCAAGGGACTCTGTTTCCCGTTTCAGATTATTATATAATTCCTGAAGTCCTTTGCTGGTTTCATTCTTGGCATGCTCATCCAGCTTGCGGGAAAGTTCGATAGAAACCGGGTCCATGAAATTAGCGATCACTCCTTTCAGGCTATGCGCATTGAATTTTAATCTTGTAAAATCCTGTTCAGTTATGTTTTTCTGAATGGCAGAGAGACGCTCAACGTATTCGCTTAGAAATATATCGATGATTTCTATAACAACCTCTTTATCAAGGTAAATAAAGTTCTCTCTGAATCTTTCGCGATCGATCATTTTCTCGGTTTTGAGGATACAAATATAATCATTTCAAAGAATATCAAGATAATCAGATGCAACTCCTCCGGAATTTCCTTCCTGGAAAAGCAGGTAATGAATGGCGGTATGGCAGTTCGCAAGCTTGTAACCAAAATGTGTTTGAAATAATTGACGACACTCTCTTACGGCATTCTCCTGGAAGGTGAGCTGGGGTTTTTGAATGAGGAGCATAAAATCCTTCAGATCCTGGTAGATGTCAGTGATGTTCTCGGCGATGCTGGCCAGGATAGCGTCTTGCTGCGTTTTCTCGTGTAAATCTATGAAATAGTAGAGATCCTCCTGGCCCAGTTTCTGCCTGATGGTATTAAATATCGTTTCCCATTGCTCTTCTGTCACGTAATGTTCAATCGCATCTTCATCGGTTACCTTAATTTCCGGCAACAGGGAGGCTTTGAGATAGATGACGGGAAACACCCGCTGCAGGTAAACCAGGGTCTGTTCGCGGGTATACTCTTCTGCTTTCTCGATAAAGAGGGTGAAATCGTTGGCAACGGTCAGCATCTCCAATACCTGCCTGGATTGTATTACGGCTTCTCTACCAGCAGACTCGAATTCCATGAACCAAAGGTTTTAGCAAATATAGAGCTTTAATTTCTCATTGTTTGAACGTATGGTGCCGTAGGGCTGAAATCCCTGAAATCATAACTGCTGGTCTCGAACATGTCAAACTGAATGAACGGAACGCCTGGAGTAGTGGGGTAGACAAAACAAGAGATCATGATGGTGGGAAAAATCAGGTTGTCGTTTTTAAACAGCAGACCAACCCCAATTCCGGTCATGAAGGGTGAATCCAACAGCGACCTCTCTTTCGGAGCTGACAATCCACCCCATACAGTCCCTTGAAGGGCAAAACGAAATCCATAGAAATACCACGGCGCATATGCTACAGTTGAGAATGAGAGAAAAGCAACTTTGTTCCCGGTTAACAGGGAGTCGGTTGTTACCGATCTGATCCTCGCTTCGTCTGCCAGGTCATAGAAATCCCGGTTATTCTCCCGTTCGTTGAACTGGCAGTTAAACTGGAAGGAAACGTAGGACCTGAATTTAAACCGCTTGGATCTGGAATGATAGAGGTAACTCATATATTGCGCTTCGCATTTAAGCAGACCATCTTCAAAAGCATCACGGTTGAGGTATCCACCCAGGTTGATGCTGCCATAAAGGTATCCGAATTTGTTAATAAAATTCCCTCCTGATGCTCCTGCATTCATGTAAAAACGGGTATAAAAATCTGTTATTGAAGGCCCGGCAGTAAGTTGACCCAGAAATCCATACGGGAAAGACTCCATTTTACCAAATTGCAGAATGTAATCAGTATTGTAATACTTGTTTTTAGAAATCTGCAAACCAGTCAGGATGGTTGTCGAGTTGTAATATCCGATGTTTGAATCAATTGTCACCTCAGGGCGACTTAAGTAACGACGAACCTGCACACTTTGCGCCACTACAAATCGCGTAGCAGGAGTCGAGCTGTTCAGTGGAGAGGAAATTCCCAGCCAGGCTCCTTCCTGGTGGTAAGAGGCTACCTGGGTCAAGGTATCGCTCAACGGTACCACTGTTTTCGCAAGGGTGAAATTTAATCCTCCTGCCAGTCTGGTTGAATAGCTAAAAAACGGTCTGGAAAGGCCGGTATAGAGGGTTTGATTCCCATCGTCATCCTGGGTTAGCGAGATGATTCCGTCAATAAATGAACCACTGATATTGGTGAAGTTATAGGACAACCCGTCAAAGCGGAAAAATGGCGCCCTACTATTGTTCATCGACCAGAATACAGATAAACGATCGCCACTGCCCAGGAAGTTGGCATCATAAAGACTTCCGCGATAACTTGTCAGTTCGACGATCGCGACCGTGGCCCCGATCGACCAATTGTCTTTGGTGATCACCGTTACATCGACGGTATCGCTTCCGGGTGCAATCTCGGTAACGACAATCCGGGCATCGTCAATGTAGGGAAGCTCTTGGAGTAACCGCATGTTATCGGCAATCTTTTCCGCATTTAACCGCTGACCTTTCCTGAACATTAACTGGTTTTGGATAACCCTGACGTGCGTGTTGATGTGGAACTGATTGCCAAACCTGCCCAAAACGGTTTGTGCCTGACCTGTGGTATCGAAAATGGTAGCTCCGAATGGGTCCAGGGATTTGATGTGGACTTCCCGAATATACATACCCTGGTAAGGGAGAAAAGGGACCTCTATTTTTTGGGTCTGAATAGTATCTGGTAATGAACTGACATTTGGCGATACAAAAGCAAGGTTGTACAGGAGTTTGGAAAGCTTGCTTTTGGCAAATTTCCTGAAGATCGTATCGTAAAGTGTTTGCGAACGCAACTCATTGGCCTCTTCGGAACGGATTTTTCGAAATGAGGTAATCACGATGGTTGTATCTTTCGGGAAGAAATAATAGTCGGTAGGACTGATAAAATAGATACCCGCAGGAAAGGAGATCGTATCATATTTAAGAATATCTTTCGGTATTTCTTTGTCAGGCTGACCTTTTTGGCCAAAAACCAGGATGGGAAAACTGCATAAAAAAAGATACAGGAAAAGTGGACAAATAGGTGATTTTTTCAACATCTATCTCAGCTTCATGGCAAGGATGATGCCTACAATCTTATCATCCAGATAGCTGTTAATCCGGTCGAAATCACCTTTCTCCTTGAGAGGCTCTCTCACCCCGAAATAGTATTTGATTTTGGGTTCTGTTCCTGAAGGCCGGACGCTGATCACACTTCCATCTTCCAAAATGAATTGCAGCACATTGGATGCGGGAAGAAGGATAGGGGTAGTGGTCCCTGTTTCAAGGTTTTTCTCCTCCAGTGTAAGGTAATCTTTGATGGCGGTGACCTTGATATTGTTGATGGATTTCATTGGATGCTTCCTGTAATTGACCATCATTTGCTGGATCTCTTCAGCACCTGCTTTTCCTTTCTTCGTCACAGAAAGCAAACTCTCTTTGTAGAATGAGTAAGTCATGTAGATCTCGATGAGCAGGTCAAACAATGTTTTCCCCTGGTCAGCTACCCAGGCTGCGGTTTCCGCAATCATGGCGCAGGCACTCACGGCGTCTTTATCCCTGACGAAGTCACCCACAAGATATCCATAACTCTCCTCCCCACCAACAATAAACGTTTTCAATCCTTCCTGTTGTCTGATGATGTCGGCGATATATTTGAATCCTGTAAGCACATCGATGTATTCCAGGCTGAATGACTGCGCGATATCGCGGAGCAGTTCCGTAGTCACAATGGTTTTTATTATATATTCCTTCCCGGAGTAGCGGCCTAGTTCCTTCCAGCGGTTCAGAATATAGTAGAAGAGCAATGCGGCTGTTTGATTGCCATTCAGTAATATAAATTTGCCTGAAGGATCTTTCACCGCTATCCCAACCCGATCGGCATCCGGATCGGTGGCCATCACCAGGTCTGCGTCTTCCTTTTCAGCTCTTTGGATGGCCATGTTCAAGGCTTCATGCTCTTCCGGATTAGGGGAGTGGACAGTAGGAAAATTCCCGTCGGCAGATGCCTGTTCTTCAACCACGATCACGTTGGTGAAGCCAAATCGTTTGAGGATCTCAGGAATCATCGTCCGACCTGTGCCATGCAACGGGGTGTATACAATCTTCAGATCTTTTTGTCGGGCAATGGATTCCGGGGAAAGTCGGAGTGTAAGAACCTGTCCGAGATAGGCTTCGTCAATCTCTTTTCCTATGGGAATGATCAGTTCAGGATTGCTGCGCCATTTTACCTGGTCGACCGATGTGATTTTTTGAACCTCCTTGATCACATTCTTATCATGAGGGGCAATCATTTGGGCACCGTCATCCCAGTAGGCTTTGTATCCGTTATACTCCTTGGGATTGTGGGATGCAGTCAGCATGATTCCACTCTGACACCCAAGGTAGCGGATGGCAAAGGATAGCTCAGGGGTGGGACGCAGGTCATCAAAAAGAAAGACCTTGAATCCATTTGCCGCCAGCACTTCCGCGGAAATTTGTGCGAAATAACGACTGTTATTCCGGCTGTCATGAGAGATAGCCATGCTGATCGGAGCTATTTCCGGAAACATCTTTTTGAGGTAATTAGCCAGCCCTTGCGTGGCCATCCCAACCGTATATTTATTCATCCGGTTTGTCCCAACACCCATGATCCCACGCAAACCACCGGTTCCAAATTCCAGGTCGCGATAAAAAGCATCCGTTAACGTAACCGGATCCTCCATCACTAGTTTTTTTACCTGTGCCTTGGTCTCTTCATCAAAATTCCCATCCAGCCAGGCCTGTGCACGTTTTAAAACGTTCTGATCAATATTTTCCATACCATGTTACCTGTTAATAGTCCGCAGTCCGCAGTCCGCAGTCCGCAATTTGCTCAATTTTACCTCATCACTTCGTCACCTCATCACTCTCCTGCCGTTAACTTCAGGATGCAATCCAGCAGGCTATCCCGCCAATATGGGATGGATATGCCAAACCGGGCTTTGATCTTTGCTTTATTCAAAACACTATAAAAAGGGCGTGAAGCCAGCTGCAGGTAGTCCTTTGATTCGATCGGGAGGATCTGACAGTTCATTCCTGCCAGTTCCGCAATGGCTTTGGCGAAGTCGTACCAGGAAGCGACTCCTTCATTGGAGTAATGAAACAATTCCACTCCCCAGTGATCGTTCAGAGCGGGAAGTATATCCTGAATGGTTCTGCAGAGATCCCGTGCATAGGTAGGTGTTCCGATCTGATCGAAAATCACACTGAGGCTGTCCCGTTCCCGTCCGTATTTCAGAATGGTTTTCACAAAGTTTTGGCCGTATGAGGAGTAGAGCCAGGATGTTCGGATGATGACACCCCGGTTTGCATGATTGATCACTGCCTGTTCACCCTCAAACTTACTCTTGGCGTAGGCTGACAGGGGATGTGGAGGGGTATCTTCCCGGTAAGGGGTGAATGCGGTTCCATCGAACACGTAATCGGTAGATAGTTGAATAAGAATGGATTCGGTCTCGTTGGCAGCTTTGGCCAGAATCTCCACCGCGGTTCCATTGATCAGGATCGCTTTCTCAGGTTCCTGCTCCGCTTGGTCGACCGCGGTATATCCGGCACAATTGATAATGACCTCAGGTTTCTCCTTCCGGATCAGGTTGGTGACAGCTATCGGATCTGTGATATCCAGTTCTTCGATGTCAGTGAAGAGATACCGGTTAACGGGATCTCCCCTGGAGATTACCTGGAACTCCATCCCCATCTGACCTTTCGAACCAGTTATCAGGATCTTCATGGGTTAGGTTGTTATACAATGGCTTTAAAATAGTCAATCGTCTTTTTCAATCCCTCTTCCAATGGGATGGCAGGTTCCCATCCGAGCTCTTTTCTTGCAAGTTCGATATTTGGCTGCCGTTGAGTGGGATCATCGGCAGGAAGGGGCAGGTATACGATTTTGGATCGGGATCCGGTAAGTTTCAATACCAGTTCCGCCAGCTCCAGCATGGTGAATTCACCGGGATTTCCAATGTTGACTGGTCCAATGAAATCTTCACGGGAGTTCATCAAACGGATCATCCCATCTAACAGATCGTCCACGTAGCAGAAACTTCGGGTCTGGGAACCGTCACCGTAAATGGTGATATCTTCTCCATTAAGCGCTTGTACGATAAAGTTGGAAACTACCCTTCCGTCACGGGGATGCATGCGGGGACCATAGGTGTTGAAGATCCGGATGATCTTGATCCGCACATTATTTTGCTTATGATAGTTAACGAAGAGTGTTTCAGCAACCCGTTTCCCTTCATCATAACAGGAGCGGGGGCCAATTGGGTTGACATGCCCCCAGTAATCTTCTGTTTGCGGATGAATCTCCGGGTCGCCATATACTTCGCTTGTAGAGGCCTGGAGCACCTTGGCTTTGATCCGTTTTGCCAATCCCAGCATGTTGATAGCTCCCATCACAGATGTTTTCACTGTTTTGATCGGGTTGTACTGGTAATGGATCGGAGAGGCGGGACAGGCCAGGTTGTAGATTTCATCCACTTCAATAAAAAAGGGCATGGTTACATCATGCCGGATCAACTCAAAAAAAGGATTCTCCAGGAGATGAACCACATTCTGCTTCTGTCCGGTAAAGTAGTTGTCGAGGCATACCACCTCGTTTCCTTCCCTGAGCAGTTGTTCACAAAGATGAGAACCGAGGAAGCCTGCTCCCCCGGTAACCAGGATCTTCTTTTTAACCATAAAAGCGCTATTTAGCAGTTTTGACGCCGATACAGAAGTAATCGAATCCTTTTTGACTCAACTCTTCGGCATCGTAGATGTTACGACCGTCAAACACAACGTGTCCTTTCAGCAGCTTTTTGATCACCTTCCAGTTGGGAAATTTAAATTCAGGCCATTCAGTGATCATCAGCAGGCAATCAGCGTCAATGAGAGCATCATATTGATCATCAGCGTACTCGATGCTGTTGTCTATGATCCGCTTTGCCTCGTCCATAGCCACAGGATCGTAAGCTTTTACCTTTGCACCGGCATCCAGGAACTGCTTGATCATCACCAGTGAAGGAGCTTCACGCATATCATCGGTCTGTGGCTTGAAAGATAGTCCCCAGAGCGCTATCACTTTGCCCTTGAGGTTCCCGTTGAAATACTTCATGATCTTATTGAACATGACTGATTTCTGATCGTCGTTAACAGCCTCAACGGCTTTAAGGATACGCAAAGAGTGACCAAATTCGTCGGATGTTTTAATCAGGGCTTTGACATCTTTTGGGAAGCAGCTTCCACCGTATCCCACGCCCGGATAGATGAATTTAGTACCAATCCGGGTGTCGGAGCCAATTCCCTTTCGAACCATATTCACGTTTGCGCCTACGATTTCACAAAGGTTGGCGATGTCGTTCATAAAACTGATTTTGGTAGCAAGCATGGAGTTGGCGGCATATTTGGTCATCTCAGCCGAAACAATATCCATGAAAATCACCGGGTGGCCATTCAGGGTAAATGGTTTATAGAGAGCAGCTATCAGTTTCTCCGCCCTTGGTGAGTCGCAGCCCACCACAATCCGGTCGGGCTTCAGGAAGTCATCAATCGCAGCACCCTCTTTTAGAAATTCGGGATTGGAGGCTACATCAAATTCCAGGTTAACGCCCCGTTTGTCCAGTTGATCCTGGATTGCTTTCCGTACCTTTTCCGCAGTACCCACCGGAACAGTACTTTTTGTCACCATCAGGATGTAATCGTTCATGTATTTCCCAACATCACCAGCCACTCCCAGAACATACTTCAGATCGGCACTGCCATCTTCGTCAGGAGGAGTCCCCACCGCACTGAAAATGACCTCGCTATCTTTCAAGGCCTCCTTGATGCTGGTAGTAAAGTTGAGCCTTCCTTTCTTCATGTTCCTGTGAACCATCTCTTCAAGCCCGGGTTCATAAATAGGGATGATCCCCTCTTTGAGATTGTCAATTTTTTTCTGGTCTATATCTACACACGTTACTTCAATCCCTACTTCTGCAAAACAGGTACCCGTGACCAGCCCAACGTAGCCAGACCCAACAATCGTGACTTTCATATTTTCAAGGTTTAGTAGTTGTTAATGAATTCCACACAAGATGGGGCAAATATATCAAATCAGAAGGAGAAAATACAAGCAACGTACAAAATATTTATCGACGAGAGATTGTTGATACCTACAATTTCAACCTGGTCTGGATGATTTTCACCTCTTCCCGGAGTTTTTTTACACTTTCCGTGAGGTAGTAGTTCTCAGCATTTGCGTTCTCTGGAACCTCCTGGCTGATGTAATGTACAAACTGCCATACCTCGCGGATATCTTTAACCTCCAGTTCATAGGGATCGTATAGCGGGTTGAGGGAGTGCAGGATCACTTTCCCTTCACTCTTTATCCGGTTCTCCACCACCTTGAACACAATTCCCTCCTCCGCAGTCAGGATGATGTAGGCATCCTTATCGCGTATGGTGGTCCAGTTCTGGATAAAAACCCCGGTTACATAAGCTCCATGAGGGATCGGAAGCATGGAGTCCCCGCTGATCTGAAAGGTACGGTATTTTTTCTGCCTCGACAGAAAAGGGAGCCGGAAAGTAGGGAGGATACTGATGTACTCCGGATCGGCAAAACCACTGCTGTACCCTGCTTTGGCTTTCTCCGACACCAGCTCGATGTTCTCTTCGTTATCGGGACCCACGGTGGAGGCCAGAATCCTGAGATTGGATCCCTTCAAAAAGACATCGTACCCCCGTTCGATCTGGCGCATCTGGCTTTCGGGTAACGCGGTGAGGTTTATCCGGATCAGGGTGTCGATCGCGATTTTATAGTAATTGGAGAAGGAGATCAGCGCTTCCATTCCCGGCTGGGCAATGTTGTTCTCGTACCCGCTGAGGGTGGAGCGCTTCATCTCCAGGACACCAGCAACATCATCCTGGGTACAGCCCCGGCGTTTGCGCAGAAATTTAATATTTGAACTAAAAAACATGGCAAAAAAGTTTGGCATTGCAAATATAGTGATTATATTGTAATCGGAGAAATGATTAGAAATAAATCAAATACCCGCAACATCGTTCACCTCGACCTCGACACCTTCTTCGTATCGGTGGAGCGGTTGGTCAACACCGAACTGGAGGGGAAACCGGTGATCATCGGCGGCATGTCTGACCGGGGAGTGGTAGCCAGTTGCAGTTATGAGGCGAGGAAGTTTGGCGTTCATTCTGCCATGCCGATGAAGATGGCACGTCTCCTTTGCCGGGATGCTGTTTTTATCCGGGGCGACATGGAGCTCTATTCGAACTATTCGCATACGGTGACAGATATTATTGCGGAGCGATCGCCTTTGTACGAGAAGGCTTCCATCGACGAACACTACATCGACGTAACGGGGATGGACCGTTTTTTTGGGTTGCTGCAATGGACGCAGGAGCTGAGGCAGGCGATCATCAGGCATACCGGCTTACCGATCTCATTCGGGCTTTCTGTTAACAAAACGGTTTCGAAGATCGCTACCGGTGAAGCGAAGCCAAACGGAGAGCTTTTTGTGCAGCAGGATGCCGTGAAACCGTTTCTGTCGCCCCTTTCAATCCGCAAGATCCCGATGATCGGGGAGAAGACTTACCGGTTGCTGCGTTCAATGGGCATCGTCACCATCGATACCCTCAGCCAGATGCCGGTAGAGATGATGCAGCGGGTGATGGGGAAAAACGGGATCGTGATCTGGGAAAGGGCTAACGGCATCGACCACACGGCCGTCCATCCCTACCACGAAGCCAAATCAGTGAGCACCGAGAGTACCTTTGACCAGGACAGCATCGATATCGTGCGGATGAAGGAGATCCTGGTAAAGATGGTGGAGAAGATATCCTATGAGTTGCGGGATAAGCAGAAGCTCACCTCCTGCATCACGGTGAAGATCCGCTACTCGAACTTCGATACCCATACATTGCAGAAACAGGTGCCCTATACCGCGTTCGATCACGTGCTGATTCCGGTGGTGAAAGAGCTCTTCGACCGGCTTTACCAGCGCCGCATGCTGATTCGCCTGATCGGCGTCCGCTTCAGCAGCCTTATCACCGGCACTCCGCAGTTGGATATGTTCGAAGACAGCACGGAGATGATCAACCTCTATCAGGCAGTGGACCGGATTCGTGACAAATATGGAAGGAAGAGTGTGAGAAGAGGGATTGCCGTGGAAAGAAGCGAGGTAGCGAAAAGCGAAAAGCGAAAAGCGAAAAGCGAAACAACATGTACTTAAACTGTCACTCATATTACTCCCTCCGCTACGGCACACTTTCCATCGAAAAATTGGTAGAACAGGCGGTTCATGTGTACAATCTTGCTGGGGCGACCCACCGGATCGCCCCTCCGGCACTGGCCATGACCGACATCAACAACTCCACGGGGATCATGGATTTTGTGGCAGCCTGCAAAGAGAAAGGCATAAAACCCATTGCCGGAATTGAGTTTCGCCGGGAGGATCAGCTGCTCTACGTCGGGCTGGCTAAAAACAACGACGGCTTCCGCGAGCTGAACGAATTCCTGACCTATCACACGTTGCGGTATCAACCGTTACCTGACAAAGCGCCGGAGTTCAATGATGTGGCGGTGGTGTATCCATTCCAGTCTGCAGTCCGCAGTCCGCAGTCTGCAATGCAAAATAGTGAAATTCATCCTTCGTTTATCGGCCTCCGCCCCTCCGACGTCAACCCCATCATCCTCTCCCGCCACCGTCCCCTGCTCGACCACATGGTCATCATGGCGCCGGTCACGGTCGCTGACGAGCAAACATGGGAGCTGCACAGCAACCTCCGGGCGATCGATCACAACATCCTGCTCACCCGGTTGGAACCGCACCAACTGGCATCTCCTGATGAGGTGATGCACCCACTCGATGAGCTGCTTGAGCCTTTTCAGGAATACCCGGAGATCATCCGGAACACGGAGAAGCTGATCGAAGCCTGCAGCATCGATTTCGATTTCCGGGAGTGTAAGAACAAACGAACCTTCACGGGAGATGTATACGATGACCAGGTGTTGCTGGAGAAGCTTGCCCTCGACGGGCTGGATTACCGCTATGGGAAAAACAACGTGGAAGCCCGCAACCGGATCCGGCACGAGATCGATATCATCTGCAAGATGGGATTTGCCGCCTATTTCCTCATCGCCTGGGATGTCATCCGCTACTCCATGGCACGCGGTTTTTACCATGTGGGGCGCGGCAGCGGAGCTAACAGCATCGTAGCCTATTGCCTGAAGATCACCAATGTGGATCCCATTGAACTCGATCTCTACTTCGAGCGGTTCATCAACCCCAAACGCACGTCCCCTCCCGATTTTGACATCGATTACTCCTGGAAGGATAGGGATGAGGTGCTGGACTACATTTTTAAACGATATGGGCATGAGCATACGGCCCTGCTTGGAGCCATGTCGACATTCAAGGGAAACTCCATCTACCGGGAACTGGGCAAGGTTCATGGGTTGCCAAAAGGGGAGATGGATGCATTTCTGAAGCATCCCGAAGAGGCGGTCAACCGTAGCGGCATCATCGAAAAGATCAGCCGGATAGGGGAGATGATGGTCGATTTTCCAAACATCCGCAGCATCCACGCCGGCGGGGTGCTCATCTCTGAGCAACCGATTACATGTTATACGGCATTGGACTTGCCACCAAAAGGGTTTCCCACTACCCAGTGGGATATGTACGTGGCGGAAGATATCGGCTTTGAGAAACTCGATATCCTGAGTCAGCGAGGGATCGGCCATATCTTTGAAACAGCTGAAATCGTGAAACGGAACCGCAACGTTAGTGTGGATGTGCATCAGGTGAAGCAGTTCAAAGAGGATCCGGAGGTGAAGAGGCTGTTGCAATCAGCCCGTACCATCGGCTGTTTCTATGTGGAGAGTCCTGCCATGCGCGGACTGCTGAAAAAGCTCCGGTGCGACGATTACCGTACCCTTGTGGCAGCCAGTTCGATTGTACGGCCGGGGGTAGCCCGTTCAGGGATGATGAAGGAGTATATCTACCGTTTCCACCATCCCGGAAAGTTCAACTACCTCCATCCGGTGATGGAAGAGCAGTTGAAGGAGACTTACGGTGTGATGGTCTACCAGGAAGATGTGCTTAAGATCTGCCACCATTTTGCCGGCCTCGACCTGAGCGAATCGGATGTGATCCGCCGTGCCATGAGCGGTAAATACCGGTCGAAAAAGGAGCTTCAGCGGATCATCGACAA
>JADHVQ010000050.1 GCA_016783905.1 Bacteroidales bacterium | reverse complement strand
GAAGGATGTTTTTTTTCGGGATCTGATAGCCCACGGAAAACATCGCTTTGAGCAATGTTTCGTAATAATTTTCACCAATGCATCCCACCTCTCCTGTGGAAGCCATCTCAACACCCAGTACCGGGTCGGCTTTCTGAAGCCGTGAGAATGAGAACTGGGGCGCTTTCACCCCAATGTAATCGAGATCGAATGCTGATTTATTCGGTTTTTCCGTTGGAATCCCAAGCATCACCCGGGTGGCCAGTTCGATGAAGTTGATCTTGATCACCTTGGATACAAAAGGAAATGACCGCGAAGCCCGCAGGTTGCATTCGATGACTTTGATGTCGTTATCCTTAGCCAGGAACTGCATGTTGAAGGGGCCAGTGATATGGAGTGCGCAGGCGATATCCCGGGAGATCCGTTTGATCCTGCGAGCCGTTTCAAAATAGATCTTCTGGGCGGGGAAGACCATTGTGGCATCTCCGGAGTGAACCCCGGCAAACTCAATGTGCTCAGAGATGGCATAGGCAATGATCTCACCTTCGCTGGCTACGGCATCGATTTCGATCTCCTTGGCATTCTGGACAAACTCTGACACCACCACAGGGTATTCCTTTGAGACCCGGGCTGCGAGGTGGAGGAAGAGATCCAGCTCGTCGTAGTTGGAAACCACGTTCATGGCTGCGCCGGAGAGTACGTAAGAGGGTCTGATCAGCACCGGGAGCCCTACCTCTTCTACAAATTGGTGGATCTCTTCCATGGAGGAGAGCTCTTTCCAGCGTGGCTGATCCACCTTCAGTTCATCCAGAAGGAAAGAAAACTTATGCCTGTTCTCCGCCTGGTCGATGTTCTCCGGGGAGGTCCCCAGGATCTTGACACCAGCCCGGAACAGGGGCATCGCCAGGTTATTGGCGTTTTGTCCTCCGGTGGAGACAATCACCCCTTTCGGGTTCTCCAGTTCGATGATATCCATCACCCTTTCAAACGAGAGTTCATCGAAATATAGCCGGTCGCAGATGTCGTAATCGGTGCTTACTGTTTCGGGATTGAAGTTGATCATCACCGAACGGTACCCCTCTTTTCGCACGGTTATCAGGGCGTTTACGGAGCACCAGTCGAATTCAACCGAGCTTCCGATCCTGTATGCCCCTGATCCGATGACGATCACTGAACGCTGGTCCCGTTCAGGCACTACGTCGCTATCGGTCCCGTTATAAGTCACGTAGAGATAGTTCGTCTGAGCCGGATACTCCGCCGCCAGGGTATCTATCTGCTTGATAAAAGGGAAGATGCCTGCTTCTTTCCGGTACGCCCGTACCTGAAGCATCTTCTCCCGCATATTTCCTCCCTCCTTCAAGACAAACCGGGCAATCTGGAAGTCGGAGAAGCCTTTTTTCTTGGCCAGTACGAAGGTTTCAAGTGGGATATCTTCCAGGGAATGATACTGTTTGAGCTCCTCCATCATGTCGAAGACCGATTTCAACTTCACCAGGAACCACTTGTCGATGCGGGTAAGTGCATGGATCTGATTAACAGAAAAACCTGCCTGGAACGCACTGGCGATACAATAGATGCGCATGTCGGTAGGTTCCGAGAGGGCTGTTTTGATATCGGAAAATTCCAGGTCGTTATTGCCTACAAACCCATGCATCCCCTGCCCTACCATCCGTAATCCCTTCTGGATCGCCTCTTCGAAGGTACGACCGATCGCCATGACCTCCCCCACACTCTTCATACTGGATCCGATCTCTTTCGATACACCAATGAATTTGTTGAGGTCCCATCTGGGGATTTTGCAGACGATGTAATCCAATGCCGGTTCAAAAAAAGCTGTAGTGGTTTTGGTGATGGAGTTTTTGAGTTCATGCAGGCCATATCCCAGGGCCAGCTTGGCTGCAACAAACGCGAGAGGATAACCGGTTGCTTTGGAGGCTAGAGCAGAGGAACGGGAGAGGCGGGCGTTTACCTCGATTACGCGGTAATCTTCTGATTCCGGATCCAATGCATACTGGACATTGCATTCCCCTACGATGCCCACGCTCCGGATGATGCTTATCGACAGCTGGCGGAGCTTATGATATTCGCTGTTGGTGAGTGTTTGTGAGGGCGCTACCACAATGCTCTCCCCGGTATGGATTCCCAGCGGGTCAAAGTTCTCCATGTTGCATACCGTGATGCAGTTGTCGTAACAGTCGCGCACCACTTCGTATTCCACCTCTTTCCATCCTTTGTGCGACTCCTCCACCAGGATCTGGCTGGAGTGGGTGAATGCCTTTTCAGTCAGCCGGCTCAGCTCTTCCTCATTGTTACAAAAGCCGGAACCTTGTCCGCCCAAGGCAAACGCAGCCCGGATAATGACCGGAAAACCAAGCTCCCGGGAAGCCTTTAGCGCCTCAACTGTATTGGTGACCGCAATACTGCGGGGGGTTTTCACATCGATCGATCGCAGTTTCCGGGCAAAAAGCTCCCGGTCTTCCGTTTCAATGATCGCCTCTACAGAAGTTCCGAGTACCCGGACCTGGTATTTTTCGAGGATGCCGTTTTGGAAGAGACGGATCCCGCAGTTCAATGCAGTTTGCCCTCCAAAAGCAAGGAATATGCTATCAGGCTGTTCTTTTTCAATGATCTGTTCAACAAAATGCGGAGTCACCGGGAGGTAGTAGATCTTGTCGGCAATCCCTTCGGAGGTCTGAACGGTTGCGATATTGGGATTGATCAGCACGGAGGTAATCCCCTCCTCCCGTAAGGCTTTGAGAGCTTGCGAACCACTGTAATCAAACTCTCCGGCCTCCCCTATCTTCAGGGCACCGCTGCCTAACACCAGCACTTTTCGTATCGTCTCTCTTTCGTTCATCTGGTGTGGTCAATGAGGTTCAGGAATTCATCGAACAGGTATTCGGTATCGGTGGGACCGCTGGAAGCTTCGGGGTGAAACTGGACCGAAAAGATCGGGCGGGTTTTATGCCTCATCCCTTCGTTGGTCTGGTCGTTGAGGTTCACAAAAAAGGTCTCCCACTCCTCTCCCAGGGTCCGGTCATCAATGGCATATCCATGATTCTGCGAGGTGATGAAAGCCTTGTTGGTGCCCTTCATCAATACCGGCTGGTTGTGGCTTCGGTGACCATATTTCAGCTTGTAGGTATCAGCACCGGAAGCCAGGGCCAGGAGCTGATTTCCCAGACAGATCCCGAAAACCGGTTTATCCTGGTTGATCGCTGTTCTTAATTGGATGATAGTCTCAACGCACATTTTGGGATCCCCCGGTCCATTGGAGATGAATAACCCATCGTAGTTCTCTCCTGAAAAATCATAATTCCATGGAACCCGGATCACCTGTGTGTTCCGCTTCAGAAAGTGACGGATAATGTTGTATTTCACCCCGCAGTCTACCAGCAGGATCTTTCGCGATCCCTTACCGTAGACCTGTTTCTCATGGGTACTCACCTGTGCGACCAGGTTCTCTTTGTTGGGATCGGTAAAGTCGACCGGTTCTCCGTCAAATTCGATCTTCCCCGGCATAGCGCCCCGTTCCCTGATGATCTTGGTCAGAGCCCGTGTATCGATGCCGGTCAGCCCGGGAATGCCGCTCCGCTGAAGCCACTGCCCGAGACTCTCACTGGCATTCCAGTGGCTGTACTCCTCCGAATAATCGGCGATGATGAGTCCGGTGATCTGGAGGTGATCCGATTCATAGTATTTGAAAAGACCATGTTCGGTGATCTCTGCAGGTACGCCGTAATTCCCGATCAGGGGGTAGGTAAGCACGAGAATTTGTCCGCGGTAGGAAGGGTCGGTAAGACTTTCGGGATAGCCGGTCATGGAGGTATTGAAGACCACCTCCCCGGCTACCGAACGTTCACACCCAAACGATTGACCATAAAATACCGTTCCGTCTTCCAGAATTAACCTGGTTTTTCTCATGGTAAACAAGGAGGATTAGCGCGGCCAGAATTTCGGAGTAAAAGTACTATGTAGCGCTTGGAATTTCGGAGTGCAGGGTCTCCTTTTTATTAACAAACTCCGGGACTTTTTCATTATGGAGATAAAAGAAATGTCTAGATTTGTACGTTGTTAGTTGAATCATGGATATTTACCTCCGAAAAAAGCGATGGAAATGGATCCTCTTTGGGGTGGCCATTCTGATCGTTTCTGCCTCCTTGTACTATACAAACATCCTGGTGGAGTACACACGTCAGGATGAGCGGAAGAATGTGGAGATCTGGGCTGATGCCATTCACCGGAAAGCCGACCTGGTGAACTTCACCAATATACTTTTTGAGGAGATCAAAAACGAAGAGAGAAAGCGTGTAGCTATTCTGGCTGAAGCACAGAAGCGGCTCAATACCGCCACTTCCAATGATGACCTCAACTTTTACCTTGATGTGATCTCGCAGAACACCACCATCCCGGTGATCCAGACCGATGAACGAAACAACATCATCTCGGTTCGGAATGTCAACTTCAGCATGGATACCGTGACCCATCTTCTGGGAAAACTTCGTGAAGAGTTCACTTACTACCCTCCCGTCGTGGTGAACTATTGGGCCAACAAGAAGCACTATCTATACTACAAAGATTCCAACATCTTTTCCGAGTTGAAGAACGCCCTCGACGATTTAATCAGCTCCTTCTTCTCAGAGGTGGTGCTTAATTCTGCCTCCGTTCCGGTGATCATCACAGATAGTACGAAGAAGTCGGTGATTGCTTACGGAAACCTGCCGGAAAACAGGATGACGGATCCGGCTTTTGTCGCCCGTACCCTGGAGGCTATGAAGTCGCAAAACCAGCCCATCGAAGTGAACCTGGCTGATACCGGGATCCGCTATATTTTCTACAAAGACTCCTTCCTCCTCACCCAGTTAAAATACTCCCCATTTGTCATGTTTGGCTTGTTCGGCATCTTCCTTTTCATCGCCTACCTCCTCTTCAGCACTGCAAGGAAGTCGGAACAAAACCAGGTATGGGTTGGGATGGCCAAGGAGACTGCACATCAGCTGGGTACCCCTCTCTCCTCCATGATAGGATGGGTTGAACTGCTGAAGCTGAAAGGGCTGGATGACGATACCGTACGGGAGATCGAAAAAGATGTCTACCGGCTGGAGACCATTACTGACCGGTTTTCCAAGATCGGAGCCGCTGCCCGGTTAGAGCCTTATAACATTGTACAGGTTATTTACGAAACGGTGAGTTACATCAAGTCCCGGACCTCGCCGAAAGTCCGGTTTACTATCACACCCGACCTGGCTACCCAGATTGCCGTTCCGATCAACCTGCATCTCTTTGAATGGGTGATTGAGAACCTCTGCAAAAATGCCGTCGATGCGATAGAGGGGAATGGCTCTATCCGTATTGACGTGGTGGAAGAGAGCAAACAGGTGGTAATTGACATAACCGATACCGGGAAGGGGATCCAGAAGTCTCGGTTTAAAACCATTTTCCATCCCGGATACACCTCCAAGACCCGGGGCTGGGGTCTGGGACTCACCCTGTCGAAGCGAATCATCGATAACTATCATGCCGGAAAAGTCTTTGTCAGGTCCTCCGCCCTGGGAAAAGGGACCACTTTCCGGATCATCCTGAAAAAATAGTCCCTGTGGCCGGGATCTACATTCATATTCCTTTCTGTAAACAGAAATGTAATTACTGCAATTTCTTCTCCCTGGCCACTACGAAGTTCCGTGAGGAATTTTTTCAAGCCCTGTTACAGGAAATCGATCTTACCCGGGATTATCTTGGTGAGGAACCTGTTGAGACAATCTACTTCGGAGGTGGTACACCTTCCCTGCTTCCGGTATCCCAGCTGGAAACGATCCTGAAAAAGATACGCGGTTTATACCCCACCCCAACCCCTCCCCAACAAGGGAGGGGAGTTTCCGGTAACCGGCATCAACAATCGAAAATCGAAAACCGAAAAATCGGAGATCCAGAGATCTCCCTGGAGATGAATCCTGATGATATTACTCCCGAATACCTGGAAGCGCTTTCTCAAAGCGCGATTAATCGCATCAGCCTGGGAATCCAATCCTTTTTTGATGAAGACCTACGCTATCTTGGCCGAAGTCATAATTCAAAACAGGCGGAGAGGGCTGTTGAATTGATACGAGATACGGGATACGGGATACGGGATACGTGGATCACGGATCGCGGATCGCGGATCGGCTCCCTAAGCGTTGACCTGATCTACGGCATCCCTACCCTGACCAACGAGCGTTGGAGAGAGAACCTGAAAATTCTGATCGACATGGGTGTCCCACACATTTCGGCCTATGCTTTGACCATTGAATCCAAAACCCCGCTGGCCTGGCAGATCGGAAAAAACATCCGGCATCCCGTATCCGACGATCGGGCATCTGAACAATTTGAGATCCTGATGCAGCTCATGAGAGAACAGGGTTACATCCATTATGAGATCTCAAATTTCTGCCTGCCCGGTTATGAGTCACGTCACAACAGCATCTATTGGCAGGGGGTCCCCTATCTGGGCCTGGGTCCCTCCGCCCACTCCTTCAACGGCACCTCCCGGCGCTGGAACATCCTGCATCTTACATCTTATATCCAAGGCATCCAATCAGGCAGCCCGTTTTTTGAGGAGGAGTTTCTCACCTTCACCCGGCAATACAACGAATACATCATGACCTCCCTGCGCACCATCAGAGGGTGCGACATTTCCGAAATCGAACAACGTTTCGGAGAACAATACACCCGCTACTTCAGACATCAGGCCATCCGGCATCTGGCATCCGGACATCTTCATGAATCGGAAGGGATCTATCGCCTCACAAAAAGGGGGAAATTTCTTGCTGATGGGATTGCAGCGGATCTGTTCATGGATGATTGAAGCAAGGAAGATGGACGATTGTCCATAATTTTTACATTAGTGTTAAAAAAATTTACACTACCCCCCACCCCCCACCCCCCCCGTTGTATTTATCTGTTTATGTATCATTTACGATTCCAGCATGATTTTTGTTAATGGAAAACAGGAGGCAAAAAAACCTCCTTTCAATTTCGAAAGCAATGCAAATTTTCCTATTTGCCGGCCCAAAGGAGGGAACAATAAGATATTAACATAAAAATTTTAAATGATGAAAAGGATAATCTTTATTATTGAGATTCTTTTAGTCTCGTTTTATTCAAATGGACAATTCTCAGGAAATATTTTGACACAGCCATCAGAACTTACTTTTTCAACTAAAGATGGATACGATCTAATTGAATTAGCTGACAAACAGTTTACTAAAGAGATTGGAGCGCCAATGATCCCTATTAAAACATTCAAGTATGTACTTCCTCTTGAGGCTGAAGTTACGAATATCGAGATTGTCAACTATTCAAAACAGCAGATTACGGGCTTATATTACATTTATCCAGTGCAACCTCCACATATACCAGATGGAAGTCCAATGCCCGATTTTGTACCACCTTCTTTAGATATTTATTCCTCTACCGACCCATATCCAGGTCAGACAGTCGAGATTTCAGAGGATACATATGTAATGGGATACAAAATAGTATCCGTAATATTTTTCCCTCTTGAATATATTCCTGTCAATAAAGAGATCTTCCTATATAGCTCAATGGACTTTATCATCAACTATACAATAGGAGCGGGTCAAATTCAACTGCCAAATTCAATGTCAAGCTCAAGAAAAAAGGCAGTTAAGGAAATTATCAAAATTCTTGTCGATAATGATTCCGATATAGAGAATTTCAGTACACAATTTAATAATATTCCAGAAGATGGATCTTCCTCTGGATGGGAAATAATTCATACATCAATCTGGTTTCTTTGTATCTTAGCAATGATGAAACGGTTAGGAGTTTTCTTTTTTTTGCTTTTTAGCTTTTATGTGGTTAATGAAGGAACATGTCAAACCTGGCAACGGATTTATTTTCCAAATACAGGGATTTCCCTGGGGAGTTATTGAGTCATATGACCATGGCTTCGTAATTGGTGGAATGTATTATTCTAACCACACTTATCATTGGGGATTGGTTTTCAAAACGGATATTAATGGAGAGGTTCTTTGGCATAAGAAAGTTGGAACTTATGATGACGGAACAATTGTATATGATATCAAACAGACCAATGATGGGGGATATATTTTAACAGGAGGGACATGGCAATATAATGAGAAACTTGACCCATATTTTATGAAACTTGATGCGTGTGGAAACCTTGATTGGTGCCGGGTATATTCAACTCCTGAATTTGATTACACAGGGAAAGCTATTTATCCTGTTTCGGATGGATATATATCTTATGTCTTCCGTTATGGTGACGATTCGATTCAGCCAAAGATTTGGTTATTTAAACTTGATTTAAACGGAGATATTATATGGAAACAATCTTATGCCCAAACCGACACATTAATAAGATATGAACTTTGCTATACCCTCCATGTGACGAACGACCAACACTATTTACTCTCAGGTTATTGTTACTATCCAGATTCGATCAATGCATCAACTTCTTATTTAAGACCTTTGCTTATTAAGGTAGATCAATTTGGCAATTCTGATTGGGAATTACCCTGGTCAAATGTAAATGGAGAAATCTTTTATGGCCAAGGAATTCAGTCAATTACCTCATTACGAAAGACAATCTATACCGGAGCAAGGCATATTATTCCAACAGGGCCGTTTCAAGGCGATAAGCCTTCTTTACTTAAGACTTCGGAAGATGGAAATGAACTAATTTACTATGATATAAACCAGAACTCGGTTATGGGACTAACTTCAACCATAGATTGGTTTGCCGATTCCACACTTGCACTTGGCGGGGGATGGTGGATAGTTGGCGGAACTCCTGATAATAAGGTAACAAAAACAGATACGAATGGCAACATTATAAAAACAAAGGACATCATAACCAGTTATGAAACCTTTCAAGATGCTGTGGTAAGTTTTGATAATAAACTGTTGTTGATAGCTGGCATAGCAAATGGCCCTTTAAGATCTTACGCCTGGAAACTTAATTCTGATCTTGAGTACGACACAATTTATACACAACCATATGTGTATGATAGTCTTTGCCCTTACCCAATCGCTTTGGATACCATTCCATTGGATTGTGTGGTTGTGGGTATTGACGAACCATTTCAGAATCCGGAAACCGGGAGGTTGATGGTTTATCCCAACCCGGCTTCGGATAAGATTCACATTATCATTCCGGAACAACTGAAAATCGAAACAGCCATCCCATCATTCAACGTCACCACGGTCTACCATCAATGGCATTCGGCGTTCCTGGAGATCTATGATCTATTCGGAAGAAGGATCTATTCCAAGGAGGTCACGAAATCAGACAAGGAGCTTGAGATCGATGTTTCATGGTGGACCGAGGGGTTGTATGTGGTACGACTGATCTATAATGGGCAGATGGTAGGGAACGCGAAAGTTATTGTAGAATAACATACCTCCTTTCCTATAAGGTAAACGATCCAGTATCTCTTATATCCAGGAGTCGCTAGGTCACTCCTCATCAGAGGTCACTGAAAACTAGAGTGGTTAAAAAAATCTCGAGTAGGTTCCCAAAGGCAGGTTTCTCCCTGCCCGGTCGGGAAAATAAAATTCACCGCTTTGTATATTCCGGTCACTCCCGAAATGGCTTTTTACCAGGTTCTCTCCGATGAGTGAAGAGAAACCCACAATAACCACTTCTCCCTTTCCGAACCGTTCCAGCTTTTCACGCCCGCCGGTATCGGTCAGTTCGAAGTCGGGCCAATCGGTGGGTGTTATGATATCCATAGGAAAAGGTGAATTGGTGAGTTGGTGAGTACTGTTATTGAGCGGTAACGAAATTAAGGAAATAGTTCACGTAAAACAGTATCTTTACACAAAGAAAACCTGTATGCTGGTTCAACGAGTACTGGAGGATATTATTGAGATCCTTGAGCGGGTTGAAACACCCTATATGCTTTCGGGAAGTATCGCATTCAACATATATGCAATCCCACGTTCAACCAGAGACATTGACCTGGTAGTAGAACTGCAGGAACATACCATACCGCGATTTCTCAATGCGGTTTCCGGAAGGTATTATGTAAATGAAGATACGGTAAGAGAAGAGGTTCGTAGGAAAGGCATGTTCAGCATCATCGATCAGCAGTCAAGTTACAAGATCGACTTTATCCTCCTCACCAACCATCCGTATGAACAACATAAATTCAACCGGAGGAAAGCCATTGTTATTAACAATCAAACGATATGTGTTATTACTCTTGAAGATCTTATTCTGTCAAAACTGATATGGATACAACGGATGGAAAGTGACCTTCATAAAAGAGATATTCGCCAGTTACTTGAAAATCCTGATGCCGATATGGATTATATCCGGCATTGGATATCCGAAATGAACCTGAACACTTACGCTTTACTCGACTAATGCAGGATACGCATTCCGACATACAGAAAAAATTTTCCGAGTTGATCCGGCAGAAATCTCCGGAAGAAAGGTTTCTGATGGGATTGGAGATGATCGAATCGGGACGGGAATTCATGATTGCCGGTATTACATCGGAACATCCCGATTATTCGGTTGAAGAAATAAATCGTGAGCTGCTTTGCCGGTTCCGGCGTTATGACCCTTCTTTGTCGTGGCTTGACTCCCTTATTGCTTGAAACAACGGTTAATTTGTATCTCCATGCCGGCAAAGGAGGTAAATACCCTGGTCAGACAACATATCCCAGATGATAGGATACGACTCATTGAAATCCCGACAGCTTTTCCTGATCAACCTTTTGCGGAAATACTGGAACGAGTATCCCCTGGTTGTGATCATGATGGCGGCCGTGCTTTTCAGGCTCCTGGCTGCCATATTTTCCATGGGATGGGGGATGCTGGATGACCATTACCTGGTGATCGAATCTTCCGGATCGTGGACAGATGGGTTTGACTACAATGCCTGGCTTCCCGGAAGCAAAGATAACCATGGGCCAACCGGTCATAACCTTTTCTATCCCGGTATCCATTTTCTCCTGTTTCAATTTTTAAACCTGATACATATCACCGATCCTCAATGGAAAATGTTCATTGTTCGGCTTCTTCACGGAGCTTTATCACTGATCACCGTCTATTTTGGGTACAGGCTTGCAGAGAGAATTGACGGAAAGAAATCTGCAAAGATTGTGGGTATTTTGCTCGCACTCTTCTGGTTCATGCCATGGCTCAGTGTCAGGAATCTTGTTGAGATGGTTTCTGTTCCCTTCCTCATACTTGGCTACTGGTTTATTTTCAAACAATCACACCAACCACGAAAAATACTCCCAATCCTTATGGCTGGAATCTGGTTCGGAATTGCTTTCAACATCCGGCCACAAACTGTTTTCTTCCCATTAGGAATCGGATTGATTATGCTTTTTCAACGAAGCTGGCGGGAACTTTTTGCTCTGTCCGCCGGATCACTGGCAATCGTTATCCTGGTGCAGGGAGGAATCGATCTCATGATCTGGGGGCGTCCCTTTGCAGAAATGCAGGAATATGTGAACGTTTGCTTTTCAGAAAGAACTGGTTATATCAACCTGCCCTGGTATAATTATATCCTGACACTTTCGGGAATGCTTATTCCGCCTGTAAGCCTTTATATCCTTTTCGGTTTTGCAACGCGTTGGAAACGTGAACTGATCATCTTTCTTCCTGTTCTTCTTTTTCTTCTCTTTCACTCCTATTTCCCAAACAAACAGGAGCGGTTCATTATCCCTGCCTTCCCCTTCCTGATTCTTCTTGGCATCATCGGCTGGAATCACGTTACGGGATCTTCCAGATTCTGGCAGCGAAATCATGGGCTGCTGAAGGGCGGATGGATTTTTTTCTGGGTAATCAATACCATCGCTCTCCTGATATTCACCTTCAGCTATTCAAAGCGTGCCCAGGTTGAATCGATGCATTATCTTTCCAGATATCCTGATATACAGTATCTGGTTGTCCTGGATAAGGGCGACAGCCCGGATCTTTTCCCGAAGTTTTATCTCGGGCAGTGGCCTGGCTTTTACAGTGAAACCACCGGTTCACATCAGACTGATTCCCTGTTGTTTGCATCCACCAGGAAGGGCATTGGGAAAACGCCACGGTTCGTTCTCTTCACCGGCGAGGGTACTATGCAGGAAATGGTGATCAAAGCCAGAAATTATCTCCCTTACCTGGTGTATGAAACCACCATTTATCCCGGATTAATTGACCGTGCCCTGCACAAACTCAATCCACACAACAAGAACATGGTTGTGTATATTTACCGGAATGCCTACTTTTATCCAGAAAAAATAGAATAACAACATGCCTCAAAGGATACCGATTGCACAACCTTCCCTATTGGGCAGGGAACGGGAATATGTTATGGATGCTCTTGACACGGGATGGATCAGTTCCATTGGACCTTTCATTGACCGGTTTGAACATGCCTTTGCGGAATATCATGGGATTAAGCACGCCATTACCACTCATAATGGAACCATCGCCCTTCACCTGGCCCTTGTTGCAGCCGGAATTGGCCCCGGAGATGAGGTGATCATACCAGATCTCACCTTTGTGGCCACAGCCAATGCAGTCCGGTACTGCCAGGCTGTTCCGGTCCTGACCGACGTCAACCCGCTGGACTGGAACATCGACCTTCAGGCTATCCGGGAAAAGATCACCCCAAAAACCAAAGCGATCATTCCGGTACACCTGTATGGAAATCCTGTATTAATGGAGGAGCTGGTCAAGCTTGCCGGGGAACATCATCTGCTGATCATTGAAGATTGTGCGGAGGCCATTGGCGCTTTAGTCCGTAACAGGAAGGTTGGAACCTTTGGCCATATCAGTTGCTTCAGCTTTTTCGGAAATAAAGTAATTACCACGGGTGAGGGAGGAATGTGTATTACCAATGACGATTCAATGGCAGATAAGATGCGGATTCTCCGTGACCATGGCATGAACCGGGGAAAGAGATATTGGTACGATGTGATGGGATTCAATTACCGGATGACGAATATGCAGGCTGCGGTGGGTGTTGCCCAGATGGAGCAACTTGATTTTTTACTGATGGAGCGGGATCGTATTTACGCAGGATATCACGAAAAACTCTCTTCCTGCTCCCAAATCCTATTTCAGGATACTCACGGGAACCGTAATATCAACTGGCTATTTACCCTTCGCGTAAAGGGATTTACCGGTCAACAGAGAGATCTGCTGATGACTGGTCTGCTGGAAGCAGGGATCGATTCCAGGCCGGTTTTCTATCCCATTCACCAGCTTCCATATTACCAGGAGACAGCATTCAGCCGGGGAACATTTCCTGTCAGTGATCGTATCTCACGGGAAGGGATTAGTCTTCCTACATTTGTCGGACTTAGTCAGGAGCAGCTCGAATTTATAACTGAAACACTGATCCGGATCATCGAAACCCTCTGATAGATGAAAATATCTGTAATTTTACCGACTTATAATGAAAAATATTCCATCATCCCGCTGATAACAGAACTATTAGCGATCATTCAAAACGAGACCTATACTCCCGAGATCATCCTGGTGGATGATAACAGTCCTGACAATACGTATCAGGAGGTGATCACAAAATTTGGCAACAATCCTGATGTAAGGGCATTTCTTCGCAGGGATGAAAGAGGGCTTGCAACGGCCATTCTGTTCGGGATCCGACAGGCAACCGGCGACAAGGTTGTAGTCATGGACACGGACTTCAATCATCCACCAAAACTGATTCCTCTGCTGATTGCCATCACGCAGTATTTCGACATTGCTATTGGTTCAAGATACGTTACCGGTGGTGGCATGGAGACTTCCCGGTTCAGGTATCTTGGAAGTAAGCTGTTCAACTTATATTCACGTTTAACCCTTGGGATTCAAACCCGCGATAACCTTTCCGGCTTTTTCTGTTTCACTCCGGATATTATCATGGAGATCAACCAGGAGGCCGTTTTCAAAGGATATGGCGATTACTTCATTCGGTTTCTATACGCTATGCAGCGGTTAAAAAAGCCAATCATAGAAGTCCCTGTTGTATATAAAGACCGGCAAGGTGGATTATCGAAGACCAATCTTTTCAAGGAGTTTGGCCGTTATGCATGGACGGTCATCAAGACCAGATGGAGTGGTCGTCAGTTACTTGCTAAGAAGTAGGCTGGAAAACAGGGATATCCTGCATCAACTCCAGGCAATCCTGCAATGTCATATCCGTTGCCACCAGCAACCACTGTTCCGTATGCCTGAAGTAGGAAAATTTGTACCTGTCATGTCCCACATATTCCAACCTGACAAATTTGACCTCAAATTCGTCATTAATCCGGTTTTCTCTTTCTGATTTGTATTTCTCACAAAAATATAAATAGCTGCCTCTCCATCGGGTGTAGATATCAATCAGATAATTAAACCGTTTATTCGGATTCGGTCTGATATACTGCTTTTTAAATTGCTCGACCAAGGGTTGGCAAATTTCAAGGATTTCCTGTTTTTTTAACTCAGAAATTGTTGTTCTTGATTTTGTGTGAGAAGTCCTCCTCCAGGTTTTTTGTGTCATCATAATACTGACAATTTAGATGGGTTATTCACTGGCCATTTGATTGATTTTCACGTTTAGTTACTTATTCGGATCGTCAAATTTTGCTACGAGGTTTCCTGCTCTTATAAAACAATCGAGGTTGTTTGCATCATAAAAATGGAATAACCTCTGGGTTGGCGCCACTTCAAAAATAAGTTGGGTACAAACAGACATGTAATTATTGGTCTTAGGGAGGTTTGTTGCCAACTTGAAATTTCTTGTAAAATGCCTGCCTTGGGATCATCTCCGAAAAGGATTGAACAGGGTAATGCGTGCTGTAGAGTGAATACCCCAAGGTTTTTAACAAGATCAACCGGGTAAAGAAAGGATGGATTATGACTGCGTTTCATTCATTAAAATTAATCATCTGAGCAGAAATTTCGACTTTAATTTTTCAGAATTCATTAACATTTTACAAAATCGTACTTTTGTTCCAACCTCGAAAGCATGGCCAAACAGAAAAATCAACCGCAACTCTCCCCAGAAAAATGCCTCCGACCTGTTAATAAGTCATTTTTATGAAAGATTCAATTCTGAATACGGTTACTCCATATGAAGCCTTAGAAATCTTAAACCGGTTAGCAAAGAAAATCCGGGAATTTTAAGAGACATTGAAAAAGAAGCAGAACAACTCCTGAAAACGATTGATTTTCAAGAAATTGTTGATGAAGTATATTTTGAGTTGAATGGGCTCGATGTTGAAGAACTTTGGGAACGTTCCTGATCCCGCAGATATGGTTATTCTTCTCCGGAAGATCAAGCTGCTGAAATGATGGAAGAAGCGTTAGAGCCCTCTGGTTTGCAGATATTCCGGCCGAATGTTTCGGATATTTATTAGAGGTATGGAAGAAAAAAACAACTGATCGGGGCGATCTGGAGGAGATGAACCATTTTATAAAAACCGAATGCAGCGGTTGGTCAGATTGGGCATTAAAAATATAACAGTACGATAAAGTGCCTGACTTCTACTCAAAAAGTCTTGTTATTTCATCCCGCGACAGATCTTTCAACGGATTCCCCGAAGGAATAAACGCATCACTCAGTTGCTGTTTACGTTGCTGTAACTTCAGCATCTTCTCTTCTATGGTATCTTCGGTGATAAACTTATAGGCGATCACCTTTTTATCCTGCCCGATGCGGTGTGCCCGGTTGATGGCCTGCAATTCTGCTGCCGGGTTCCACCAGGGGTCCAGGAGCATCACATAGGAAGCCTGGGTCAGATTTAACCCGGTTCCACCGGCTTTCAGTGAGATCAGGAAAAAATAGTTTTTCGGGTCGTCCTGGAATTGCCGGATGATCTGTTCACGATGAACGGATGAGCCGGTGAGCATGGAATAGCTGATTCCTTCGGCTTTGAACCAGGAAGCCACGAGTTGCAGATGCTTCACAAACGAAGAGAATATCAACGTTTTATGCCCTTCCTCCCTGAGAATTTCGGCTATCCGGATGATCTCATCAAACTTCCCGCTGCCTCCCGGATACTCCGGATCAATTAATCCCGGATGATTGGCGAGTTGACGTAATCGGATCAACGCTTTCAACATAGTGACAGAAGCCAGTGAAGAACCACCCGTCTCGATTTGCTGGAAAACTTCGTTGCGAACCGCTGATTTCTCTGACTCGTAACGGCTGCTCTGGAGTTCATTCATGCTGCAATACCAATTTTCGATGGTCAGCGGAGGGAGATCAGGTTCTACCTCCTGTTTGGTCCGGCGAAGGATGAACGGGGCAACAATACGCTTCAACCGAAGGGCGGAATCTCCGTTGTAATCCCCATCAAGGTTTATCTTTTTCTCCAGAAACCGCTTTCGAAAGCCCGGAAGCGGTCCCAGCAGTCCCGGATTGAGGAACTCCATCTGCGACCAGAGATCAATAAGTGAATTTTCGATGGGGGTGCCGGTAAGTACCAAACGATGCTCGGAGCGCAACTGGTAAGCGGCCTGACTGGTTTGAGCTTCGGGGTTTTTAATCACCTGGCTCTCATCGAGAACGACATAGTGAAACCCGTATGACGCCAGAAGCTCAAAGTCACTGCGTAAAATTCCATAGGTAGTCAACACTACATCAACGGTATCGAAAAATCCTGTGGAGGTGGTGCGTTGGTTGCCGGTATGCTGCATTACGCTCAACGAAGGCGCAAACCTGCTGATCTCATGCTGCCAGTTATGGATCAGCGAAGCAGGCATCACGATCAGGGAA
>JADHVQ010000049.1 GCA_016783905.1 Bacteroidales bacterium | reverse complement strand
ATATAGCCATCCCCTTGCCGGTAAAATAGAGAGAGGTTGTAATAGAGCCCGCGATCCTGACTGAACAGGCTGCCGCCAAGCTTCACAAATCCGCCAAAGGTATTATACGTCCCGTAAAAAACCTTTACTTCCCCTTCCAGATGGGAAGAGGGTTGTTCTGTGATGATGTTTACGACCCCGCTCATCGCATTGCTGCCGTAAACAGCTGACACGGGCCCTTTCAATACCTCGATTCGTTCGATGTTATCGGGAATCAACCGGTTCCAGTTGATGCCTCCTCCGTCAGTCTTGTTGAGGGGGACGCCATCCAGCAGGATCAGGGCCCGGTAAGAGCCGTTTAATCCACGCATGGTCACACTCGAATTTTTAGAGAAGATGCCAAAATCACGGTCAAATTTGATTCCCGGAATGAGTTGAAGAACCTCATCCGTGTTGTTTACCGGCATCTCCATCACCTCTTTCGACGGAATCGTGGCGATCCTTGCAGGAATTTCTGCAGGCCTCTGAGGCGTTCGTGTTGCAGTCACAAAGAGCTCCTCCATCTGGCGGATTTCCGGAGTCAGGCAGAGGGAGATGTGGATACTGTCCCGATTTGACATGCGTGGCAGGCTGTGCTGGAGGTTCTGATATCCAATGAAGGAGAGTCTCAGTCTGATTTTCTGATCCGGCTCTACCGTGAAGATGAAACCTCCGTCGTATCCTGATACCGTACCCTGGGCAGTGCCGGCAACAAGGATGTTGGTCCCCTGAAGCGGTTGTCCCGTATGGCAATCACGAACAGTTCCGGTAATTATCCGTTGGGCAAAGAGCGGGAGTGATGAAACAGCCATTCCGAAGAGTAGCAGTCTTGCAATATTGGTGATCCCTCTTTTCATACCTCTTTATTGCTGGATCTTGATATCCATCAGAACTTGTCCAGCAGAACCGGGAATGACCTCTTTGACGAGGATCAATCCCAGCTTCCCGTTCGGATCCCTGAATGAGATCACCATGCCGGGGAGGATAAATTTGGCTTTTCGCTTCAGGTTTACCGGTTCGTAGGCTGCCAGGATCAGGCTGTCATCTGCCGAAAGGTCAAAATCCGATGGAGCAAATTCTGTTGTATCGTACCTTGTTTCATTTTTAATGGTCCAGTTGGCCAGTCCTGTGGGACCGCTGAAAATAGCCGGAGCATCAGCTTCAGCAGGAGAGGAGAGGGTGGCATCGTACTGATCAAAATAATAGATCAGGTCAATCGAATCCTGGTGTTGATAGGCTTCGTCCTGGAAATAGCTATGGGTTGCTCTGATGGAGAAAAAACTGCCCGCATCCGGATTGGCCTGGGCCCCCAGGAGGATGTCAGAATATGTGAGGATCGGCCCGTACTGGGAAGATGATGATCTCGTGAGCGTTAATGCAATGGTGTTGAAATTCCGTTTGCGGTCCATCACAAGGAATTTCCAGGTTTCTGTTTCGCTGGCGGTTTTAGTGATGAAGATCTTGTAGGTCAAAACAGGTTGATTCATTCCGCTGTCGAGGAGAGTCTGCTCCTGGCCGGTAGTCCAGCCGATATGAAAGTAAGTAATATTGGCGCCTGCTCCCTGCGCTTCAATCCCGACCATAATCGTTTGCCCTATCGCCAGCGTTGTATCTTTACTAACAAATCCGGAGTCGGTTTGAAAAACCAACATTGGCGGAGCAGATGCGGGCTCTTTCTGGCAGGAAACCAGGAAGAGCAAAATCAATGAAATCCAAACCGATATGTTTAATTCAACATATCGATTGAACACTTCATGATTCGTTGGAAGATAGTGCATCATGATTATTCTTTTTTCAGAAGATGAGCGGAGAGTTTGACGATACTTGCACCGAGTAATCCCCCTGCCAGGCCGAAGAGAAGGTGAGTAGCCAGTGGCCATGCTATCCCAAAACGGAAGGAAGTAAATATCAATCCTGTGATCGAGGCGATTCCAAATTTTATCAGTGGAATAAACATCCATCCGATGGCGCATGATAAGGCAGTAGCCAGTACAAAGGGCATCACTTTACTGAAATTTAAATATAGAAGGTCCAGGATGACGCCAATAAGGATATAGACCACCGGTGCCAACGGCTCACGGAACCCCAGCCAGGAGGTTGCCAGGATAAGGGCAGATCCGGTACACGCGATGGTCCCGGCAAATGGGAATTGAGATACGCCGCGCCCAAGGATGATCAGGGTCAGGAAGATGACCCCCTGCCTGCCTGGTAACTGCAGTGGAATACGCAGCTTGGCATGAATGACCATAGCTAGCATGCCCAGAAACAACAGAAACAGGACTTCAGCAAGGGTTCCTGCGATCCTACCCGGAAATAAGCTTGATATACTCCTTGGAAGCGGACTGGTATTCACAATTTTCATTCCCATTCAATTTCTCTGCAAATAAAACGATTTTTTTGTTTCTGACAACAGGACGACACCATTCTGTAATCCGAATGGTGGCATCATTACGGAGAGGGGAATCTTGCAGATCAACGATCATGTCAACGGAAACCATCTCCTTGTATTTCCTTACTGAGAATATGCCTTGAATCTCCCGGAGTCTCTCCATCCATAGTAGCCTGCCATCATTGCCTTCAAACCGGAGCCCAACGGCAGCCAGTGCACCAATTATTCCGATCTTCTTCCCGGTCAATCCGGCAAGAAAGAGCTGGTGTTTCCTGGCCAGTTTTTCAGCAACTGATTTGGTCAGAACAACTTGCTTGGCCTGATTTCCGAAGCTGATGATCTCCTCATGAATCTCTTCCCCGAATGCGATACAGAGTCCCACATCTGACCCGGAAGCGGCATGTTCAATCAAAAAGTCGGAGCAGTAATTCCGGATCCAGTATTCATTTCCCAACACTTTTCCAGCGATGCAGGCAGCCGAATTATGAGAAGTGTATGGAATACCGGGATCAATAAGCAATTGGTGACGGGTAATACAGCAGACATTGACCAGGCCGGCATAAAGTAAAAATTGTGCTAACGCCCTTGCTATGTAACCGGTACCCCGGCTCTCAAGGTTATCCGTATCATCAATCCCGATGTAGATCCTGGAGTTCATAATAGTTAGTGTCTGTGAATTCTCCCATCAAAGCGCTGAACCTTGACGATCCAGCAGTTGACTTCACGAATAGAAGGAGGGTTGTAGGTGAATTTCCCGTTGGTATACTGTTTCATCACCACATCGAAGGCGTTGCGTTTCAGCTCAGCATCTTCGATAAATTCAACCCTTCCATAACACAATACGCTGCTGTATTTCATGCTATATGAACAGGCCACATCCTCATGCTGAAAAAGAAGCTTATGGTCGGTGGTGAAATTAATGCAGACAGAAGGATTGTTTTTAAGACACTCTATTTTCTTTCCCTTCCGGGCGGAGTGTAGATAGATAATATCATTGGCAAAGCCAAAGTTCATGGGTACCAGGTAAGGCTTCCCTTCAGGGTCTACCATAGCCACATGGCAAATCTGGCACCGTTTGATGATCTCAATGATCTCGGCGTGGTTGGATAGAACTCGATGGCGCATGTTATACGAAAGAAGGCAGGATCAGGTACTCAAGCAGGTATTGAATGAGAGAGAGGATGATACTGAAGATCAACGCCCACCAGAAACCTTTCACCTCAAAGCCCTTGATCAGTGCACCTGCCAGGAGAATGATCAACGCATTGATGACAAATAGAAACAGTCCGAATGTCCAGAGTGTAAACGGAATGGTCAGGACTACCATGATAGGTTTTACAAAATAATTCAGCAAAGCCAGAACTATGGCAACCAACAAAGCGGTCCAGAAAGATTTGACAGTGATTCCCGGCAACAGATAGCTTGTCAGAATGACAGCAAAGGTCAGGATCAGGATTTGAATAATAATAAGTGTAAGTGACATGGGCTTGGAGTTTAAAATTTCCACCAAGATAAGAAATTATCGAAATAGAGCAATCCAGAGATCTTCAATTTTTTTCACAGGCCGGACCTGGATGCTGAATTTCTTCACATCCATTCCCTTAAGGTTGTAATGGGAGACAAAGATCTGTTCAAAGCCCAATTTCTCCGCTTCCAGGATTCTCGGTTCGATCCGGGTAACTGGACGGATCTCCCCCGATAAGCCCACTTCAGCAGCGAAACAGGTTTTGTTGCTAATGGGGACATCTTCGTTGGAAGAGAGTACGGCGGCAACCACTGCCAGGTCGATCGCCGGCTCATCCACACGGATTCCGCCGGCGATGTTGAGGAATACATCTTTGACCCCCAGCCTGAATCCGCTGCGTTTCTCCAGCACGGCCAGGAGCATATTCAGCCGGCGGGTGTCGAATCCGGTACTGGAACGTTGCGGGGTACCGTAAGCGGCCGAGCTGACCAACGCCTGTGTTTCGATCAGCATCGGGCGTAATCCTTCGATGGTTGCAGCAATAGCGATCCCGCTGATAGGTTCATCACGGTGGGAAAGGAGAATCTCTGAGGGATTGGATACCTCACGCAGTCCACGGTCATGCATCTCGTAGATACCCAGTTCAGAGGTGGAGCCAAAGCGGTTCTTCACAGCGCGGAGGATCCGGTACCCGTAGTTGCGATCCCCTTCAAACTGCAATACCGTATCCACCATGTGCTCCAGGATCTTGGGACCGGCAATGGTTCCGTCTTTGGTGATATGACCAATCAGGATCACCGGAGTGTTGGTGATCTTGGAATATTTTTGAAGCTCTGCAGTACACTCACGGATCTGTGAAATGCTTCCCGCCGATGATTCAATGACCTGGGTGGAGAGTGTCTGGATGGAGTCCACCACCACCAGTCCCGGCTGTAACTCTTCCAGGAAGGGGAAAATCGTTTGCGTGGAGGTTTCGGTGAGGATAAAACACTCATCCTGTTTCATCCCAATTCGTTCGGAGCGCATCCGGATCTGCTGTTCGCTCTCTTCCCCGCTGATGTAGAGCACTTTCAAGCCTTCGCATTGGAGCGCCACCTGGAGCATCAGGGTCGACTTTCCGATACCCGGTTCACCCCCGATCAGGACAACAGACCCTGGAACCAGACCTCCGCCCACCACCCTGTTTAACTCCTGATCATGAAGATCGAGCCGTTTCTGGGAATCTACCGTTACCTCGGAGATCCGAACCGGTTTCCGGCTCCCGGCATCCGGCATCCGGTATCCCCTTTTGGTCTCCCGCTGGATCACCTCCTCCACAAAGGTGTTCCACTCACCACAGGAAGGACATTTGCCCAGCCATTTGGGTGACTGTGCACCACAGTTCTGGCAGAAAAAAGAGGTTTTAATTTTAGCCATAAGGCACAAGTTTACAGTTGGCAGCTGGCAGTTCGCAGTTGGCAGTTGGCAGTTGGCACTTTGTGTTCACCCAACTATGTTCAACAAATATACGAAATGGAAACTATTTGGAATCAACCCTGTAATAATCCTCGCCCCTCGTCCCTCGTCCCTCGTCCTTCGTTCCTCATGGCTGATCCTGAAGCTTAGAAAGGATCCCCGTTGTTGAGTACCCCTCCGTGAGTGGAATGGTAATTACCTTCCCCCCACGTGCAAGTATGATGTCGTGTCCCGCGATTTCTTCCGTCCTGTAATCAGCTCCTTTTACCAGAACATCCGGTTGAACAGTGGCAATCAAATCATAGGGGGTCTCTTTATCGAATATTACGACTGCTGTGACAAAGGAGAGGGATGCCAGGATCATGGCCCGGGCATGTTCATCGGTAATGGGACGACCGGGACCTTTCAATGCTCTGACAGAGCTATCCGAGTTCAGGCCGATCACCAGCACATCGCCAAGGTCAGCTGCTTTCGACAGGTATTCAATATGGCCCAGATGCAGGAGATCAAAACATCCGTTGGTAAAGACAACTTTCCTGTCCTTGAAACTCCAGAAGTTTCGTTGATTCCGGATTTGGTCGGATGTCCGTATCTTTAATTTAATCTGTTCCACTTTTTCCATGATGGGTCTTGTTAAATGAAAGCAGGATCAGAGAGAGGCCACCAACCAGCAGGACCATCAGGGTTTGGGTGGTCCAGGCGATCCAGCCCAGTGCCAGTCCGGTTACCAGTGCAATTCCATATAACTTCAGGGTTTCCTGGATCAAAGCTGGATAGAGTCCTATCCCTCCGGGGGTGATCATGATGCCGATACTACCGAGAACAAGAGCCGATAATCCGGCTCCGAGTGACAGATCCGAAGTCTCCGGAAAACAGAAAAAACAGACATAAAGCATCAAGAAATAGAGCGACCAGATAGAGAAGGAGTAGAGGATAAAAATCCAGGGACGTTTAATTTGTGTCAATGACTTCAATCCCTCCCAGAATCCGATGACCAGATTTTTAATCTGTTGGTAGAGTTTAAACTTCCGCAGCCTTCTGCGGAAGATCCAGAAAAGAATGGCCAAAATCGTGACAAAGCTTCCGGCAGCTATCAACAGGATACGTGAATAATGGATCGCTCCGAACTTCTCCACCAGTTTTGGATAGATCGTCTCATCCAGGTACTCCCGGATGGTTCCTAGCTGGGTCACGATCATCAAGATAAACAGCATGAAAAAGATCAGCATATCGATGGCCCGTTCGGTGATAACCGTTCCCAGTGACCGGTTGAACGGGATCTTTTCATACTTGGCCAGGATCCCGCAGCGGGTCACTTCACCCAGCCTCGGGAAAGCCAGGTTGGCCAGGTAGCCGATCATCACCGCATAAAAAGAGTTCTTAAAGCGGGGTTTGTAACCCATAGGCCCCATAAACATCATCCAGCGGAGAGCACGCAGGATATGGCTGAAGATTCCCAGCATGAGGGCCAGGATCACCCAGTTGTAGTTAGCGGTACGAAAGGCTTTTACGATCTCGTGCCTCTCCTCTTCTGTAAGGTCTTTCAGTGATAGCCAGATGATCAGGATGCCGAGTCCGAGAAAGAACACGAACTTCAGGATTGTGAGGAACCCTGCTTTGAATGGTTTAACATCATCTGGGGGGGATGGCATCAGGGAAATGGTTAGCTTTAGGGGAGGTGGTTATGATGATCCGGGAAAACGATCAAAGGTTGGAACGATTTTGCCTCCTCAATGTCCATCAGTGCGTAAGATGCGATAATGACAAGGTCACCCTTCATGAACTTACGGGCAGCGGCACCATTCAAACAGATGATCCCGCTTCCTTTCTCTCCCCTGATCAAATAGGTTTCAATCCGTTCACCATTATTGATATTCAGCACGTGTACCTTTTCATATTCGACCAGATTGGTGGCTTCCATCAACGCTGAGTCGATCGTAATGCTTCCCACATAGTTGATGTCTGCTTCCGTAACGGTTGCCCTGTGAATTTTCGATTTCAGCACTTCAATTTTCATGCGGCAAAATTACGAAAAAAGTTCCATATTATCGATCAGGCGAATGCCTCCAAGAGAAACGGATGTGCAGACGATGATGTGTTTTGGATCTGCCCAGGAGCTGACCGGTAAAAGGGTTCGATTGTCCACAATCTCGAAATAGTAGATCCGGAACTCTGGAGTTTCTGCCAGCCTCTTCTGTGCCATCATCTGCAGTTTCTTAACAGGGATCGAGCCGGCATTGGCTTTGGTAAACATCAGCACATCATAGATCCGTGATGCCAGTTGACGCTCCCCGATTGTCAACTGAAGATTTCGGCTGCTCATCGCGAGGCCGTCAGGCTCCCTTACTGTTTCGCAGGCAACGACCTTCACCGGAAGCTTTAGTGTATCAACCATATGCTGGATGATATTCAATTGCTGAAAATCTTTTTTACCAAAATAGGCCCGGGTAGGCTTTATGATATCCAACAACTTCTTCACTACGATAGCTACTCCCTTGAAATGGCCGGGCCGGGACTTCCCCTCCAACACCTTATCGAGCCGGCCGAAATCCAGATCCAGTTGCAGCTCCTCACCGGGCGGATACATCTCATCAACTTCTGGTGCAAAAAGAATATCCATTCCCTCTTCCGTGAGCAGCTTTGAATCCTTCTCCATCATTCTGGGGTATCCGGTCAGATCACTCTGGCTGGCGAACTGAATGGGATTCACAAATATGCTGCATACGGTGATGTCGTTCTCTTTTTTTGACCGCCTGAGTAACGAAAGATGACCGGCATGCAGGGCCCCCATGGTCGGAACGAAACCAATCGACCAGTTCGCATCCGCAAAGGATTGGAGCTGTTTCTGGAGGTCGGAAATGAAGATGTAGGTATTCATAGTTCAACAATCTTATTCTTAATGGCAAACTTCACCATTTCGACGGTTGATTTCAATCCTAACTTTTTAACAATATGATTTTTATGTGATTCAACAGTGCGGATGCTGATGGATAATCGGGTGCTGATCTCCTTGTTGTTATACCCTTCAGCGAATAGTTTCAGGATCTCTTGTTCGCGGGTTGTTAACGACTGAGGGCTATCTCCGTTCTCTCCTTCGGACTGTGTGGCCTGGCGAAGAAAGCTCTTCAGGATGACTTTGGAGATCGAGTCACTGAAAAATTCAAGCCCACCCCGGATGGCATAGATGGCATCCAGCAACTCCTGGCGGGAAGTGTTCTTAGGCAGATACCCACTGGCTCCGGCTTTCATGGCATTGAATACAAAATCTTCATTCGTATACATACTCAGGATAAGTACCCTGATCTCAGGATGACTCTGACTCAGCATACGGGTCAGGTCGATGCCAGAGATATCAGGAAGCGAAATATCCATTAGAATGATATCCGGTTGCTTTATTTTGATGGTCTCCAACAATTCCTCCCCGCTGTTCGCCTCGCCGATGATGCGGATGTCAGGAACGCCGGCAAGCAACGCTTTGATGCCATCCCTCACCAGCTGATGATCGTCTACCAGAAAAATCTCGATGTACTCCATAACTTACTGAAATAAAGGGATGTTGATGGTAATCTGGGTGCCTTCATTCACGTGGGAATCAATATCAATGGATCCGTTGAGGAGGTTGACCCGCTCCCGCATATTGTTCATGCCATGACCGGTGCCCGTTTGGATCTCCTGAAGATTGAATCCCTTTCCGTCATCACGGCTTTTGAACAGCACATCATCCTTCTGCCTGATCAGGACCAGCTCTACCCGGCTTGCCCTTGCATGCTTCACGGTGTTGTTCAGTGCCTCCTGGGCAATCCTGAAAATGTATGTCTTGATGGTTTTGTTCAGGGATTCAAAATCTCCTTTGAAGTCGAGGAAGATCTTCAGGCCGGTATGTTCGCTGGTCTCAACGCAGAGATTTCGGATGGCAAACACGATGCCGAAGGCCTCCAGCACCGAAGGCATCAGGTTGTTGCTGATCCGCCCGATCCCATCGTGCAACTCCCGCGATAAGCGCTGCCGCTCTTTCTCTTCCCCTTCGATGAATGACTTCAGACTGTAAAAAGGGTCGTGATCGACCATCGGCGATTGCATACTATTTTTATTAATTTTGGTCAATCCGGAATGGGCTAAAAGTCGAGGCAAACTTACTAAAATTCCGGCTTTGAACAGAAAAAACAAACCGATGAGATCCCTCTTTATTATTTCCCTGATGGTATTCTGGATGCTGGTCACGCACATACAGGCACAGATCCAGACCGTTACTTATGTGAAAGACCCTCACGCAAACCCACCCGACCTGCCCGTTTCCCTGCGACATGTGGAAGCCTCCCTGGAATTCGAACCGGCTACCTGGAGGGTCATCGGAGAAGCGGTGATCCGGTTTGTTCCGCTTGGCTACCAAACCGATTCGATCGTCTTCCTGACCCCCGGATTCAACGTGGAACGCATCAGGATCAACAGGCAGGATGTCCGGTTCAGGAGTGAAGGGAAAAACACCATTGTATATCCTGAATCCGGGATGCAAAAGGGAGAGGAGTATACCCTCTCCATGGTGTATGAGTCAGATCCTGTAGCAACCGGGATCTATTTTGTCGGCTGGAAACCGGAGGAGGAGGGGAAACGCAGGCAGATCTGGGCACACCGCCCTTTCGGGTGGCTGCCATACATGGATGGCCGGGTCACGATGGACATACGGATCACCTTTGACAGTGATTATTCAGTGTTTACGAACGGTGTTCGTGTCTCCGTCAAGGATCATGGTGATGGAACCTCCACCTGGCACTACCGTCTGGCACAAAACCACCCCTATTTCTCCACGGCACTTGGCATCGGCGATTACGATTTCAAAGCCGAAAAAACCAGGGGAGGGGTACCACTGGAGTTGCTTTACTACCGGGGCATGGAAGAGAAGGTAGAGCCCACCTATCAGTGGACAAGGGAGATGTTTGATTTTTTTGAAGAGGAGATGGGTGTTCCTTATCCATACGATGTGTACCGGGAGATTCCGGTGATTGATTACATGTATGGCGGGATGGAGTGCACCACCTCCACCATCTTCGGCGATTACATGCTGATTGATCCCCGGGCTTACTGGCAGCGAAATTACATCAATGTGAATGCCCATGAGCTGGCCCATCAGTGGTTTGGCGATTGCATCGACCACCTGGCACATCAGGATGTATGGCTCACCGAGAGCTTCGGAACCTATTGGGCCAAGATGTTTGAGCGCTCGGTGTTTGGAGAGGAGTACTACGAGAACATAGTGAGGCAGGAGCAGGCAGCAGCATTGCAGGCCTCGAAAGAAAACGATTACCCGGTTTGTAGCAGCCGGGGCGGCCGGGCCCGCATTTACGATAAAGGATCGGTAGTGCTGGGGATGCTGCGTGATGTGATGGGCGACCGTGAATTCCGCGATGCGGTCAGAAGCTACCTCTTGAAGTTCGGTTACGGTTCTGCCGAAACCCGGGACCTCTTCCGGACTGTCTACGATGTTACCGGGCGCTCCTACGACTGGTTCTTCGATCAATGGGTACGGCGCCCGGGCGAACCCCACTATGCGGTCAGCTACCGGGTGATGGATGATACCACCGGGTCACGAAGTACCTTCATCCGGGCGGAGCAGATACATCCGGTGAACGACTTGACCGGTCTCTTCCGGATGCCGGTCTGGCTGCAGGTTTGGTATACCGATGGATCGGCTGACTCCGTGCAGACATGGATCGAAGAGCAGCTCCATGAGGTTCGGATTCCCAATCCAGAGAAAAAGAAGATCGACTACCTGCTTTTTGATCCGGGAAACCGCATCCTGAAACAGGTGACCTTCCATAAATCTTTTCAGGAGCTTGCCTCCCAGGCGCTGAAAGCGCCGCACATGACCGACCGGTTCGATGCATTGGTGGCATTGCAGCCGGTGCTACTTAATGAGAAACGGGATTTGCTGATCCAGTGTTACGGGAAAGAGAAATTCCACCTGACAAAGTCGGAAATTCTGCGCCAGCTTTCGGCCGATACGCTATCCGGGACCCGGGAGCTGTTCAGACAGGCGATCCATGACCCGGATGCCGAAGTGCGAAAAACGGTTTTGCTGGTTCTGGACCCGATTCCGGTCACGCTGAAAACAGATGTGGAAACATTGCTGTACGACAGCTCCTACCTGAATGTTGAACTGGCGCTGGAACGGCTATGCCGGGAGTTTCCGGCTGATGCACCGGAATACCTGGAGAAGACGGCCGGAGAGACAGGCTGGAGGGGCAAGAACATACGCATGAAATGGCTGCAGCTCTCCATTGAGAACTGGAAACTGGAGTTCCTTCCTGAATTGATCTCCTGCACAGCTCCAACCCAGGAGTTTGAAACCAGGATGAATGCCTTTAATGCCCTGAAACAGCTGGGATATATCGATGAAACCATTGCCCGGAATGCCAGGGAGGCCTCCAGGCACTGGAATAATAAGCTGGCCATGGTGGCTCGTGATTTCCTCAGCTACTTCTACCAGATAGATGAATACAAGGAGCTGATCGATGAGTAAAACGCGCATCATCACCCGGACTGTCCTGCTGATATCTTTTGTCAGTTTTTTCAATGACATTGCCAGCGAGATGCTCTATCCCGTGATGCCCGTTTACCTGCGTTCGATCGGCTTTTCCATCCTGCTGATAGGGATCCTGGAAGGGATTGCAGAAGCCACTGCCGGGTTAAGTAAAGGGTATTTCGGAAACCTCTCTGACCTCCGGCGGAAACGGTTGCCATTTATTCAGATCGGTTATGCCCTCAGTGCGCTCTCCAAACCGCTGATGGCCCTCTTCATCTACCCCCTGTGGATCTTCTTTGCCCGAACACTGGACCGGCTGGGAAAAGGAGTGCGCACCGGATCACGGGATGCCATTCTCAGCGACGAAACAACCCGGGAACACAAAGGGAAGGTATTTGGATTTCACCGGGGTATGGATACACTCGGAGCTGCCATAGGTCCTGCCCTGGCACTTGTTTACCTCTACTTCTTTCCGGAACAGTACAGGTGGCTCTTTTTCCTGGCCTTCATTCCCGGATTGGCGGCTGTCCTGCTGACCTTCTTTATCAGGGAGAAGAAAAGAGGTGCTCCTGTGGAACCTCCAAAGAAAATCCACTTTCTCTCCTATTTTTCCTACTGGAAGCGGGGTGGATCAGAGTATCGGCTGCTGACCACCGGATTGCTCCTCTTTACCCTGTTCAACAGTTCGGATGTATTCCTGTTGCTGGCCGTAAAAGCACAGGGATTATCAGATGTTCAGATGATCGGTATCTACATCTTCTATAACCTCATATTTGCTGCCTTTTCATACCCGATTGGATGGCTTGCTGATCGCATCGGCCTCAAGACCATACTGATCATAGGATTCGTGATTTTCAGTGCCGTTTATTTCGGATTTGGATGGGCGGAATCGATGTGGGTGTTCGGCATTCTCTTTTTTGGATACGGCCTCTACGCTGCCTGTACTGACGGTGTCTCCAAAGCGCTGATCACCAACCTGGCCAACCGGAAAGATACAGCGACCGCCATTGGATTGTATACCAGCCTATCGAGCTTTCTGACCCTCCTGGCCAGCAGTCTGGCCGGATTTCTTTGGTTCACCCTGGGTTCGAAATGGATGTTTATCATTTCCGGAACCGGAGTGGGAATTACAGTCCTGTACCTCCTGCTGATCGTAAAAAGAAAAACATCTTCTGATTCCAGCTCAAAGGGGGAACTTCACGAGGCGCAGGAGATCAATTGAAGGGGATGTTGTAAATCAGGTTTTCGTTCCTGTATCCCGGCAGGCCCTGATACCAGTCGGGATAATCATTTCCACCGGACTGGCACCACTCTGCAAAATGATGGTAGCCGTAAAGGATCGCAACGTATTCATAGGTATAATGGAACTTCTCGGTGATATTTGTTGCCCAGAGAAGGTTTTTCTTCGTTTTGTAGTACCTGCCTTCGGCGGGATCGGAGTTGTCGTCGGCAGTGCCAAAATAAACCGGATTAGCCAGGGAAGTGGGGATGTAATCAGGCATGTGGATCTCGATGCTCCTGTCCAGGTTTTTGATCAGGAAGGGATTGTAAGGAGGAGATCCAACCAAAGATTGATCCTGGGGAATGGCAAAATGGATGTGGATAAAAACCGAGTCGGAATAACCGGCAGGATAATCGGCGAGGGTATTGAACTCTGTTCTTGGTCCAACCCGGTGGATGATGTTATCGGCATTATCCCACACAATGATCGTGGCATGTTCCTGTGAACTTTCAGTCCCGTTCTCATTCAGCATAATGTACCCGAATTTATAGATGTATCCGGTTACCGATCCCACAACTTCAGGCAAGATCTGATCGAACTGGAATCCAAAGCCGTTTTTAAGGACAGCTCCTGCAGCCCGGAGATAAAACTTCGGTTGAATATCTACCACTTCGTTCCGGGAATTGGTGAGAATCCTGAACTGATAATCGATCACTGCATCATTCATGTCGTACTCGCCTTGATAGGGCCAGAGGTCTTCAAAGACCAGGCTACCGAAAGCAGATGCACTCGGATACCAGCTGGTGAATGCACGGTTGCCATCAGCAGGAAAATCGTCGAGCAAATTCGGCACACCGTCACCATCCGAATCGCTGGCGTCAAGCTGCCCGCTTCCTTCAGGATTGCAAAGCCCGATCGGAATGTAAGCAGAATCCTCGGCAAGAGGTTTCAGGATGGCGCCTTCCAGGAAGTTCTCAGGATAGCTGCCTGCAAGGAGGGTCCCATCGGGGGTTAGCATCTCCACAGCTCCTTTAACAAATCCCTGCGGTCCATTGATGCTGCCGGAAGCAGTGCACTTGATGACGCTGGTGGCTCCCTCCCCATTAACCATGTTTTTCATCGTAAAAACGGGAGTTGAAATCATCGACTGATTCTGAAGAACCAGTTTAGCCCCTTCGTTCACTGTCATCCCCATCTTTGCATGAAGATACCCGTTACTGGAGTTGAATTCCATCGTATTAAATACTACTTCCTGGTGACTGCTTATGTTGCAGTTATTTTGGACGGTTTTTCCATTGAAATGGATGTTCCCAAACACCTCAATCGTTCCGCTGTTTTGAACATTACCGGATACCTGCCAGTTGCTGTTAACCGATAAGAATCCCAGGTTTATCAATTCACTTCCTGTTCCCCCAACAGTATATTGTCCGTTGATCGTCAGGTTGCCAAAATTCCGTATCAGACCGGGATGCGTAAAATTGTTATTGATCAGGATCGTGCCCCGATTCTGAAAAAAGGAATTGTGAATCATTGAAATGGATCCGATAGTGACTAGACCTTCCCCGAACACCCAAAAGGAACAGTTCCGGGTCATGCTGATGGAGCTGATGGTGGCAGATCCCGTAGAGGTAACGATGAGTTTGCATGTCTCCTCCTCCTGGCCCATGCTGAGGGTTCCGGTGAAGGTGCCACACACTTTTAATGTCCCATCATGAATGGAGATATGTCCGCTGTAATTGTCTGTTATGCAATAGGTCAGGCCGTTTCCAATCGTAGCAGTACCACTCCCTGTCAACCAGGCATCACACCCGGATTCACAGTCAGGCTCATTGACCCATGCAGCACTCATCTTCCCGCCTCCTTTTCCGGAAAAGGTGTAAGTGATGTTGTTTTCAACAGGTACCTCAATGGTTTCACTGAATCCACTGGCTGTTTTCAGCTGGAGAAAGAGGGAGGTAACAGTATTTGATACCCGCAACCTGGCACGGAACGGGTAATCGAATCCTGCAGAACCGCTAATCATAAGCTTTCCATCAATCAAAGGGTCTCCCTGGTAAACAGCTATCCGCGACAAGGTTCCAACAGGGAGAGCAGGTAACGTAGTGGCGATATTCAGATTGATCTCCCGGGAGGTCTGCCAGTTAAAATCGGGCTGAACATCCAAATCCTCCATACTCCCGATGCCCGGCTCCTGTATCTCAATGGTTCTTTTGCAGTTGGTAATCCAGAAAAGAGCTGAAACAAAAAAAGCGAAGGTGAACAATAAGAGAAAATTCCTTTGTTGTCCTTTCACATCTTTATCAATTAAGAGGATAAAGATACAGGAAGATGCGATGGAAATCAACTACACCCCTGGAAAATATTCACATCTTGATTGTGAATATGAAATTGATTATATTCGCTGTATCCAAAATCAAACCCCATGAAAAAGATCCTGATTCCCTTGGTAACCCTTGTTTTCATTCATCTTTGGTCAACAGGTCAAACCTATATCCCCATTACCGACAACATGCAGATCCAGAGCAATTCAAACATCAAATTTGCTGCCGGGCAGTACACCTTCACGGATGCTCCCGCAGATGGGGTGATTCAGGTCAACAATGTCCATGACGTAATCCTGGATGGCGACAGTTGCTACGTCAATGGGGTGAACGACCAGGGTTATATGATCAAGATCACCAACTCGGATCACATCATCATCAAGAATTTTGACTCTGTCTATAATTACAAATACGCAGTACATATCATGAATTCCAGTCATATCACCATCAATGGGAATGTATTCTCCGGAAACAAAGTTGATTCGTCAGGCTGGATCAGCATCTGGACCAATTACCAGTCGGCTCTGGGAGGAGGAGTCCTGATGTACCAGACCCGGGCCGGGCATATTTTTGAGAACAACATGACGTTGCAGAATGACGGGGTGGCGCTCTACCATTGCGACAGCATCAAGGTGCATGATAACGACTTCTCCTGGAATACCTCCTTCGGGATCAGGATGTACTGGACCGATACCTGTCATATTTATCAGAATAACTGCTCCCATGTCAACCGTCCCTACACCGATCCGAGCGACTGTGCGGCCCTGCTGATGCTGGTCTCCAATGAGAATGTTGTGGAATTCAATGACCTTTCTTATTCCGGAGATGGTGTTTTCCTGGGACAGTATCAGCATTCGGCCATTCCCAATAATAACTATTTCGGGTATAACGAATGCTCCTACTCACCACACAATGCCATTGAAGCCACCTTTGCCGATGGGAATGTTTATAAACACAACAACTGCAACTACAGCCATTACGGATTCTGGCTGGGATATTCGTTCAACAGCCTGGTCGACAGCAACGAGATCATCGGAAATTACCAGTCGGGGATAGCCATTGACCGGGGATTTGAAAACACTATCACGGGCAACATCATCCAGGATAATCCGATCGGGATCGAGCTGTGGGAAGGCTCACCCATCAGCGGGTATGCGAACCAGTTCTCCCACGACTATGCCATCCACAACAACCTGTTCGACGGGAATACAGTGGCTATCTCAGCTATCAAAACCGAACACCTGGTTGCTACCGGAAATGATTTCGACTTCAACCGGAACGCCAGCATCAGCCTGGACGGGCAATCCGATCAGGATACGATCACAGGGAACACCTTCCGCTTCCCAACCGTTTTCCATATCTCAAACAATTCGGTCTATGACATTGATGCAGTGAATAACACCTGGCTGCCGGGAGATTCTGTCCTGATCGAGGAAAAAATCTTTGACAAGCACGATAATCCAGCCAAAGGGGAGGTGATCTGGTGGCCTCCCCAGTCCTCCCCTGAGGTGACCTTCCAGACTACTCCGCCATGCGACCTCGCTGAACCACTCTCTACGTGGTATGGCTACCCGGAAGTGGGCTATCCGGCCCCTGTCAAGTATGCCGACAGCCTCTACTTTGATACCGAAAACAAGATGGTGGGAGCGGCTTCCGTGAAGTTGGTCACCTCCAGGGGCTGGTTTGTTGCACTGAATTACCGTCCCTATGGCGATTCACTCTCCGTTTGGTCGCTCAGTAACGAGGATACCCTTCGTTTCTGGGTCAAAACCAAAAAGTTTATCCCTTACGGGTTCCAGTATTTTCAGATCCGGATCGGTGACCGGACAGGGAACTACTTCCGCTATACAGCTTCTCCGAGCCTGTTGAACGCTGCCCACGATGTGTGGAAAAAATATGCGTTCCCCCTCTCCGGCAACGCCACCTTCCAGAGAACGACAGTAGGCCAGATGACCTGGGATGAGGTCAATTATGTGGAGGTTTGGGCCGATACCTGGGATTACGGATTTACCCTCTGGCTCGACGGAGTTCAGTTCCAGGATTGCGATCCGGCAACAGGCGTTGACCAGCCATTGCAGCGATCAACCAGCCTGTCACAGAATTACCCAAATCCCTTTACCGGTTCCACTAGCATTCCTTTTACCCTGGCCCAAACTGACCATGTCAGGCTAACGGTTACAGATCTATCAGGC
>JADHVQ010000048.1 GCA_016783905.1 Bacteroidales bacterium | reverse complement strand
AGAAGGAGATCATTCCCAATTTTACCTCCACCGGAACCTGGTATGAGTACTGGACAGGAGATTCTATCCTGGTTACAGATGGTTCGGCCCCCATTTCACTCATGGAGGGGGAATACCGTATCTATACACCGAGGCAGCTTCCAAGACCTCCTTTTACCGGGATAGAAAATCCTTATGACCAACCACATGGAGAAGCCATGATGGTCAGGTTTTATCCCAACCCGGCTTCAGGAACCCTTTTCGTGGAAACCGGAGAGAAAGAGCTGGATATGGTTCTGTTTGACCAGGCTGGCAGGGAGATCATCCATAAAAAACATTTCGGGGAGGGAACATCCAATGTTGACATCGGTTTTCTGAAATCCGGGATCTATATTATCCGGTTCACAGCTCCGGGGAAAGTTCCTTCTACAGGAAAAATTGTAAAATATTAGCTACTAAGCCCCTAAATCCCCCTTCAGGGGGTTTGGGGGCCTAGCAGAAATCCCAGATCCTCCCCTGCATTCAGTTCCCGGGTCTCTTCTCCGAATTTAAAGATTCGTAACGGCCGGTTCCCGACCAGTTCCATGGTGTTGCCAGTGATTTTCAGCAGACATCCTTCGCGTAATCCGGCCACATAGATAGTACGGTTTACGGTGAGGAACTCCAGGATCCGCTGTTCACGGGTCTCTCCGGCATGACCGGCAGGGTTCGCATCCAGGTAGTGTGGATTGATCTGGAAAGGGATCAGGTTCAGACAGTTGAATGAGGAGGGCTCACTGATCGGCATATCGTTGGTGGTCTTCATGGTGGGACAGGCCACATTGGACCCGGCGCTCCAGCCTGCATAGGGAATGCCTTCCAGCGCCCGCTCACGGATTGCCTGCATACTGCCCGTTTCATGCATCATCTTCACCAGGTGAAAGGTATTACCCCCTCCTACAGCGATCGCTTCGGCATTTCTGACTGCTGCTACCGGATCGGATTCCCGGTGAACGGAGTAGATGCCCAGTCCGAGTTCGCTGAACACGGCTGCCACCCGCTTTTCATATACATCGAATGATTTTTCCACGCTGTTGGGAGCGAGGTTTACCCCGGCATACGGAACGAAAAGGATATCTTTCACGCTATATCCGTGATAAAATGACCGGAGGTGAGGTCTCGGCCATGCCAGGTAATCCTCTCCGGCATTGGTTGAGTTGCTGATAAGCAATAAGTTTCGGTTCATGATTTTATGGTGTTTTGAGTGATTGTTCGGTCTGCAATTGCCGCCACCTGCCGGTATAGGCTTGTGCAAATTTAAGAAACCAGCGGTTTCCTCCGGTATAGCTCCTGGCCCATTCATCGGGGTCTCCTCCGGGGAAGTGGGCAAAGTCCCTGGATGCCATAGCGCTACCTATGCTCTCCTGATACTGCCGGACATTCTTTGCTTCCACATCTTCCCTCCGGAGCCGGGTCAGACAGCTCCAGGCAGCTTCGATATCGTTCGTCTGGAGGAAAAACCGGATAGCCTCCATGAACATGGGTACGCGGGAGGCTTCGTATACAAAATCGAGCGCCGGGGTGAAGGGAATCCCAAACTGCTGAAGGTTCGTATGGCGGTAAAACCGTTCATTATCACTGACCAGCTGCAACGCTTCCGGGTAGCTCCCCAGAGCAACCTGGTGATGGGCCTCCTGCTGTTTCTCCTGGTAAAAGGCTGCGGAAAGATATCGCCTGATGGTGTCTTCAATGGCCGAGACATTGATCTCGCATTCAGGATGCTGCCGCACCAGTTGCCGTGCATCACCCAGTTGTTTGACAGCCAGGTCAAATTGCTTCAGTTCGATATTCCGCCAGGCCCTGATCGTCAGCATTTCCGATTCCTCCTTCAGGTTGAGGCAAACCTTGAGATCGATTTTCTGTCTGTAATTCCGGAGAGCCACCTGCAGATCCTGATCGGTCTCAAGGTTATACAGATCCATCACACTCTCCACCTCCCGGGCATACTCCCTTGCCTTATCGAACTCATCCTTCCAGATCATCCCGGTAGCCATAGATATCTCATTCAGCATATGGTGCTTGTAACTCTCCAGGTACATGCGTTCGAGGGCCGTATCCACCGGGATCCCCAGTATTTCGCCCACATCCTTTAACTGATTGAAGGTCCGGAAGGCCTCTTCATGATTGTATGTCAGGTAAAAATAGGTTCCCCTGTCGGCCAGCTGCCGGTAGCGAACCGGTAACATCCGGCTGTCAAGATCTGCCCGGACCGAACGGACCTCCGGATCCCGGCGGATCATCTCCGAATACCGGCAGGCTATGTCATAGCAGGCAAGGGCACTGTCGGGTTCCCGCCGCCGCATCAGATCCAGGATGCGGCTCCGCTCCTCCAGAAACAGTCCCTTTACCGCCTGCTGCTTCCGCGATGCCAGATGCTCCTCCACATAGACGATCAGGGTGGCGGGATAGCTCTCCACGAAGTATTGGTAACAGTCGTAGGCCTCCTGGTAGCGCGCTTCCGCCAGGATGCCATCACATCCTTCCAGCCGGCGGTTAAAGAGCTTTCCGGATACCCGCTGGAACATGGTGTCGGCCGGGATGATCCCCTGAAACTCTGCCAGGTACTCTTCCGCCCGGTGAATGTAGGTGTCGGCCATCTGCCATTTCTGTTGCTCAATACAACTCTCGGCAATCCCCAGGTACGAAGCATAGATCCCTTTGACTGCCTCCACAAGTAACGCTTCCGGATCCGGAAGTTCATCCCGAAATGGATTGTGCTCCCGAAAGGAGCCGGTGTACTGCAGCAGCAGGATCGCAGCCGCGTAATTGGATTCACTGATGAGCCGCAGGGCCGAACGGAACGAGGCGTCACACACTGCACGGGATATGCGGGAGATCGAGGCAGCCGTGTCCCCGGAAGGGTACATCTTTTGCACCAGGCTGGTAAAGACCGCTTGCTCCTCTTCAAATCCGGGTATCTGAAACCACGTATCGAGGTACTCGCGGTAGATCCTTCCCCGTTCGCTGTTTAGGAGCATGGACTTACGGATGTAGGATATTAGATGTTGGATGTAGGTCTCCGAAAGGTCGTTCAACGCTTCTGTTTGTCCAAGCGGGGTGGGATCTGCAAGCTGCTGCTCGAAGGTCATCGTGGCGCTGCGGGAGAATTTATCCAGCTTCAGAAGGTTCTTTGCGAGTTGTGCCGGATCGTTCACGTGGAGGGATAGCTGTTCACCGAAACGGTGATTCCCGATCAGCCGGACGATCCGGTTGATCTCCATCAGGAGAATGTATTTCCGGGGCAGATCGGTCAGGGACAGCGGATTATGGTTTGCCGCAATGGCCAGCAGGGAGTCGGTCAGAGCCGACGAGGCATAGTAGTTATTGATCGTTTGGATCCGTTCCCGGAACCGCTGGAGTGCCGCATCGCTATAGTAGCATGAAATATCGCTCAGAGTCACCGAAAACCGTCCGGGTTGCACCACCGGAACGTCGGTGCTGGTATAGCCGATGGCAAGCTGTGCAACATCCAGGTCCGATAACCGGAACTGTCGTAGCACATTGCTGTCGGGCAGATCGATCAGGTTCAGATTACAGGTCACCCGGTCGGGTGTCAGCACATCCTCCATCTGGAAGTTTCGATAGAGAGGCGTCCCTGTGGAGCGAACACCTGTAAAACGGATGGTGACTTCGGGGGAGGTCATTTCGGATCCCTTCACCTCCAGCGCGTGATTATAAGCTACCCGGATGCGCAGGCGACGCGGACTCTCATCCCTGGCTGCCGCCAGCTGGATCAGGATGGCATTGCCGTTCTGGTGGATGGGAAGACCGTGTTGATAAAAGGATATCCTGGTCTCACCGGCTGCCTGGTAACTGAAAAGGGCATCCTGGGCCGACAACGAAACGGAAAAAAGTATGGAAAGCAGCAGGCTACATGTTCTCAAACCCATCCTTCGGTGATCATTTCGGGTAAGCGGACAAAAATAACCATTATTAATCAGATTATGTTGTAATGGTCAACGGGAACCTGTATGAAATTTTCATGCAGGTTTGTGTAAGTGATATTTTTCATGTAGGTTTGAATTGAAAAATTTTCAGAGATCATGAAGAACAGAATAATTTTCCTGGGGCTATTATCTCTTTTCAGCTCCTTGCTCTTCCTTAACCCGGGCTGTAAGTCGAAAAATGAGCAAACAAAAACGCCTCCTGCACTCAGGGTGATGACCATCCAGGGAACCCGTGTTCCGCTGTCAATTAACATGGTCGGGCAGGCCGAAGGGATTCCCACGGTCGAGATCCGGGCACGTGTGGAGGGATATCTTGAAAACTGGTCGTTTCAGGAGGGATCGATCGTGCACAAAGGCCAGATTCTCTTTACCATTGAGAAAGCTGAATATGTCAACAACGTCGACTATGCGACAGCCGACCTGGCCAACAAAGAAGCAGCATGGGAGTATGCCAGGCTCAATGTGGCCCGGTTAAAGCCCCTGGTGAACACCAATGCCATCAGCCAGAACGACTTCGACGTAGCAGTTACCGAGGAGAAGCAGGCGAAAGCGGCAATGGCAAGCGCACAAGCCGATTTGCAGCAGGCCAAACTGAATCTCTCCTACACCACCATTGCCTCCCCCATTACCGGATACATCGGAGCGGTGCAGGTTCGTCCGGGCAACCTTGTCGGACGAAGCGAAAGCACCCTGCTCGCCACCATCTCAGCTGTCGATCCCATCTATGTTAACTTCCAGATGAATGAAAACAACTATTTATCGATCATGAGCTGGGTCCTGGAGAACAAAGAGCAACTGAAAGGCAGAAAGGAGCTTCAGGACAACAAAACCCTTCCGGTATACCTGACACTCTCTAACAAGCAAACCTACCCCTATCCCGGAACCATTGATTTTATTGGTCGTGAAATCAATCCCGCCACGGGAACCATTGCGCTGAGAGCGGAATTCCCCAATAAAGACGGGCTCATCAAACCGGGAACCTTCAGTGAAGTCACATTGATCCTGGGAGAGGAGGATGATGGGATCGTCATCCCTCAATCCAGCATCCAGCCAATTCAGGACAAAGATTTTGTATTTATCCTTGATTCGGCAAACAACGTCACACGGCTTCCTGTGCTTGCCGGTCAACATATTGAGAATATGGTGGTTATCATGAAAGGGTTGAATATTGGCGACAGGATCCTGCTGGAAGGATATCAGAAGATACGTGATGGAATGGAGGTCACACCCATTATGGTGAAAGATACGTTGACTGTGCCGGATATTATTAAATGAATAAATATGCTCCAACAATTTATACAACGTCCGGTTCTCTCTTTCGTCATCGCCATCCTGATCACCCTGGTCGGGGTGTTGAGCCTGATGGTCCTGCCTGTCGCACAGTATCCGGATGTCGTTCCGCCCACGGTCCAGGTAACCGCGTACTACCCGGGTGCCAGCGCTGAGGTCGTTCAGAAGACCGTGGCTGTCCCACTGGAGGAACAGATCAATGGTGTGGAAGATATGATGTACATGACCTCGCAGTGTGCCAACGACGGATCCTGTAACATCACAGTCTATTTTGATGTGGGCACCGATCCCGATATGGCTACGGTAAATACCCAGAACCGTGCACAACGTGCTTATAGCTTGCTGCCAGCTGAAGTGACTCAGGGCGGTGTAACCGTCATGAAACGAAATCCGAGTATCTTGATGCTCTATGCCCTCTCCTCGCAGGATACCTCGTACAATTTTGAGTTTCTATCCAACTACGCACAGATCAACATCGTCAATGTGATGAAACGGATTGACGGGGTGGGCGATGTCTCCCTGCTTGGTGGCGACGACTACGCCATGCGGATATGGCTTAATCCGGAGCGTATGGCCGGGCTAAGCATCACTACTGATGATGTAGCCAACGCTATCAGGGATCAAAACCTGGAAGCAGCAGCCGGTGCCATCGGAAAGAGTCCTGCTGTTCCCGGCCAGGAGCTATCCTATATCATTCGTGCCGAAGGCCGGCTACATTCCATTGAGGAGTTCAACAACATCATCATAAAAACAAAGTCTGATGGCTCCATCGTAAGGATGGAGGATATCGCCCGGGTTGAGTTAGGACTGAAAACATACGATGTACGCACCAGGTTTAATACAAAACCCTCTCCGTTCATCGCCGTCTACCAATCGCCCGGATCCAATGCCACCCAGGTACGTGCCGCTTGTGATGCCACCATGGAGGAATTGGCCAGCCAATTTCCTCCCGGACTGGAATATGAGGTAGGGCTCGATACGGTTGAGTTTGTGGATGCCTCCATCGAGGAGGTGCTTAAAACCCTGCTGGAAGCCTTTGTGCTGGTATTTCTTGTGGTGTTCATCTTCCTTCAGGATTGGCGTGCAACGCTGATCCCGGCGGTCACGGTTCCCGTTTCACTGATCGGCGCATTAGCTGCTTTCCAGCTTTTCGGATTCTCGATCAACATGCTGACCCTGTTTGCCCTGGTGCTAGCCATCGGAATCGTGGTGGATGACGCGATCGTAGTGCTCGAAGCGGTGCAGGAGAAGATCGACGAGCACGGTATGAGTCCGCTGGAAGCTACCAAGGAGACGATGCGGGAGATCGCAGGTGCGATCTTCACCATCACCCTGGTCCTCTCGGCAGTATTCATCCCGGTATCGTTCCTGGGAGGCACCACCGGCCAGATGTATAAACAATTTGCCCTGACACTCACCTCTTCGATCATCATCTCCGGACTGCTGGCTCTGACACTCAGTCCGGCCATGTGTGTTCTTCTCCTGAAGCCAAAACTCGAACGGAAAGGGCTGATTGGAAAATTTTTCAACGGGTTTGACAAAGCTTTTGGGGCCACGACAACAAAGTACATCGCCATCGTGAACAACTTTCTGCACCACATCAGCAGGCCCATCCTATTCCTTGGCATCGTTATCATCCTGATGGTACTTGTCATGAAGTTTCTCCCTACCGGATTTCTGCCTGATGAGGATCAGGGGTATTTCTTTGTCAATGTCATCACCCCCAAAGGGGTTTCCCTGGAAAAAACCGACACTGTGATGAGGAGGGTAGAGCGGATCCTCGAAAAGACAGCCGGTGTTCAATCATTCTCCTCTGTCCCGGGGTATAGCATCCTCGATGGCACTGTCAGCACCACGAGCGGGGCGGTGTTCGTGAAACTCACCCCGTGGAAAGACCGAACGGAAGATTCGCTGAACGTGGAGTCAATCATCGCTAAGGTGCAGTCACAGCTGAGCCTCATCCCAAACGGGATCTGCATGGCATTCAATGCGCCAGCCATCTCCGGACTGGGAACCACGGGAGGGCTTGAACTTCAATTGGAAGACAAGGCTGGCGCAGGCCTGGATAAACTGGCGGAGGTTACCGCTGCCTTTGCAGTAACTGCTTCACAAAATAAAATGCTATCCAACGTCTTTACCGGATTCCGGATTGACATCCCGCAGTATTTCCTGACGGTAAACAAAGAGAAAGCCAAGACGATGGGGATTCCTATCAGTGAGATCTACGGCGCCCTTCAGGCACAGTTCGGGAGTCTGTATGTGAACGATTATAACCAATTCGGGAAATCATACCGGGTAATCATCCAGGCCGATGCGGTTTACCGGTCAAATCCCGAAGATATCAACCGGATCTATGTCAGGTCGAACACCGGTAACATGGTTCCGCTTGGGACATTGGTCAGCCTCGAATCCATTGAAGGTCCGGATGTCGTGAGGCGTTTCAACCTGTACAGTTCATCCAGCTTTACCATTGCACCTGCTGCAGGATATTCCTCCGGCCAAGCGATCGGGGCTGTCAAAGAGGTGGCGGAAGAGACATTGCCATTTGGTTTTGGCTATGAGTATTCGGGCCTGACACGGCAGGAGTTGATTGCAGGCGATGAGGCCCCATTTGTTTTTGCACTCTGTTTCATCTTTGTATACCTGCTGCTCGCCGCCAAATATGAGAGCTGGTTCCTTCCTTTACCCATCCTGATGGCTTTGCCTTTCGGCATTCTGGGCGCTTTTGGACTGCAATGGGTCCGTGGGCTGCAAAACAATATCTATGCTCAGATCGGATTGATTATGCTGATCGGACTGATTGCGAAGAACGCGATCCTGATCGTGGAATATGCCAGGCAAAAACACCTGGAGGGAATGGAGCTGATCAAAGCCTCTGAAGCGGCAGCAAAGCTTCGCTTCAGACCTATCCTGATGACCTCTTTTGCCTTTATCCTGGGTGTGGTCCCGCTGGTCATTGCCGGTGGAGCCGGCGCAGCCAGCAGGCATGCACTCGGGACATCTGTTTTTGGCGGGATGCTGATGGCAACGATCTGTGGAGTGCTGGTAGTGCCCACACTCTATGTGATGTTCCAACGGATTGAGAATTGGATCAAGGGACGAGGGACGAGGGACGAAGGAAGAGGGACGAAGGACGAAGGACGAAGGACGAGGAACGTGAAACGTGAGACGTGGGACGAGGAATGAGGACTGAGGACTGAGGACTGAGAAATTGTAAATCGAAAATCGTAATTCGTAAATAGAAAATGGTGGTTAAAAAATATTCTTCCGGATTTCTGGCATTTGGTTTCCTGCTCCTCTTCATAACCGGTTGTAAAGTAGGTCCGAACTACAAGCGGCCGGATATTGATACCGGAAAGGAGTTCCGGTTTTCCGGCAACAGGGATTCCGCTTCGTTTGCCGATACCTCCTGGACCTTTGTTTTCAGAGATACCATCTTACAGCAGTTGATCTGGCAGGGGTTGACCTACAACTTTGACCTTCGGATGGCCATGGAACGGGTGAACCAGGCACGTGCCTCTTTCAGAAGTACCCGGGCAGATATTTGGCCTTCCCTGGACGTCAGCAGTACCGCCGCCTACCGGAACCAGCAAGCACCCCCAACAGGAACGCTCGATTACCACGATTTTTATGGAACGGCGAACCTGACCTGGGAGATCGATATCTGGGGCAAACTTCGACGGGCCAAAGAGTCGGCCAGAGCTGATCTGCTCGCTCAGGAGGCCTACCGTCACTCTGTATTCATCTCCCTCATCGCCAACATTGCTTCGGGTTACTTCACGCTGGTCGAATACCGGGATGAGCTCCAGATCACCCTCTACAATGTCTCCATCCGGGAAGAGGCCCTGGCGCTTGTCAAGGCGAAAATGATTGCCGGAACGGTCTCCGGATTGGTGGTAGCCCAGGCGGAAGCAGAGCTGGCAAGACTTAAGACACAGATCCCCGCCTATGAGAAGGCGATTGGCAGTCAGGAGAATGCGCTTCGCCTGCTGATTGGAGAGTTGCCCGGCGAGGTAAGTGAAGGCGACTCCATCATCCATCAGATCAGTCGTGCGGTCATCCCCGATGCCGGTATCCCTTCCCAGCTGATCACCCGCCGTCCTGACATCATCCAGGCAGAACAGCAGCTGATCTCAGCGAACGCCCAGATCGGCGTTGCCCGTGCCTACATGCTTCCTTCGCTGAGTATCAGTGCAAATATTGGCTATTCACAACTGGGAGCCGGGTTGATCGGATCCGCCATCGGAAACCTTGTGGCCCCCATCTTTTCGTGGGGGAAACTCAAAGCAAATGTCAGGAAAACCCAGGCTTACAGGGAGGAGATGCTACTGAACTACCAGAAGACGATCTATACTGCCATCGGAGAGGTAGCAAACAACATCCTGGATGTAGAAAAGCAGAAAGAGGTGGTGACGGAGGACAGAAAGTTGGTTGCAGCAGCGCAAACTGCATTCGATCTCTCCAATCAGCTTTTCAATGCCGGTTATGCCAGCTACCTCGATGTCATCGATGCCCAGCGGAACCTGTATGACGCCCAGGTGGAACTTTCAAACGCAAGAACCGATGAACTGCTGGCTGTGGTAAACCTCTACCTCGCCCTTGGAGGGGGATGGAGGTAAGCGACGAGGGACGAGGGAAGAAGGACGAAGGACGAAGGACGAAGGGCTGTCACAAAATCAAGTTTTCCTGTACTAACCGGAAAACAGCGCTGCCATGCTATTGACATCGAATCCATATTATTGTATATTAGCACTCCTTTCGGGGAGTGCATTCCATACTTACCAATGTCAAAGAAACCAAATCCCAAAATTAAATCCCATGAAAAAAACGGTATCCCTCATGATCTGTGCCCTCTTCACAGTGAGTCTGGCATTTTCACAAATGACCGACAAAGAGATGAAGAAAGAGTTAAAAAACAAAGCCATCAAAGAGGCTAAAAAAGAGGCCAAGAGCCTGAAGAAACAAGGTTGGATGACCATGCCCGGTGAACTTCCCATGGAGAAGATGATAGAAAACTCCTGGATGAAAAAGGTAACCGAAGATGAAAACGGCAATGCCAAATACATCACCGCCGACGGAAACGGCGTAGCCCAGACCAAAACCGTTGCGGAAGCCCAGGCGATTGAATTTGCCAAGCTTCAGCTGGCCGGTACCATTGAAACCAAAATCGCTTCCATCATCAACGGCAACATTGCCAATGAACAACTCTCCACCGAAGATGCCGCTTCTGTAACCCAGATCGTCCAGTCGTCGAAGAATATCATCGCCCAGGAGTTAGGTTATGTGAATCCAGCCTTTAAACTATATCGTGAGCTGGATAACAAAAACATAGAAGTCCAGATCAGGATCTTCTACGATACCAGGCAATCGCTTGTCATTGCCAAGAAAGCGATCAAACGGGACCTGAAAGAGCGGCTGAAGAAGACAGACGAAGAGGTGGACAAATTGTTGAAAGGGGAATTATAATTGTATAATCCTTGATTTTTAAATCCTTTTAGAATACATTTGTTAATGGAAAATTCAAAAACCAACGCCATGAAAAAATTATTCACACTGTTTACATGTGCCATCCTGATGGCATCGCTGGCCATCGGTCAGCAAACAAACAAAGAGCTGAAGAAAGAGCTCAAAGACAAAGCCTTGAAAGAGGCCAAAAAAGAGGCTAAAACGCTCTCCAAACAGGGCTGGAAGACCATGCCCGGCGAACTTCCGATGGAAAAGATGATTGAGAAATCCTGGATGAAAAAAGTTGCTGAAGATGAAAAAGGAGTTCCGATTTACATCACCGCTGATGGGAATGGAGTAGCTGAAACCAAAACAGCTGCGGAAACCCAGGCACTTGAATTTGCCAAACTCCAGCTGGCAGGGACCATTGAGACGAAGATCGCTTCCATTGTGAACGGCAACATCGCCAACGAACAACTCTCCACCGAAGATGCTGCATCCATCACCCAGATCGTTCAATCTTCCAAAAACATCATTGCCCAGGAACTGGGTTACATCGACCCGGCTTTCAAACTTTCCCGCGACCTCGACGATAATAAGATTGAAGTGCAGATCCGGATTTTCTACGAAGCCGAACAATCCCTCGCGATTGCCAAAAAGGCCATCAAAAGAGACCTTAAGGAGAAACTGAAGAAGACCGATGAAGAGGTAGAGAAGCTGTTGCGGGACAATCCGAAGTTGTAATTAAACATTAATGAAAATTCTGAAGCTATTCTTCCTGTTGTGCTTTGTCTGGCAATTATCATCCCTTTCGGCACAGAAGCTCCGGATCGTAACCGTTGAAGGAGAAGCACAGGTAGAGTTCCCCGCATTTAAATCTCTCCTGGAGGTAGAACAGGTGGCTTTTGATCGAGCGCTGGTCAATGCCCTGGAAAAAGCCTTCGGAACCGCCATCATTCAGGGCAATTCCACCTACATGAAAAACCTTCAGACCGGGGAGACAGTAGAGACCAGCACGGTTTTTAACATGATCGCCAACACTTACGTGAAAGGGGAGGTACTGGAGGTGCTAAAGAAGGAATTCGACGAAATCGAAGGAGAGATGGAGATTGGGGGGAAGAAAAAGAGGGTCAAGGAGCTCCGGTGCAAGGTGAAGATCAAGGCGCGGGAACTTACTGAAAATATTGCTTCCTGCGAAGCCTTCCCGCTCGATTGTGCGGATAAACGGTGTCGAAAAACCGATTTTAAGAATGATGATCCACTCTATCTCTATTTCTCTTCCCCTGCCGACGGGTATCTTGCGGTCTTCCTCGATGACGGCAAGATAGCCCAGTGCCTGCTTCCCTATATGCGGTTGCCGAAAAGCTATGAAAACGGAGTGCCTGTCACAGGGAACAGAGAGTACATCTTCTTCTCCCCTGAGGAAAACCTGACCTATTTTGAAACCAAAGCATACACCGACAGTTACCAGTTATTCACGGATAAACTGCATGAACAGAACCGGTTGTTCATCCTGTTCAGTCCTACCCCGATTGATGCTCCGGCCCTGAAAGCAGGGTTGAACATGGAGAGCCTGTCCGCATTCGAAAAAGACAAGGGCTATCAGGTTCCCCGGGCGTTGGAGTCGGAGAAATTCCAGGACTGGCTCATCAAGAGCCGGTTACGGAAAACCGACCTGGGGGTGAAAACCATTGATATTACCATCAGTAAATGACGATCCCATGAAAAAACTTTACCCATTTATCATCCTTGCTGCCTGCCTGACCTTCACCTCTTCGTGCAAGAAGTTTGAGCGACTGATCGCAGTCATTACCATTTCGGCCAACGAATCTTCCCTGCTGGTCAAGGGAGAGGTGATCGACGTAGCAGAATCCACGGTCGAATACGGCTTCTGCTGGGGGACCACAACCAGTCCCACATTGGCCAACTCCTATATCAAGGTTGGCACCACCAGCTCAGCCAAATTGTTTGAAACAACCCTGAGTGGTCTCCAGGTAGGAACCTACTATGTCAGAGCGTATGCTCAGGGAGACCAGGGAACCGTTTACGGAGATCCCGTGAAGCTACAAATCTCCTCCCCTTACGTCGAATATTATTACGACGACGGAGATTCAGATTATGGCTGGCGGTACAACGCAGGATATGAGGGCTGGATGGGCAACAAGTTCCCAATCACCACCAGCGGCACCATTCTGTCAATCGAGATGTACTTCAACCATGTTGACGGCTCCGGAAACGATGTTCTCAACGTGGATGTATTCAATGCAAGTCGTAATCAGATTGGTTCCACCTCCGACTTTTATCCTGGAGATGACAGCTGGGTTTCCATAAATGCAAACATCAACTATTCCGGGGCAATCTACGTGATGGCACACTGGGATTATACCCAGGAGCCAACCAACTACCTGGGGATGGATCAAAACGGTCCCAATGCCTACATGGATCTTGGCTATTACCGGGACGGAGATCTTTCGTGGGGCAAATGCAGCAGCCTGACCAGCGGCAACCAGCAACCCGGAGTCTTTCTTGTTCGTCTGCATGTACAGTTATCCTCTGGAAAAACAGTTACTTATACACCGCAAATTGATCCCGGAACAAATCAGCTGATCATGACAGAAGCTGCCGGTATTGAAGCGATGGATACAAAAAACAAAAACAATGATTGAATCAACACATATTCCTATGTCAAGATACCTCTTTTCACTGGTCCTGTTTATTCTGGTCGCCTTGCTGGGCGCCCCACAGGATATAGTCGGTCAATCCAAGGCACAGATCACCAACATTGATTTCTTTGTCAGGAGCGACACCCTTTTTGTATCCTACGACCTGATCAAAGCGAAAAAGAACGAATGGTTTGATGTTACCATGACCGTGAAAACCCCTTCAGGCAAAGTCTTTTTTCCGGTTACACTGTCAGGGCATGCCGGCAAGTATATTGCCGGGGGGAAGGGGAAGCAGATCGCCTGGGCTATTTCCAGGGACAATCTGTTCATTGATGATGAGATCTACGTGGAGCTGCGGGCCACTCCGATGGGGACACAGGAGACCGAACAAGCAGTGGCCAGGGAGGAGCCTAAAGTGACCAAAGAACCGGAATATGCCTCCAAGCAACCCAGGCAATATGTTTCAAAGACCTACTCCAAAGGAGGCGCCATTGCTCTTTCTGCCATCATGCCGGGACTGGGTATCACCAAGCAGAAAGAGGGCGGTGCTTACTGGCTCATGGGACTGGCTACCTATGGAGCGGCTGCCGGCGGGGTGGTCCTCCACGTGTTGGCCAACAATGACTACAATAATTACAAAGATGCAACCAACGCAATGGAAAGGAATGCCTATTTTGAAAGCGCCACAAGCAAAGCGAACATCAGAAATATCCTGTTTTATTCTGCAGCCGGGATCTGGATAGCCAACATGGTATGGACCATCCTGACACCAAACAAGGTCAAGTCCGCTTTTTCTCTCCATGCCACCTTTGATCCCGTCGTCAACAAACCAATGATAAGTATGACCGTTAAGTTTTAATATCATGAAATCAACATTTTATCTCACAGGATTGATCCTGCTGGCACTCTGTGTCACCAGGTCGGAGGCCCAGATCATCAGCGGCTCATCCTCCTCCAAACGGATTACAGCAGGCAAGGCCCCTGTGGTGACCAAGACGGTGAAAACCATCCCGGACCTGATCATCAAAAATGAAGAGTTCCTCGATCCAAATAATAACAACATCATCAACGGGAACGAGCGGTCAAGTATCCGTTTCCGGATAGAAAACCTGGGGAGTGGGACCGCCAGCAAAGTGCAGGTGAAGGTCAGTCTGAAAGGTCGTGAGATCAGGGGATTGTCCTACCTGCGAACCCATCAGATAGGAGATATCAAAGGAGGGGAGATCAAAGAGGTCACCATCCCGGTACAGGGAAGTATCGACCTGGACTACGGCTCGGCCGAGTTCCGCATCGAGGTGTTGGAAGAACTTGGTTTTGATGCTTATCCCCTGGAAATGAAGATCATAACACGACCTTTTGAACCTCCAAAGGTGTTGATCACCGATGCCGTTTTCAGCACGCTTACAGGAGGCAGGGTACAGCTTAACGCCGGTATCCAGCTGAAAGTTCTCCTACAGAACATCGGGAAAGGAGATGCCAGGGATGTACAGATCCGGTTTCACCTTCCCAATCCCTACTGCATGTTCCTGGGAGATACAGGAGTGGTCACGGTGGGCGCCCTGCGAAGTGGTGAAACACGGGAGTTTGATTTTGATTTCCTGGCTACCCGCCGGTATGCCGAGAACACCATTCCGGTGCAGATCTTCCTTTCGGAATCCATGAACACGTACGCGCGGGATACCACAGTGGCGGTTCGGCTCGACCAGAACCTGGTCGCCAAGAACCAGGTGGAGTTCAAACCGGTCATCGTGCCACAGGGTGATATCCAGATTGCCTCCCTTAGCTCTGATGTAGATAAGAACATTCCCCGGGCCGGCGATAAGAGTCCGAATAAATATGCGCTCATTATCGGGAACGAGGAGTATTCGGAGTATCAGACCGACATGAACACGGAGGTGAATGTGGATTTTGCCCGTAACGATGCAAAAATTTTCCGGGAGTATGTCATCAACACCCTGGGCTTCCCCGAGGAGAACGTCTACCTCCTCGAAGATGCCACGGCAGGAGCCATGGGTCAGAAGATCGACATGATCACCAAACTGGTGACCAAGATCGGAAGTGATGCCGAAGTGATATTCTATTATGCAGGTCATGGTTTACCGGATGAATCAACTCGTATTCCATACCTGATCCCGGTAGATGTTACCGCAGGGAACCTGCCCCGTGCTATTAAACTCTCCTCGGTTTACAACAAGTTCGGCGAAACAGGAGCCCAACGGATCACCATCATTCTTGATGCCTGTTTCTCGGGAGGCGGCCGCGAGTCGGGATTGCTGGCTGCAAGGGGAGTCAAGATCAAACCAGTGGAAGAGTTCCCTTCGGGTAATATGATCGTTTTTTGTGCCACCACCGGTGAACAGTCAGCCTTGCCACACCGCAAAGAGAAACACGGTATGTTCACTTATTTTCTCCTGAAAAAACTACAGGAGAGCGATGGAGATCTTACCTATGGTGCCCTGGCTGACTATGTACAACGGAATGTGGCCGTGGAGTCACTGAAGATTAATCAGAAAGAGCAGGATCCAACGGTTTCTGTCAGCCCTGACATTAAAAATGAATGGGAGTCCTGGAAATTACGGTAAAAACTTACAACCATGAAGACAAGTCCAGTCCGCAGTCAACAGTCCACAGTCCGCTATTCCCGTTTATCATTCCTCATTCCTCATTCCTCACTCCTCATTGTATTCCTGATCCTCCTTTTACCTTCCTCATACCTCTTTTCCCAGATAGATTCCACCTTTGAGGACATCCAGCGGGCCATGAACGAGCAGTTTCAGGCTTTCGTAGCCCAGAATGAGCAAGAGTTCAACCAGTATGCCGAAGAGATCGACCGGGAGTTTGCCGATTACCTGAAACAGGCATGGGAGGAGTTTGCCCTTTTTGCTGCGGTAAAACCCGACACAACGCCTAAACCAAAGGAACTTCCCAGGTTCGAACCGCTCACGCAGACGCTGACCCCCAGGGAGTTGCTGCTGGAACCTGCTGTTGGCCCACCGATGGAAATCCCACCTGTTCCGAATGTACCTGTCGTGCTGAAAACAGAGATGGAAGAGCGTGAGATCGAGTCTGCCGCCATCGATTTTTATGGCGCCACCCTCCTCTTCGAGTACGATCCCGGTCTGGCCGTTGACTTTCCTTCCTCCTTTACCAACCAGCAGATCGGGGATTTTTGGGAGACTGCCAGCCTTACCGATTACGCTCCCCTGGTTAACCAGCTGATGGAAGCGAAAAGCCGGATGAACCTGAACGATTGGGGCTATTACCTCCTGGTCAACCAGGTCGCCGGAAAGATCAGCAGCTCGACCAATACCTCCAGGCTGCTGGCCTGGTACCTGCTGACCAAATCGGGCTACAAGATCCGGGTGGCCTATGCCGAAAACAGGATCTACCTGTTGTTTCCTGCTGCCAATATGATTTACGGTATCAAATACTTCCTCATTGATTACATCAAGTATTACGCCCCTGATTTCCCGTTTGATAAGGTGGCCACTTATGAGAAGGACTTCCCGGAGGCCACGCAGATCCTTGACCTGAATATTTACAACGCCCTGAATATCGGAACGAACTATACCGACCGCCCTTTCCTACTTACCTATGAAAACAAAGAGTGTAGTTTTACCGTCAAGTATAACCTGAATGCCATTGAGTTTTATAAAGATTATCCTCTCTGCGAGCTACGGGTCTATTTTGATGCGGCGGTATCTCCGGAACTGAAAGAGTCGCTCCTGCTGGCGCTGCAACCTCATCTTGAGAACAGGTCGGAATCATCGGCGGTGAACTTCCTGCTCAACTTCGTCCAGAATGGATTTGAGTACAAGACCGACCCGGAGCAGTTCCACGGGATGGAGAAATTTTTCTTCCCGGAAGAGGATTTCTACTATCCTTACTCCGACTGTGACGACCGGGCAGTACTCTTCGCCTACCTGGTGAGAGAACTTCTCGGATTGAAGGTTGTTGGAGTGGAATACCCGGGCCATGTCGCCACTGCTATTCATTTTACCACAGAGGTACCGGGTGACTACATCGTTTGGCAGAACGAAAAATATGTGATAGCCGACCCCACCTATATCGATGCTCCGGTGGGGATGACCATGCCCGGCATGATCAACGAAAAAGCGAGGGTTATTGAGCTGATTAACGAGCAGAACGCTTCCATCCAGTATGCCGACATCTGGAAGCAGGTGGAGGCCTGTGGGGGAAAACCCGGCGACAACCAGCAAACCATTGTCACCGACAGCGACGGAAACTCTTTTGTAACCGGCTATTTCAGTGGCACGGCCCAATTCGGGAATACCACACTGACCTCGGTCAGGGGACAAAATGATGT
>JADHVQ010000047.1 GCA_016783905.1 Bacteroidales bacterium | reverse complement strand
AACTCTCGCACTGAACTGTAAATAAAGATACACAGTTATCCCCAGGTAACAAGAAGTTCTATATCTTCCTCAGCACTCTCACCAAATCACCACATCACCATACCACCACTGCACCACTGCACCACTCCACTTGTCCAACCCGTCAAACCTGTCCAACCCGTCCAACCTGTCAAACAAACATCTGCAAATCATAGAGCTTTCGATAAATCCCGTTCCGTGAAAGCAGTTCGGTATGAGGGCCCCGCTCCACCAGGTTGCCGTTCTGGAGGACGATGATCTCATGTGCGTGCTGAATGGTTGAAAGCCGGTGTGCGATCACGATGGAGGTGCGGTTCTTCATCAGGTTCTCCAGGGCCTGTTGAACCAACCGTTCCGATTCGGTGTCGAGGGCAGAGGTAGCTTCATCGAGGATCAGGATTGGAGGATTCTTTAACACAGCCCGGGCGATGCTCAATCGCTGGCGTTGTCCGCCCGAGAGTTTAATGCCACGATCACCGATATTGGTGTAATAGCCATCTGGCATTCGAATGATAAATTCATGGGCATTGGCTACTTTAGCTGCCGCGATCACCTCCTCCTCGCCCATGTTCTCCATCCCGAATGCGATATTATTGAAAACAGTGTCGTTGAAAAGAATGGTCTCCTGGGATACGATCCCCATCATCCCACGAAGGTCGTCGATCACCATGTCGCGGATAGGGATCCCATCAATGCAAATCTCTCCTTCCGCGATGTCGTAAAACCGGGGAAGGAGATCCACAAGGGTTGATTTGCCACCGCCTGAGGGGCCCACCACCGCGATCGTCTTCCCCTTTTCAATCACCATGTTGATGTGGTTAAGCACCGGCTCGGTAACGTACCGGAAACAGACATCCGCGTATTCAATCCGTTCCAGAAATTCCTTTTTCGGGATCGCATTGACCTTCTCTTCAATCACTTCCGGCTCGTTGAGTACCTGCTTGATCCGGTCCATTGAGGCGGCCCCTTTCTGGATGTTGTAATAGGCCTGGGTGATCGACTTGGCCGGTGGGATAACCTGGGAAAAGATGGTGATGTAAACCAGGAAGACCGCAGCATCCAGGCTGTGCTCCGGCGACAGCACCAGCCGGCCACCATACCACAGCAGGATGGTAAGTACCACAGCGCTCAGGAATTCACTCAGCGGAGAGGCCATGTCCCGTTTCCGGTAGAGCCTGACCATGATCCTGAAGAAGTTCCGGTTGGTTTCCCGGAACCGGTTATCGGCAAAGGTTATGGCACTGAATGCCTTGATAATCCTCAGACCGGAGATAGTCTCTTCAATCACGGAAAGTAGTTCTCCCATCTTCTTCTGCCCTTTCGCGGAGGTCCGTTTCAGGCTTTTTCCGATCCGGCCGATCAGAAATCCACTCACGGGAAGCAAGATCATAACAAAGACAGTAAGCTGGGGACTGATGACAAAAAGTGTCACTACAAAAGCGATGATCTGTACCGGATCCCGGAAGATCATCTCCAGCGAACTCATGGTCGAATTTTCCACCTCCTGTACATCGGCAGTCATCCGCGAGATGATGTCCCCTTTCCGCTGCTCAGAATAATATCCCAGGGGCAGGATCAGGATCTTCTTGTAGAGGTCGTTGCGCAGATCTCGCACCACGCCGTTCCGAACCACCGCCAGGAAAAACATCGCCAGGTAACGGAAAAGGTTCCGGAAAAAGAAAAGTACGATGATGGAAATCCCGATGTATAGCAACACGTCATTCTCTCCATAATTCCGGATCAGCTGACCGAAAAAGTGGTAAAAGTTCTCTCTCAGGGAGTCCATGTTGGTCCACACCAGCGGTCCGGCCGTTTCCGGGATTTCCGCTGTTTTGAACAGCATCTGGAGGATGGGGATGAAGAGGGCAAAGGAGACGAGGGAAAAGAAAATAGAGAGGATGTTGAACAGGGCGTTAAGGGCTGCAAACAACCAGTAATTTCGAAGGTAGAGAAAGATCTTGCCCAGGCTTTTCATAGTCGCAAAGTTAGAATAATTGATGGATAACCCGGTAACATAACGTAACTTTGCGTGATGGAATCTACACGGCAGCAAAAAATTGCCAGGCTCATCCAGAAAGATCTCGGAATCCTCTTTCAGCAGCTGGGGAGGGATTTGTTCAGCGGAGCTATGATCACGGTCACCAAGGTCTATGTGACCAAAGATCTCTCGGTGGCCAAAGTGTACCTCAGCCTCTTTGGCACCAAAGATAAACCGGAGCTGATGGAAAGTATCCGCCACCATGTGAGGGAGATCCGTCACCTCCTGGCACAACGCACCAAACATCAACTCCGGATTGTGCCCGAACTGCATTTCCTGGAAGACGATTCCCTCGATTACATTGATAAGATCGATCATCTATTACATGAAAACGGGGATGAAACCTAATTGTACGGATGGGGCATGCCCCGTCCCTACAGGATAAAACGACCAAATGTATAATGCAATACGACCCCATAAAAAAATCCCTCGGCACAATCTTCAACAATTCTCCCTGGCTGCGGATCCTCTTATACCGCCTCCTCAACCTCCTGCTACTCCGCACCTGGCACGTCAAAAAAGCATTGAAACGCTGGATTAAAGATTCTCCCCTCCCTTTCAGGGGAGGGGCTGGGGGTGGGGTATGTTCCCGCATCCTCGACGCCGGCTCCGGGTTCGGACAATATAGCTACTTCCTCTCCAACATGAGTCGCCACTTCCACATCGATGCCGTGGATGTGAAAGAGGAACAGATGGAAGACTGTAACCGGTTTTTTAATACGGTTGGGATAACGAATGTACAGTTCGCAGTGGCTGACCTGACCACTTATATGAAAGCAGGTTTCTATGACCTGATCCTTGCCGTAGACGTGATGGAACACATCCTGGAAGATGAGAAGGTGTTCCACAATTTTTACCTGTCGCTGAAACCCGGTGGATTGGTGCTCATTGCAACCCCTTCCGACCAGGGGGGATCGGATGTCCACGACCATGATGCGGAGAGCTCTTTCATTGACGAACATGTCAGGGACGGGTATAACATCGGGGAGATCGGTGAGAAGCTGAAGCGGGCAGGATTTGGGAAAACAGAAGCCCGTTACACGTATGGTAAACCAGGTCAGATCGGCTGGAAACTATCCATGAAATATCCGATCAAAATGCTGAATTCCAGTAAAATATTCTTTCTCATACTCCCGTTTTACTACCTGTTGACCTTTCCCGTAGCGCTGGTTTGCAACTGGCTGGATGTCAACATGAAGCATGCTTCCGGAACAGGACTGATCGTCAGGGCGTGGAAGTAGAGAAGTGAAGAAAGAATGCAGGAATGCAGGAATGCGGGAATTTGAATAGAAATCGAAAATCGAAATGCAAAGCATTCATGAACACCAAAATAAATGAATGATTTCGTGAATAATCAATCGTAAATCACTTCGACCCTTGAACCTGGCATTCTACATAGCCCGCAGGTACTTCAAATCCAGGAAGTCGCACAATGTGATCAACATCATTTCGATGATCTCGGTGGCAGGGGTTACCATAGGGACCATGGCCCTGATCGTGGTTCTCTCAGTATTCAACGGGTTTGAGCAACTGGTGGTCTCCCTTTTCAACTCGTTTAATCCGGATATGCAGGTTACCCTCCGTGAAGGAAAGAACTTTCCGGCAACGGATATTCCCCGGGAGCTGCTGAGAGAGATTCCCGGAGTGCTATACATAACCGAGGTACTCGAGGAGAACGCGCTGATGAAGTATAAGGACAAACAGGCAATCGTTACACTCAAAGGGGTGGGTGCGGAGTATCAACGGATGTCGGGAGTCGATACGATGATGGCTGAAGGGAGGTTCCTCCTGCAAAGCGGGGAGAAAGATTTTACCGTATTGGGTTACGGAGTGGCTTACTACCTGAATGCCAACCTGAACGATTACATCAATCCCATTACCATCTTTATACCCACCCGCACAGGAACAATGGGAGGTTCTCTCGATCAGGCATTCAGCCAGGAGATCATCTTCCCCACTGGCTTCTTTTCCATCCAGCAGGAATTCGATGTCAAATATGCCCTGATGCCTATCCGCTTTGTCAGAAAGCTCCTGGATTACAAGAATGAAATTTCGGCCATTGAAATTAAGCTGGACGAGGGAGTGGATCAGCGCAAAATCCAGCGAAAGATCGAAGCGGCTAGTGGGGAAAAATTCCAGGTAAAAAACAGGTTTCAGCAACAGGAGCTCCTCTATAACATCATGAAATCAGAAAAATATGCCATCTTCCTGATCCTGACATTTATCCTGTTGCTGGCAACATTTAATGTGGTAGGCTCACTCTCGATGCTAATCCTGGATAAGAAGAAAGACATTGCTGTTTTGCAAAGCATGGGCGCAACCATGAAACTGATCAAACGTATCTTCATGACCGAAGGATTGATGATCTCATTTATTGGCGCAGTGACAGGGATGATCCTGGGAGGTGTCGTATGCTGGATTCAGCAGACCTATGGCTTGATACGGATGGGCGGTCCCAACAGCACGTTCGTCGTCAATAGCTATCCCATACAAATGCAACCTCTCGACTTCCTGCTTGTCTTTTTTACCGTAATGCTGATCGGTTACCTTGCTGCCTGGTATCCGGTCTATAATATCCGCAAAATCAATACAGCACTGGTGAAGCCAGACTAGTGTCCTGACATACCAACCTGCTCTCGTTGATAAAAGTTCTATATAATATCCAATTAATTGTATACTTTTACGTAAATTTGGCACGTCGAAAAATAACAAAACTTAAAGCATGATGAAATCTTTACTCACGCGGATTGCCATTGCAACCACCTTATTTTGCATACCTGCCCTGATGATTGCCGGAGAGATCCGGTTTACAACCGGAAAAACCGAACTTCGCATCACCACCAACAACTACCAGCAGCTGACCTTTACCAGCGACATCTCTTCCATGCTTTTCCGGGATGTTCAGACGAAACTGGGTAGTTTCACCGAGTTGTACATCCATGGGTATGGTTACAGCAGCGGGATTGGAGATCCGAAACTTCCGGTCTCCCGGAACCTGATCGAGATTCCCATGTATGCCACCCCGGAGATCCTGGTGACCCATGCAGAGTACACTGACTATTCTCTGTCGGCGCTCGGCATCAACTACCAGATCATACCGCAGCAGGCCCCCGTGAGTAAAGAGATCACCGATCCCGAGGAGATCCCTTTTGTGATCAACCCGGATACCTACCTGAAAAATGAATTTCTGGGAGCGCCGCTGGTATCGGTATCACTGGCAGGCACCATGCGTGCGGTGACCCTGGCAAACCTGGATATTGCTCCGGTTCAGTACAATCCTGTGACCGGCATGCTGCGTATATACCAGACCATTGAAGCCACCGTCACCTTCACCAACGGGAGTGAGCAGGCCAGCATTGTCCGGAAACAAGCGCTCTACTCCCCCTTTTTCGAAAATGCCTATCGCCAACTGGCCAATTACAAACCTCTGACTGATGAGCTGATCACCACTGCCCCGGTGACTTACATCATTGTCTCTCATCCGATGTTTGAAAATGCCCTCCAACCCTTCATCGACTGGAAAACGCGGAAAGGATTCAAGGTTGTGGAAGCCTATACCGATAATCCTGCTGTGGGCACCACCACCACCACCATCAAGAATTACCTGTTGGATTTCTACAACAATCCGCCAACCGGTTACGAATCACAGAGCTTTGTTTTGATAGTAGGTGATGTAGCCCAGGTTCCCACATTCACTGGGACAACCGGGAACCATCCCACGGATCTCTACTACTTTGAATATACCGGAGATAAAATTCCCGAATGCTACTATGGCCGCTTTTCGGCAAACAACCTCACCCAGCTGCAGCCGCAGATTGATAAGACCCTGGAATATGAACAGTACCTCTTCCCCGATGAATCCTTCCTGGGTGAAGTAGTCATGGTGGCTGGTGCCGATCCCACTTACGGTACCCTGCATGGCAATGGACAAATCAACTACGGCACCACCTACTACTTCAACACGGCACATGGCATTTTATCGCACACCTATCTTCAGCCTGAACCTCCGGGAGCCAATTATTCAGGACAGATCAAGCAAAATGTCTCCGACGGGGTAGCATTTGCCAACTATACGGCCCATTGCAACGAGCAGGGATGGGGCAATCCCTCATTTAAGATATACGACATTCCCAACTTACAAAATGACCAGAAATATTGCCTGATGGTCGGTAATTGCTGCCTCAGCAACCGGTTCAGTGTGACCTGTTTCGGGGAAGAGGTCCTGCGGGCTGCAAACAAGGGAGCCCTCGGCTATATCGGCGGAACCAATAACACTTACTGGAATGAGGATTTCTGGTGGGCAGTAGGATTTAAAACGGTTTCAACCAATCCCCCCTACAATCCCTTTCACCTTGGAGCCTACGACGTCACGTTCCATGATCATGGGGAAGCTATTGCCGACTGGTATGTGACACAGGGACAGATGGTTGTTGGAGGGAATCTCGCCGTCCAGCAGTCGAGCACCAGCAACAACCAAAAAACCTATTACTGGGAGATTTACCACCTGATGGGCGATCCCTCCCTGATGGTTTATATGTCGGTTCCACCGGATCTCACCGCTACCTATCCTGATCCGGTCCTGACTGGAGCCGACTCCATTACTGTCACCACGGAGCCCTATGCCTACATCGGGTTGTCAAAGGATGGAGATACCTTTGTAGCGGCTGCCTGCGCCGATACTGCCGGCGCTGCCACCCTGACTTTCGATGCTCAGAACGATCCCGGCTATCTCGGCATTGTCATCACCAAACAGAACTTCAAACCCCTCATCGATTCCATCCAGGTGATCCTGGTTACAGGCCCGTACCTGACCCTCGCCTCGTTTACCGTGAACGATTCGGTAGGTGGAAATAATAACGGCAATGCCGACTTCGGTGAAGCCATAACCCTCGATGTGACTGTCAGCAACATTGGAGTGGCAACGGCCTATGATGTTGCAGTCACACTTACAACTGCCGACACAAATATAGTGGTGACGGATAACTCCTGTGTGATTGATTCCGTTGTTGCCGGTGGCACCACCATCTGTGCGGATGCCTTTGCCATGACCATCAACAACTATGTGGAAGATCAGCATGTAGTTGCCTGCGAAATCCTGTTCGACGATGGCTCCGAGAGCTGGACATCCAACCTGCTGCTCACCCTGAATGCCCCGTTCCTGGTTGTGAACGACATCACGATTGTTGATCCGGCTCCCGGTGGAAACAACAACGGGATACTTGACCCGGGTGAAAATGCCATCCTCTCGGTTGCAATTAACAACATTGGACATGCAACTGTTGGGAACGGCCTGGGTCACCTGACCGTTCAGTTGCAATCCACACCCTACATTATCGTGAACAATCCAAGCTGCTTCATCGGAAATCTGCCGGTCAACACCATCATTCAAGTAAATTTTCCGGTGGTTACCAACGGCATCACCCCGATAGGAACAATGGTCAACCTCGACTACAGCGAGACCGCCGGCCAACAGAATCAGTTTTCGGCGCAGAAGGAGTTTGAACTGGAAATCGGAGAGACTCCTGTATACCTGATGCAAAACGGATCTGAAAACACGTGTAACGCCCAGTTCTTTGATTCGGGGGATTCGGACCAGAATTACAGCAACAACGAGAACTTTATAATGACCTTCTTCCCGGCTACAACGGGAGCATCCATTGAGGTCGGGTTTACGGAATTTGATGTGGAGCCAAACGCCAGCTGCAATTACGATTACCTTGCCATTTATAACGGGAATGATATCACCGCACCTGTAATCGGCACCTATTGCGGGACTGATTCGCCCGGTACGGTTACATCCACCGCTGCAGACGGCTCCCTTACCTTTAGGTTCCATTCCGACAATCTTAATACATATCCTGGCTGGGCTGCCAGCGTCCAGTGTATCGGAGGTCCGCTCACATTGATGGCCACTGCATTTCCTCCTTCCGTCTGCCTGGGATCTACAAACCGACTTTCCGTGATCCCTTCAGGAGGAACAGGGACCTATACCTACCTGTGGGAACCGGCTACCTATCTGGATGACCCAACAAGCCAGTTCCCTTACTGTACACCGGAAACCAATATCACCTATACCGTTACGGTGGACGATGGAAATACCACGCTCACATCGTCGCCGGTTGACGTCACCGTATTGCCCGTTCCCGATGCACCTGTGGCTACCCTGAACGGCGATCTGCTGGAATCAAGCGCCACCGACGGGAACCAGTGGTATTATTATGGAGCGCTGATACCCGGCGCAAATCAGCCTACCTATCAGCCAACTCTTTCCGGAGAATATTATGTGACTGTCACAGATCAGGATAACGGGTGCGAATCCGAACCCTCCAATACCATTCTGTTCCTGTTTACCGCTATCGATCAAACACAGGCTGAGAACCTGGTCAATGTTTACCCCAATCCCTTCACCAACCGGCTCAATATCTCCTTCATCCTGCCTGGAACATCCGGCATACAGGTTAATCTGACGGATGCGTTTGGCAGGATGGTTCGTCAAGCGGAGGAAAAGAGCAGCCTTCCGGCCGGGAAACATACCCTGGTACTGGAAAGCGGCAACCTCTTGCCTGGCATTTACTTCTGTTGGATCAAGACGGATTCCTATACCGTTGTGAGGAAGGTTATTTTAACACGATAAAACCAGATTAACACAATAGAACCAGAACCATCACCAATTATGAGAAACATTTTTGCAATAATTCTTGTACTGGCAATCAGTTTTGCCGGTATGAGCGCCAACTGGGTTAAGATCAACTCCGGCAATCCGGTTCCGGCCAAAAGTACGCTGGTCAAATCAACCATTGATCAGTCGACTGTCACATTCACACTGGGTGGATTTTATCTGAACCAGGTGGAGACACCCCGGGGAATTGCATTCATCCCCTCTGTGGAAGAGGGATCCCCTATCCTTGATGCAGGAGCCCCGGACCTCCCGAAGCTGACATCCACCCTGATCATCCCCGATCTTGCAGGCATGAGCGTTCGGGTTACAGGTTCGAGCTACACCGATTTTCCGGACATGGAGATTGCCCCATCAAAAGGAAACCTGCTTCGTACTGTCGACCCGGCCACCGTACCCTATACGTATGGCGCAGCTTACCTGGCAAACCGGTTTTATCCCGAAAACCTGGTCTCCACCCGTGAACCCTTTATTGCCAGAGACCTCAGGGGCCAAACCATCATCGTATACCCATTCCAGTACAATCCGGTAACCAGGATACTGCGGGTTTACCATGAGATTACCGTGGAACTGGTACAGGTGAACGAGCATGGCACCAACCAGCTATTCCGGAAAGATAGTGAGATTCGTATTGAAGAGGAGTGGGCGCATATCTATGCAACAACATTCCAGAACTTCGATGCCATCACCTACACCCCGCTCGATGAGTATGGAAACCTGCTGATCATCAGCCATGGCGCTTTTATGGATGCCATGCAGCCCTATGTTGACTGGAAAACCTCTATCGGCTTCCCGGTTGAAATTGTTGATGTGGCGACTATTGGTTCAACGGCATCGGCCATTAAAACCTATATCGCCAACTATTACAATACCAACGGACTCAGCTATGTCTTACTCGTGGGTGATGGCCCACAGATCCCAACAAATACCGGAGGAGGTCTCGCAGGTCCATCCGACAATGCCTATGGCTATATCTCGGGAAACGACCATTACCAGGAGCTTTTCGTGGGCCGTTTTTCGGCCGAATCGGAAACACAGGTGGAGACCCAGGTTACCCGGACGATCAATTACGAAATGGACCCGCAACTGCCTGCGGATGACTGGTACACCAGTGTCATCGGGATTGCTTCCAACCAGGGTCCTGGCGACGATAATGAGTATGACTACCAACATGTCCGTAATATGCAGACCGACTGCCTGGGATTTACCTATACCTGGAATCCTGAGTTGTTCGACGGATCACAAGGCGGAAATGATGCTCCCGGAAATCCCACACCTTCCATGGTGGCCGACGCCGTGAATGATGGAGGCACTTTGATCCTGTATACTGGCCATGGCAGCAATACTTCATGGGGAACTTCAGGTTTCAATAACAACAATGTAAACAACCTGACCAACATGGATAAACTGCCGTTCATCTGGTCGGTTGCCTGTGTAAATGGGAACTTCCAGAATATCACCTGCTTCGCGGAAGCCTGGCTGCGTGCTACCGATAACGGGGAGCCCACCGGAGCAATAGCCTTCCTGGGCTCCACGATCAACCAGAGCTGGAACCCACCGATGGAGGGACAGGATGAGATGGTGGATCTCCTGGTGGAAACCTACCTTGACAACATCAAACGGACCTTCGCTGGTCTCTCCATCAATGGCTGTTTCAAAATGAATGATACCTATGGAGGTCAGGGTGATGACATGACAGACACCTGGACCGTATTCGGAGATCCTACCCTGTATGTTCGTACCGATAATCCGGGAACCATGACCGTTACACACGACCCCACCCTGTTTGTAGGTTCAACATCCCTGACGGTCAATTGTGACGTAGAAGGCGCCCGGGCCACAGCATCCATAGATGGTGAGCTGCTTGCCACCGGACTGGTAGCAAATGGCAGCGTTGTTCTGACCTTCCCGGCGCTGACCGATCCTGGCGATACCTTACGGCTGGTGGTAACTGCCTTTAACTACGTTCCCTTCATAGCCGATATCCAGATCATTACGCCCAATGGTCCCTACATTCAATACGTCAGCAATACAGTCAATGACCAGGCCTGGAACAACGACCAGCTGGTAGATTACGGAGAGGATATTTACCTCGCAGTTGCAGTGAAAAATCTTGGTGTGGAGGCAACCAATGAACTGGTCGTGGATGTGACCACTACCAACCCTTACATCAATCAAACCGACGATACCGAGAACTATGGCGTGGTTCAGCCCGGAGAGATTAAGGAGATTCCAGATGCCTATTACTTCCATGTCTCAAGTAATATTTCTGACGGAACCCTCATCGACTTTGAGATGACGGCAATGGACGACACAAGTAGCTGGACAGCCAATTTCAGCATCATGGCCCACGCGCCTAACCTGACCTTGTCGGACTGCCAGGTGCTGGATCCGAATGGCAATAACAACGGACGGCTTGATCCGGGAGAATCTCCGGACCTCAACATAACCCTGGTCAACTACGGCTCCTCCGACGCCTTTAATGTTTCAGGCGAGCTCATCTCCATCAATCCTAATGTGACGGTGGTTTCCGATGCTAAATTTTTCGGAGATCTGGGAAGCGGTGAATCCAATTCCCAGCTTTACACTGTAAATGTCGATCCATCCGCCCCGGAAGGGCAGCTTGCCCCCTTTATGCTGGAGATCACGGCTGACCGTGGATTGGCCAAAGTGGCCATCTTCAACCTGGTCATCGGCAAAACCCCTGTCCTGGTAATTGACCTGGATGGCAACCTGAACTCCGGGCTGACGCTTAGGGATGCAGCTTCTGCTCTTGGCCTGATGACCGATTATATTCTTTCAGTACCGGAAGACATGGAAGACTACGCCTCCATATTCGTGTGCCTGGGGATCTATCCGGACAAGCATGTCCTATCCGACACCGAAGGGACCCGGATGAAGAACTTCCTCGACAATGGCGGGAGAGCCTACATGGAAGGTGGCGATACCTGGAAATTCGATCCGCCGACTCCGGTTCATCCTATGTTCCATATCCTGGGTCTCAACGACGGAGGAAATGATCTCGGAACGCTCCTGGGTCAAAATGGCACGTTCACCGAAGGAATGACCTTTAACTATGTGGGTGACAATAAATTCATTGACAGGATTCTTAGTGAGGGAACCGGCTTCCAGATCTTCAGAAACCATAGTCCAAATTATTACAGTGCGGTGGCATACGACGGTGGAAGCTTTCAAACCATTGGAAAATCATTTGAATTCGGTGGACTGGAAGATGCGACAGCCCCCTCCACGAAAATGGACCTGATGATCCAGTACCTGACCTTCTTTGGTATTGACATCCCGGAACTGGCAGCAAACTTCGTAGGATACCCGACCTCCATTAAAGTTGGGGAAAGTGTCAATTTCTATAATTTCTCTACCGGACCTGTTATTTCATATCAATGGGACTTCCCGGGCGGAGATCCTGCTGCCTCGACAGAAGAGGAACCCGTCGTATTTTACAATGCCCAAGGAATCTACGATGTCACCCTGACAGTCAGTGATGGTGTCTCCACCAATACCATGACCAAGAACGGATACATCCAGGTGGATTATGCCACCGGCCTGTCAAAGGAAGAAAGCTCCCTGCACTGTGTACTGATGCCGAACCCGAACAACGGAACCTTTACACTCAGGATGACTACCCGTGAAGAGGATCGGGTGAGCCTGAGGATCTTCAATACCATTGGTACCATGATTTACACGGAAGATGGCGTGACTGTCTATCACAAACTCGATAAAACAATCTCTCTCTCCACCCTGCCGAACGGGATCTACATCATGACCGTTCAGGGACAGAAGGGCACCTGGACCGGGAAAATTGTGGTGAACAGGTAAACACCCATTTGGTGGATAAAATTGTAGGGGCAATTCATGAATTGCCCCTACATTTGTTATTCGATCAAATGTTTTTTCTCCACCTGGACGATCTCTTTGGTTTCGTTGTTAAAGACAAAGGCCACCAGTGAAAGGTGCTCCGGCACCCAACTCTCATCCAGCGTATATAGATAGGATTTGGCATAGACCTGGCTGGTATCCACAGCAGCGGTCAGTTGGTCTCCATATGTTCCGTTGAGAACGGCTCTAAGCATATCATTAAAGAGGTAGTTCTCGATATCGGGAACTGGGCCAACCAGGGTATCATTGTTTTTTTGCCAGCCAACGATGCTGTCTTCCAGGATGCACACAGTGAGGTGGTAAGTTCCCTCAAGCTGTTCGGTAAACCGGGTGTTAATCGTGGTATTGATATGATGACGGCTGGTTGGGGTATATTCTGTTTCCATGTGAATGGTCGCTACTTTATCTTCCCGGGCAACATTGGCCACCACCTCGGCCCATGATCCGGCTCCGATTGCTTTTTTCCCATTATAGGTTACCCGGCTGACCATCCCCATGGGATTGGAGATCAACGAAAAGTCGTTGAACCAGGCTACCCCTTCAGCGACACGGTAATCCGTTGTATAATGACCCGATGCATCGGGCTCCGAAAAATACCCGGCGTGAACGGCCATCAGGATCACCTGACCTTTGTAAAGTTCAACAAGCGCTTCTGCTGCGCTTGTAGCTGCCGGACAATTCACACATTTCATCCCGGTATAGTCTTCCAGCAGGACCTTACGCTTGTTGGTATCGATTATGATCTCTTTTTCGCTGGCATATGGCTGCTCCAGCTTGTCGCAGGAAACAGCCAGAACAACCAGCAGAATTACCATCATTGAAGGAATCCTATTTTTCATACCTTGTTAATTTCGTATTTCGTATTTCGTATTTCGTATTTCGTATTTCGTTACCTCGCCACTCACTTCTAAAAACTGCTGTTTATCGTCAGCGTAAACCCGGTCGATTCCGGCACATACCGGCACACTCCGCCAACACATACGATCCCTTCGCGCTGACGGCCATAGGAGAGGGCAATGCGGGTGGTGTTGTAGATAAATCCGGCTGATACATTGTAATAATGCAACCGGAGATTCGAAACCGGATTCCCCAGATTCCACTGGTCGCTGACAGAGAAAAACCATTTCGGGGAGATGGTCAGTTCCAGCATCCCGGCCAGCCAGTCCCCTTTGTCCTGCCCGGTCCATAAACCCTGCAATTCCCCGCGAAGCGAATACGTATTGGTGATATTCCAGGTGAGATCAACAACACCGATGTTGGCATAAACGGTTCCGTATTCATCCAGGTGGCCTTCAATCACATCTTTATTGTAGGTCTGGTAATAGTAGGCAAAAATTCCTTTCCATTTCTTGTTAAACTTCTTTGTGATCTCAATATTGACATCCTGGTAAAAAACATCTTTCCAGTCCACTGCGAAGGGGCTCGATTTGTATCCCAGCGTTCCCGGGGTGTTGATCCCTGTTGTATCATTGATTTTTGATCTCTTGATGTTGTTCACCTGGGAGAAGTTAATGGCAAAGGTCATCCCATATTTCCCCCCGAGCCTGGATTTCCTGGGGAGCGAGAAGATCAGTTCAGCAGATCCCCCAACCTCACCGGTAGGCTGCGTGGCGTAAGGGTACATCGCAGCCAGGAAATAGGTGTGTTCTTTGGTGATCGCAGGGAGGTAGTTAATGTCCAGTGCATTGTTGGTAACAGACCGGTCGGATTTGTAACTCATGTTGTCAATCCATTTGGTTTTAGCAGTCAGGCCGAAATTTTTACGGGAATAAGAGGCGGTGATCAACCAGCCATCTCCATCCTTGTAGATGTAATGATTCATGGCGGAGGGATCGTTAATCTTGTGGGCATACTCGGTATAGAAGTTAAACCCACTGTAGTTAAGATTGATCCGTCCACCATAGGTAGCAATGTTTTCAGGAAGTTGCAATTCGTAAACTTTAGGAGGGATAATCATCTCCATCGATTTGCCTTTCTGGTAATCACTGACGAAGCTTCCCCCGAAACTCAATTTAAACTTAGAGGAGGAGAGGCTCGACACCATGTCGTTCAGGTAGAAATCGGCATCTACCCCTTTCACGATACCTCTGTTATTATCCTTGAAAGGGATCCAGTAGTTCCGTTGAACACCAACTACTCCGGTGAGAGCCACTCCACTGAAAGGTGTGAGTTTTACCCGTAATCCCCGCATAGAGTTGTCGTAACCCAGCGTCCAGTCCTGGAAGGTGCGAAAAATCATCCCGTCACCAAACTGCTCATAGAAATTACCTGCAGTCACCTCAATCAGTTTGTTTTTATATTTTACCCACCAGTAAGGAACGCCTAAGCCCTGGTACTCCTGGTCGTATCCCAGCAGTGGAGGAAGGTATGCCTCAAATCGCATTCCCGCCGAAAAGTTTTTATAGGAGTAGTTGACTTCCGTGTATCCCTGAATCCGGAAATATTTTCCGTCGAGGGTAGAATCGGTGATTCCAAGCTGGGTGTCGGTCAGGTAATAGACCGCATCGCTCTGAAAACTTGCGCTGATCTGACTGTTTTCCAGAAAATCCTGTCCATTGGAGATAAACGGAAGGGAAAACAAAGCAATGATAAGCCTTTTTACAATGGCTCCTCTTTTCATAAATCGACTCGGTATTTGGTTTCTACTTGGTTACTCTTTAATCGTCTCACCGGCATTGAGCTGTCTGACCAGCTTGATCAGGTCGAGTTCGCTTCCCTCGGCAAAGGAGGTGTGTTGCCAGACGATGTTCCCGTTTCCGTCAATGAGGAAAGTTTGCGGAATCAGGCCGACATTCATGGCACGTTTGAAATCTCCGTTGGGATCCAGGAGCACCTCATATTCCCACCCTTTGCCGTTAACAAGGGGTTCTACCAGCTTGCTTGAGCGTGAATCATCAATGGAGACTGCTACCAGTTTCACGCCGGTCTCTTCCACCCAGTCGTCATACTCATCGGCAATGGCCGTCATCTCCTTGATGCAGGGTTTGCACCAGGTAGCCCAGAAGCTGAGGATGATGGCTTTCCCATCGTTGCTGATCCTGCTGGTGTTAAAAGGATTTCCCTGAAGATCCCGGATATCGACGGAAGGGACTCTTTTATAGTTTTCAGAGGCAGTTTCCTGGGTCATCCCGGTCAATGCAAAAACCAGAAGTGACAAGAGAATAGGGAATTTTCTTTTCATGATTGATTTGGTTCTCAGTTTGGTTTAGCGGGTGCAAAGATAACGATTATGGCAGAAAAATCTCCAACACCCTGGCCTGTGGTTTAGGAACCAGAAAAAGATGCTCCATCATAGCCGGGATCAGAACCACTTCCCCTTTTTTTAATCCCTCCCTCCCTTGCAGATATTGGATGCTGCACTCCCCTTCGGTACAGAGGTAGATGATGAATGAGTCGATGTAGTTCAACTCCTTTTCAATGCTGTGGTCGAACTCCAGGAGGTTGGTGGTGAATGCCGGGCACTCCACCAGGCTCACGGTTTGATTCTTTGCCCTGGGATAAGTGGTGCGGTAGGTTTCCTGCACGGTGAAATCGATCGCTTCCAGGGCCAGTTCGGTATGGAGCTCCCTGGCATTGCCTTCGCTGTCGACCCGGTCCCAGTCATAGATCCGGTAAGTGGTATCGGAAGTTTGCTGGATCTCAGCGAGCAGGACGCCCGGTCCCAGGGCATGAACCCGTCCGGCAGGCATAAAGAACACATCCCCGCGTTGTACTGCTTCCACATTCAGGATCTCCTTCAACTGTTTCTGTTCCAGGTGGTCGAGGTAAACCTTCTGGTTCACCTCCCGGCTGAATCCGCTGATGAGTTCAGCGTGCTTATCCGCGTCCAGGATATACCACATCTCGGTTTTGCCGTTGCCGATTTTCCGTTTGGCAGCCAGCGCATCATCCGGGTGCACCTGGATGGATAACCAGTCGTTGGAGTCGATAAACTTAACCAGGATCGGGAACTGGCCGGGGAACCGTTCAAAGGCCTTTTCCCCAACCAGGTCGTCCATGTAGATCTCCATGATTTCATTCAGCTCATTGCCTTCCAGAAATCCGTTGGAAACCATAGTCTGGGATCCGGGCACACCGGATAACACCCAGGCTTCCCCACAGTTAGGAAGAGGAGAGAAGTCCAGCCCCAGTTCGGTGCGGATCTTCTCACCCCCCCACACTTTATCTTTAAAGAGGGGAGTAAACTTCAGCGGATAGAGCAAATTCATGCGGGAGATATTGGTTTCTTGATTAATGACTATTTTTACAACCTGACAACCCCCGGCAAAGGTATACTTTTTCAGGTTATGGTGCATCGCCAAATTCCATATCTCAATAAACTCCAGGAACTTAGAAAAGAGCTGCATCAGTTTCCAGAGTATTCGGGCAGAGAAAAGAAAACCGCTGCCAGGGTCCTGGAATACTGTGCTGCCTATCAACCCGACCTGGTGATAGAGAAGATGGGAGGAACTGGTTTTGCGCTGATCTATGAGGGAGATCAGGATGGGAAAACGGTGTTACTCAGGGCAGAACTGGATGCACTGCCATTGAATGAAGTGATCGATATGCCACATCGGTCCAGGTACAAGGATCTGGCGCACAAATGCGGCCACGATGGCCACATAACGATCCTCTGTGGGGTAGCGGCATTGCTTCATGAACGTCGGCCCAAAACCGGGCGGGTGGTGCTCCTCTTCCAACCTGCTGAGGAGACCGGAAAAGGGGCCATGGCTGTGTTGAAAGATCCTAAGTTACAGGGTGCACTGCCCGAACTGCCCCGGAGCATTCCGGAGCTCCATAAAAACACACTACTTACCATCACATACAGTCGTCTTGGGCACTTTTGTTTCGGAAACAGCTATAAGCTCGAACCCATCATCCAGTGGCATGAGCCCTTTGGCCCAATCATCAATGCACCGGAAGCTGTGAACCTGATCCGCTCAGCCGCCCGGAAACTGGAATTGCCCCTGGTGGAAAGGAAAGAACCGTTAACAGCATGACTCCTCTCCATACCATTTGTCTCTTTTGCGGTTCTGCAATCGGTTCGTCCCCTCAGTTTCGTGAAGCAACCATTGAGCTGGCCAACACCCTGCTGAAGAGAAAGATTGCACTGGTCTACGGGGGAGCTGATGTTGGCCTGATGAAAGTAGCAGCCGATACATTTCTGGATGCAGGAGGAACGGTAATCGGAGTGATGCCAAAGTCGCTGGTGGAGAGAGAAGTGGCACACGAAAGGCTGACCAGGATGCACATCGTTTCCGGGATGCAGGAGCGGAAAGCAATGATGGCCGGGTTATCAGATGGCTTCATCACCCTGCCGGGAGGATTCGGCACCTTCGACGAACTCTTTGAAATGCTTTCGTGGAACCAGCTCAGAATGATCCGGAAACCGGTTGGGTTACTCAATATTAATGGCTATTTTGATCCGCTTATCCATCAGTTGGACAAAGCCGTCACGGAGGGCTTTCTGCGCTCCGAACACCGTGATCTACTGCTGGTAGATACCCTCCCCGGTAAACTGATCGACCGCATGGAGTCGTTCATTCCGGTGGAAGCCGAAAAATGGATTGACCGCCTGAAAGAAGGAAAAATCTGAGTTTTAATATTTTGCTGACATTATCGTAAATAATTCTGTAATTTTAGAACTCAAAGCCGCGTGCAATTTAGCATTCAATGATCATAATCGGTATAACAGGGACC
>JADHVQ010000046.1 GCA_016783905.1 Bacteroidales bacterium | reverse complement strand
ACATCCTACCGTATCGGTTACATAGAGGGTCACCATGAAGGTTCCGGCTGCCGGATAAACATGAATCGGATTGTGTCCGTATCCCCAGGTCCCGTCGTCGAAGTTCCACAATACCATATTCCCGATTATTTCCAGATTCGTCACGATGGTATCGATATGAAAATGGATCTCATTGTTCTGGGATCCGTAGTTCCATGTATAATCCACATCCGGTGAGTCAAATACGATGACATCCTTGAAAATGGTGTCAGGGCATCCCGTGGCGTTCACGGTGACCAGCATCACATTGTAAGTGCCCGGAGCTGAAAAGAGGTGTGTGGGATTTTCCAGTGTGGAGGTATTGAATCCAGAGGAGGGATCGTCGAAATTCCACTCGTAGGAAACGATGGGTGGACCGTTATTTTGCTGCGAAAGGTTGGTAAAAGGTACCGTATCACCCACGCAGGCAGCCTCATAAGAGAAGTCAGCAATGGGAGAAGGGTCGAGTTGAATGTTTTTGGTGATGGAATCACGACAACCCTGGTTGGTGATGACCGTTAATCGGGTAGGATATGGCCCGAGACTTGGATACCAGTGGGTCAGGTTCGGGGAGTTAGGTGCATTGATGGTGATGGGAGGGGTGGCATCACCGAAATTCCAGATCCAGGTTACGATATCCTTGCCAGCCGGAAATGTCGACAAGTCGATAAAATCAACAGGATTATCAAGGCAGGTGGGTGTGGTATAGCTATATTGAGAAACCGGGATGGATGGCTCGATGATGATGACGATGGTGGTGTCGTTCTTACAGTACCGTTCATTCGTTACTTCCAGGTTTACCGCAAAGGTGCCAGGCATAGAAAAGACGTGGGTGGGATTCTGGAGGTGACTGATGTTGGAAGGTCCGGATCCGGGGTCGCCAAAGTTCCAGTCCCAATTAATAATATTCCCCGTTCCCGGAGGAGTGGTGGAAGCGGTACTGTTAAATTGAACAGGAGTATATAAGCAGTTCGGAATATCGGATGAAAATATAGGATGAGGAATAAATTGATCGGGATTTACGTAAACGGCATCAATGATCGTGTCTTTATTGCCTGTTTGGTTTGTAACAACGAGCGTCACTGTATAAGTGGTATCGAAAGGCGGCAAATACTGATGCTGAGGATTCTGAAGAGTGGAGGTCCCCAGATCACCAAATGTCCAGAAATACGAACCAATCGGATTTGCAGCATCGGCAACCGAAGCATCCCAGAAAGAGACGATATCACCGTAACAGGAGGTGTTGGTGTAGTAAAAATAGGAGATCAGGAGTGGCTGGATCGATACTGTTTTGTTAACAGTAGTAGAACAGGCTGCTGCAGGATTGGTTTCCGTTAAGGTGATGGTACCTGTTCCAATATTCCCCCAGTTTACCGTGATCTGATTGGTTCCCGCACCGGATCCAATGGTTCCTCCCGCAACAGTCCATGCATAGGTATGCCCGGGAATATTAGGTGTGGAGTAAATCACACCAAGCTGATTGTTACTGACGACTCCCGGGCCGGTGATAACGGGCGAATTATCAGGACAAGGCTGAGCGAATGAACCAGCGGAGATCAATGCCACGATAAAAAGAGCCAGTACACTGTGTAAAAATCTACGGAACATATTATTGCGATTAGAAACGTGTGTTACAAACTAGGTATTAACATTATACTTCCAATATATAACAAAGGTTTCACACAAAGGTTGCTTTTTCTTTTGTGTGAAATGCCTAATAACGAATGTTGGAACAAAAATAAGATAAATTTCCATGAAAGATATACCACCACGCAACTTTATCATATTTTAATGTCAATATAAATAGCTGTTTTCTATTTCTTTTTTCAAATGAAACCTGTTACTTTTGCAAAAGAATAATTCCAACCCTATGAAAAAATCACTTTTGATCGTGTCCGGCATCCTGGTTGTTACCCTGCTCATATTGTTTGGATGCAAAAAGAAAGATCCCGTCGAACCCTGTGACAACACAGGACGGATCTGCATCACCAATAAACTTGACTCTATTGCAACTATTAAGATTATGCAAATGAATCACGTGTTCGACCTGGACAAAGATTTTATGGAATGCCTGATTGTAACAGGTGACAATCCCTATACCTTCAAGGTGTCCTGTAATACATTTTACCTGGATACGACCATCATGATCCTGTCATGTGATGATTTACAATTGATTCTGGAATAATTATCTTACCGATTTAGTCAGGATAGCCCGGTTACCTCTCAAACCTGACTTTATTGCAAAAATAGACCAACCGATTATCTTTTCCTCCTTTTGAGATATCCCTGATCTCCTGGTATCCGGAGCAGAGAAAATACTCATCGTACCAGTATGCCATCCTGCTCCCGGACTCTGTCAGCAGTTTGTCGTTTGCAGTCATCAGTTCCAGCTCAGAAAAGGAGGTCTTTTCGATGGTCTCGCTATCCCGGATGATCTGGCAGGCAATTTTTCCCTCACTGAGGTAGGTCAGGATAATCTCATTGCCTGAAGGATAGAGTGTTACTTTTGGTTCCAGGGTGAATGAAAGTACATTCCTGATGCGCATGGCGTTATCCCAGATCATCTTTCCCTCTTTGTCAAATGCTGCCAGGATGATGCCGGTAAACCGGTATCCGTCAAAAACAGAATATGTATTGGTATAGGGTCGACCGTAAAAATCATAATCGGTAAACGATTCCGTATGATACTGTGGGTAATAGGCTTCAGCGGCCACGATGAAATGATTATTCCATGGCAGAATATCGTGAAGCAACAGGGAGAAATCAAGTGAATATTCCAGATCGGAACGGCTTTTCTTCATGCTCTTTTTTCGAAGACTAAGCATGTCACGTTCACTCAATAGTTGGCGTATATTTTTCAGGTCCAGGAAGTTATAAAAATCTATTGACTCCTGAATAGCAGAGATAAAAGAAGTTGTAAAAAGACCTGTTGATTCAATCTCTTTTGTTTTTTTCCTGGTAGAAGTTGTTGTGTAAGTGCCGGCGATCAGGGTTTCATTGTCTGAGGTGCCCAGCTCTGTAACATGGGTAAAGTCACGAGCGGATTTATTATTGCTAACTCGTGTCTCACGTATTTTCGTTCCATCTGGCTGATATCTGCAAAAATAAAGCTCGGTGGCCCGTTTGGACAACTGTTTGGAAATGAGTAGCGTAATATTATTCGTAAGCGAATCAACCGAACAATGGAGCAGTGTGGAAGGATCGTCGGGCATCAAGGGTATTACAGAGGGCTGTCCTGTGGGCAGATCCACAATCAGGATAGAAGGGCTCTTTTCTTCATTGTTCAGTCCGATAAAGGCTTTCTGCCTGAAAACCTCAAATGAAAGCATGGTTCCTGATTCGGGAGTTTTGCCGTTATTGAGAATAAAGGATCCTGTTTGCAGGACGATGCGAAGAATCTGAAAATTGATCTCCCTGTTTCTGTTTTTCTTATCGGCTTCAAAGTATAAGTAGAGTGTATCTTCTCTGACTGCCACATCCCTGTAGTGCAGTGATGAGAGGATTGGAGCACTTTTAACCCAGATTTTCTGCAGGTTCCTGTCGTAGAATGTAAAATACCACCGGGTAGAATAATCGGTGGTTACCTCTATGCTTTGAAAAAACAGGATCATCCCTGCAGAACCGCACGGGATGATCCTGTAAGTCTCCTTATCGGACTGGGCCGCAATCTCAATGCGCAATGGTTTGTCGGTCACCCTGAATGGCTCCTGGTGCTGCCCTGAGATCATCCATGGGTACCAGAACAGGAATGCAGCGAGTAGATCATAACGGCTCATTCAGTCGGGGTATTGCTATTCTTTGATCAGTTTCTTCACGCCTGTCTCTCCCCCAGCTCCGGTGATCCTGACAAAATAGACTCCCGGCGGGAGGTCTGTGCAGGAGATTGAGCAGGTGCTTCTGGTGATTCTCTCGTGCTTCACCTCCAAACCCAATATAGAGAGAAGAGTCACAACTTTTTCATCCGGATCAGGGAACCTCAGCGTTACCTGTTCCCTGGCAGGATTCGGGAAGAAATGAAACGAATAATTCTTCTTCAGGGGATCCGGGACACCGATGACCACTTCGCCGGTAATCAGGATCTCATCCACTTCCCATGTTTTGGCTTCAAGTAAAGTAGAGGTATACATAAATCCAACATAAACGCTGTTTCCGCCAATTCCGGATACATCAACTACCCCCGAAGGCGTCCAGCTCCACCCTCCCGGTGACAGTGTGCCAGAAAGATCCACCCATTCATAATTATTCGGATCACCAACTCCGTCATATTCATTGGATATCTTCACTTCAAGGTCGGGTCCATCAAAGTAGCAGGCAGTCTGAAATGTAAGTTGCTCGTTGATGTACGTATCAAAGTTCATGGCCGGAGAGATGAGCCAATCTTCGTTCTCAACAGCCCCGCCACTGTAACCGTTCATCCTGGCGCAGGGTGAACCCGCAATACCATGAATGGGATCGATCTCCCAAAACTGCTGTGGTCCGATGATGTTATGCTCACTCCAGGTTCCCAATGTAGAGTCGTTGAAGTTCTCATAGTTGATGATCACGATATTGGGAGTGGTAGCCATCACAGATGGCGGTGTGCCATCCGTTTTATAGTCAATGTTCGAACCAGTATTGGTGTAGGGGAAAATCTTGAAATAGAAGGGTTGATTGCTGGGAAGATCGTAAAATGTATAGGTCTCCACACCTTGCAGGATATTCATGGCTCCCGTCCCATCACTCAAATCCGGATCATCAGCTACCGGGGTACCATCTGCCGGGAGGGTGATGTTATCCTGGTCGCTGGCCTTGATGAGGTAGGCGGTAGGTAACTGGGGCCCCACAGCATCAGTCCAGGTAAGCGTAATGGAGAATGGGTATGGTTGTGCAGCGAAATCAGTCGGGTAATTGGAAGGCTCAGGGAGTGGGGCTCCTCCAAACTCAGTCCAGGTGATGTTGTCGATGGCAACCTGGCCCGAGGAGGTGTTATGCTGTTTGAAGTCAAGAGTAAAATCACCTGGAGAGTCTACGATGATGGAGCCAGAATTCAGGACAACACCCTGCTGGTTACTGCTTGTCACGGTTGCTACCAGGAGTCCGTTGACAAACACATCCAGGTTGACATTGGTAGAAAATCCCTGCATGTAATCAAAACTGAGCGTTCCGCATCCGTTTTGCAGGACTCCGGAGATGACCTCGGATGTAGGTGTTCTGTCTTTCCCCAGGCAAGGGGTTGGGGGATTGATAACCACATCTCCACGGCACTGCCAGTAGGTCCAGGTAGATCCGTCCTGTCCTGTGAATGTACCGTCATGATATGAGCTCCCGGTCTCCGGGTAATTGGCAAAGTTCTCCGTTCCCTGAGCAAATAACAGGATTGACGGAAGGAAAAGAGCGAGGAAAATGATTGATCTTTTCATGATATCCCTGATTTAATGTTAAAAAAGTACTTTTTTTACGCTCATAGGACTCTTCATTTTTTATTGTTTGGTATCATTTGGATGCAAGTGATGAAAATACTTACTTTTTATCATCTACCTCTTCAAAGTCGACGTCGGTCACTTCATCGTCACCGGGTCCTTTGGATTGGCCCGGGTCGGCCTGCGGGCCTTCCTGCGCGCCCGGCTGCGGACCTGCCTGGGATGTATTCTGATACATCTCCTGGCTGGCTGCCTGCCACATCGCATTCAGGTTAGCCATCGCGCTGTCGATGCCGGCGAAGTCGCGGTTCTTATGCGCGGTTTTCAGTTCTTCCAGCGCTTTTTCGATCTCTCCTTTTTTGTCTGCGGGAACTTTATCCCCGAACTCTTTCAGTTGTTTTTCTGTCTGGAAAATCAATGTATCCGCTGTATTCAGTTTCTCCGTCTCTTCTTTCACCTTCTTGTCGGATTCGGCGTTGGCCTGAGCTTCGTCTTTCATCCGCTTGATCTCCTCATCGGATAATCCGGATGAAGCTTCGATTCGGATGTTCTGCGACTTATTAGTGGCTTTGTCTTTGGCCGCTACATTGAGGATTCCATTGGCATCGATGTCGAAGGTCACTTCGATCTGTGGAACACCCCTTGGGGCTGGTGGAAGTCCGTCGAGATGGAACCGTCCGATGCTCTTATTCTGGTTGGCCATGGGGCGTTCCCCCTGCAACACATGGATCTCAACAGATGTCTGACTGTCGGCTGCTGTTGAAAACACCTCTGATTTCCGTGTAGGAATTGTGGTGTTGGCTTCAATCAACCGGGTCATAACCCCTCCGAGCGTTTCGATACCCAGCGACAATGGAGTGATATCGAGTAGCAGGACATCTTTGACCTCACCGGTGAGCACACCCCCCTGGATCGCTGCTCCGATAGCCACAACCTCATCGGGATTCACCCCTTTTGATGGGTCCTTCCCAAAGAAGTCCTTCACGATCTTCTGGATGGCCGGGATCCGGGTTGAACCACCTACCAGGATCACTTCGTTGATATCAGAAGCTTTCAATCCTGCGTCGGCTAGTGCTTTCCGGCAGGGTTCAACGGTAGATTGCATCAGCGGGTCGATAAGCTGTTCCAGTTTTGCACGGGTAAGTTTTTTCACCAGGTGCTTTGGCATCCCGTCCACTGGCATGATGTAGGGAAGGTTAATCTCGGTCTCCGTCGAACTGGATAGTTCGATCTTGGCTTTCTCAGCTGCCTCTTTCAGTCGCTGTAATGCCATCGGGTCTTTCCGCAGGTCGAGTCCTTCGTCTTTCTGGAACTCATCTGCCAGCCAGTTGATGATCTCATGATCAAAGTCGTCTCCTCCAAGGTGGGTGTTTCCATTGGTCGATTTTACTTCGAACACGCCATCACCCAACTCCAGGATAGAGATATCGAATGTACCACCACCCAGGTCGTATACAGCCACTTTAATATCTTTATGTTTCTTCTCAAGCCCGTATGCCAGAGCTGCTGCGGTAGGTTCATTAATGATCCGTTTCACATCCAGTCCGGCAATCTCTCCAGCCTCCTTGGTAGCCTGACGCTGTGAATCACTGAAGTAGGCAGGCACGGTGACGACAGCCTCTTTGATCTCTGTGCCAAGGTAATCCTCTGCTGTCTTTTTCATCTTCTGCAGGATCATGGCCGATATCTCCTGTGGTGAATATTCTTTATCGCTGATCTTGACACGTGGTGTGTTGTTCTCGCCGCGCACCACTTTGTAAGGGACCCGCTTGATCTCTTTCGTTACCTGGTCATATGTTTCACCCATAAACCGCTTGATCGAGAATATGGTGTTTGTGGGATTCGTAATAGCCTGGCGTTTGGCAGGATCCCCTACCTTACGCTCTCCGTTTTCGGTAAAAGCGACAATAGAAGGGGTTGTCCTTCTGCCTTCGCTGTTAGGGATCACGACAGGTTCATTACCCTCCATCACAGCAACACAAGAGTTCGTAGTTCCTAAGTCAATACCAATTATTTTTCCCATGATGAATATATTTATATATTATACTATTTGGTTTCTGAATTTGCTTCAGCACGTCAATGATTGTGCCACAACTGAATTAACGCCAGGAAGCTGACAAAAAGACAGGGAAGAGGGACGAGGGACGAGGGACGAGGGAAGAGGGACGAGGGACGAGGATCCAGCATCCAGTCATCCAGTTATCCAGTTATCCAGTTATCTAGAACCCGAGGTCTTTGGTCAGGGGATTGGTACGAATCTCATCTTTAGTCCGCTGAGAGAGCTCAATTGAATCAATCACCTGCACAAACCTGGAGGAGAAAAGTCCAATGCCGTTTTCGATATTGGAAAAAGATGGTTTTTCCTGAATGATCGAATTGGATGGCTGTGTCACTTCGATATAGGTGTTGAGATCATTGGCGGCTACGATAAAATAATATTGAAGCCTCCGTGCTGCACGAACCACGTCAGGATTCACATCTAGTTGGGTATGCAACAGGGCATAGAATCCGTTGTTGGGGTAAGATGCTTCCATAGTTTCACCCCCTTCGTCTGACTTTGAAAGTTTACTGGGAATGATGAGCCAGTCAACAGACTTCTCTATGCTCTGGGTTGGATTCGGGATGGAGGTCTCCAGGTAATAAAAGCGAACAATAACCTGGTAGCGCTTCCCCCCTTCTGCAGAGGTCCATTCTGTTGTGCTATTCTTACCGGGATCATAAGTGATCGACTGAAATGCAAATGGTTTCTTAACGAAGAAGTTTCGGACCAATGCAGTTTGGGAGGAGATTACCTCCTGTGTTTCCGGGTTGATTATCACCAGTTTGTAATGGTAGTCGGGATTCAAAACCGAATCATTGACATAGAGAAGCTGGTTGGGAAAATAGAAGATACCGGAATCTTTATTTGAAATGGTGGTTGTATCAAACGGATAGGTAGCGACCAGGTTACTGCCATCCCATGCTTCAAGGGTCATGTTCAACTTCATGAGATAATTGCTGGAATCAGGAATCTGAGCATATTCCAGTGCATTTCCGGGTCCCAGGAAAGCTTTGGTTACTTTGATATAATGGGCTGAATCAAGCTGATTCAAAATCCCGTAGACAATGGTTACATCTTTCCAATCTGCATTCAGATTGAGCTCTTTTTTACAAGAGAGAAGAAGGAACCCGGGAATCAGGAGCAAAAGTAAGATTCTGAGAAATTGCATGATCAGGAAGTTAGTTAAGGGTGCAAAAATACAATTTTTTCAATAAAGTCGTAACTTTGCAAATTAAACCGATCGATATGCCCAGCTCGTTTTCATTTCGCAATGTTCAAAAGGTCACCACCCATGTGCTTCAGGAGATGAAGCTGAAAGGGGAGAAAATTGCCATGTTGACCGCCTATGATTTCTCCTTTGCCAGAATCCTGGAGAATACGGGCATCGACGTGATCCTCGTCGGAGACTCGGCTTCCAATGTCATGGCCGGCCATACCTCCACCTTGCCGATCACGCTCAATGAGATGATCTACCATGCCTCCTCGGTGGTCAGGGCGGTCAAACGGGCCCTGGTGGTGGTGGATCTCCCCTTCGGGACCTACCAGGGCAATTCCAAGGAGGCTTTGTGTTCCGCGATTCGCATTATGAAGGAATCGGGAGCGGATGCCGTCAAACTGGAAGGAGGAAAAGAGGTCGTGGAGTCGATCGACAGAATCCTGACTGCCGGTATTCCGGTTATGGGACACCTCGGATTAACTCCGCAATCCATTCATAAATTCGGCACCTACGTGGTGAGGGCTACCACCGAAGAGGAGGCGAACAAGTTACAGGAAGATGCGCACATCCTCGATGATGCAGGTTGTTTCGCCATCGTATTGGAGAAGATCCCGGCGAAGTTGGCGGAACGCGTTACCAAAGAGGTCAAAATACCTATCATTGGAATTGGCGCCGGAAAAAATGTGGATGGCCAGGTGCTTGTATTGCATGACATGCTGGGGATCACCCAGGAGTTCTCTCCCCGGTTTCTGCGTCGCTACCACAACCTGTCCGAAGAGGTCAAAGGAGCTGTCAACACCTATATTCACGATGTGAAAAACCTCGATTTTCCGAATGATAGAGAGCAGTATTGAATGAGGGATGATCGCATACTATTTGAGGACAACCACTTGCTGGTCTATAACAAGCAACCGGGAGACATTGTGCAGGGAGACAAGACAGGTGACGAGCCCCTTAGCGAACAGCTTAAAACCTACCTCAAAAAAAAGTACAACAAACCGGGGGAGGTCTATCTGGGGGTGGTTCACCGGCTCGACCGGCCCGTCAGCGGAGTTCTCATCTTTGCGCGCACTTCCAAAGCACTCAGCCGGCTGAACGAGATGCTGAAAACGGGAGCCATCCGGAAAACCTATTGGGCCGTGGTGGTTGATCCCCCACCCCGTGAGAGAGATCATCTTACCCATTATCTTGTCAGGAATGAGAAACAAAATAAGAGCTACGCTCATAACCAGCTTGTCGGGGAGTCCAGGAAAGCCGAGCTGACGTATGACCTGAAGGCTGCAAGTGACAACTATTACCTGTTGGAGATCAACTTGCTGACAGGACGTCACCACCAGATCCGAGCCCAGTTGTCAAAGGTTGGGTGTCCAATAAAAGGGGATCTGAAATACGGGGCGCCAAGATCCAATCCTGATGGGTCCATCCATCTGCACGCCCGGTCCATTGAGTTCATCCATCCGGTTCGTCAGGAGGGTGTTAAGGTTGTAACTGACCCACCGGATGAGGTACTTTGGAATCACTTTATAAAGCAAGAACATAAACCCAGATAACCAACCATGACCTCTGATGTTCTGACCATCCAACCTGCTCCGCTGGTTTCCTTCCAACCTGAATGGATTTTCTGGGTGTTTCTGGGGATGTTTCTCCTCCTCGCATGGGTTCAGGTATTTGATGCACACCGCTTCCGGATGATCCTGAGTGCAACATTCGCCACCCGGCATCTCCATCATCTTATGAGGGGAGGCAACCTGATGAATGAGCGAATATCCATTGCCCTTCCCCTGATCTATGTGTTATCCGTGTCGATGGTCATCTACCAGGCACTTCTGCTTATTTTTCACCGGACATCCTCTGCCATATCGCAGTTACAGCTATTCTTACTGCTATCTCTGGCTGTTACCGGCTTCTGGGCATGCAAGATTCTCATCATGAATTTCTTAAGTATCATTTTCAAAACAGATCAAACCAACAGCGAATACAAACTAAACATCCTCGTCACAGTTTCATTCCTTGGACTCCTGCTGCTTCCGCTCCTGATTTTTGCCGTTTACCTGAAATCAGTTTGGTTGATCTATATCGCCCTTGGATTGATTGCATGTTTCTCTATTTTCAGACTTGTTAAAGGATTTTTAATCGGAATATCGTTGACCAGATTTTCCTATTTCTTTTTATTTATCTATCTTTGCACCCTCGAAATTCTACCATTACTTGTTGCGGCAAAGTTGATCCTGGATTACTATTGACACCCCGGTGAAAGGAACTGATAGTTGAACCTTAAAACATGTTGAGCCTTGAAGATTAAGAACATTCTGATCAGCCAACCACAACCTTCCGATTTTGAAAAATCTCCGTACGGGGAACTTGCCAAGAAATTCAATCTGAACATTGAGTTCAGGAAATTTATTCAGATTGAAGGAATTACAGCCAAAGAGTTCCGGTTAGTAAGGACCAATCTTCTCGACTATAGTGCCGTGATCTTTACCTCACGGAATGCCGTTGACCACTACTTCAGGATTGCCAAAGAGATGCGTGCAGAGATTCCTGATACCATGAAATATTTCTGCATCTCCGAATCAACAGCTTATTACCTTCAGAAGTATATTCAATTCAGAAAGAGGAAAATCTTTCACAGCAAAGAGAATTTCGATATTCTGACCGAGCTGATCAAGAAACATAAAACGGAGAAATTTTTACTTCCCTGTTCGGATGTACACAAGAAGGAGATTCCCAACATCCTGGATTCCCTGAAAGTAACCTATAAAAAGGCGGTCATTTACAAAACACTGGCCAGTGACCTTTCGGATGTGGAAGTCTGCAATTACGACCTGTTGGTCTTTTTCAGTCCTGCCGGGATCAGGTCGCTTTTCAAAAACTTCCCCGACTTCAAACAGAATAACTGTGCCATCGGGGTGTTCGGTCCCTCCACCACCAAAGCAGCAAAGGAGGCCGGATTGAAACTGACCATCCAGGCGCCTACCTGTACCGCCCCTTCGATGACAATGGCCATTGAACAATACCTTGCCGGCGAGAGAAAGAAAGGGTAATGAATGAGACCTTTTCCAAAGGAGAACGACTTAGCAGCCAGAAGCTGATCCAGCAGCTTTTTACAACAGGATCATCTACTTCGGCTTCCCCGGTACGGGCCCGCTGGCTCTTTTCTTCTCTTCCCGCCGCAGTCCCGGTACAAATCATGATTGCTGTCCCCAAAGCCTCCTTCCCGAAAGCCTCGGACCGGAATCTGATCAGGCGCCGAATCAGAGAAAGCTACCGGAGGAATAGATCCCTGTTGCATGAATCCCTTGCAACGACAGGCAGGCAAATGATCATCGCCATCACCTATTCCGGCCGGAAGATCCTCCCCTATTCCGGAATCGAGGAGAAAATAATAGTACTTTTACAGCGTTTAAAGAAGGAGAATGAGAACGCTTCTGGGTAGTTTTTTCATTTTACTGATCCGCATCTATCAGGGAGTGATTTCGCCTTACCTGATGCCGGCTTGCAGGTTCACTCCCTCCTGTTCAGCTTTTGGAGTGGAGGCTGTTCGGTTGCACGGTCCGTTTAAGGGAGGTTGTCTGGCTTTGAAACGGATCGCGCGATGCCATCCCTGGGGAGGAAGTGGATATGATCCGGTACCGGAGACGAGGGACGAAGGACGAAGGACGAAGGACGAGGGACGAAGGACGAGGGACGAGGAATTAAGAATTAAAAAAATAAAATTACGAATTGCGAACTGCAAATCGAAGCAAAGCGAAGATCCCGCCATTTCGGGACTGCAAACTTAGAAACAGCATTTTATGAAACGCTTCTTGTATATTTTTCTTTTCCTGTCAGTGATCCTGCCGGTGCAGGTAGTCTTTAGTCAGTCGCCTCAGGATCAAACATTTGAAATCCTGAAAAACCTGGACATCTACACGGATGTCATCAAGGAACTAAACGCTGAATATGTGGATGATATCCAGCCCGGAGAGCTATCTAAAGCCGCTATTGATGCGATGCTGTTATCCCTGGATCCATATACCAACTTTATTCCGGAGACAGAAGTTGAAGATTATAAGTTTATCACAACCGGTCAGTATGGAGGTATCGGAGCTCTGATCCACCAGCAGGATGATTACGTAATCATCTCTGAACCCTATGAGGGGTCTCCGGCTCAAAAATCCGGACTGCTGGCCGGTGACAAGATCGTGGAGGTAAACGGACAGTCGGCTGTGGGGAAGAGCTATGACGAGGTGAGCGCCATCCTGAAAGGACAGGCGGGAACGGAAGTACAGATCAAGGTTAAACGAGAGGGGAGAGATCTCCTCATCGAGAAGAATATCACACGTGAAAATATCAAAATCGATAACATCCCGTATTACGGAATCGTGGGCGGTGATGTCGCTTACATCAAACTTACCGGATTTACTCAGAACGCCGGTAAAGAGGTGAAACAGGCTTTTCTGAAGCTCAAGGAAAAGCAGGCTGTTCAAGGAGTGATCATCGACCTCCGCAACAATGGAGGAGGATTGCTCAACGAAGCCGTAGACCTGTCGAATATCTTTATGGAACGCGGACAGGAAATCGTCACCACCAAAGGGAAAGTCAAGGAGCGCAACCGCGTTCACATGACCATGTACCCGCCGGTAGACCTGAAGATTCCGTTGATCGTCCTGATAGATAACCAGAGCGCTTCAGCCAGTGAGATTTTTGCCGGTGCGATGCAGGACCTCGACCGTGGGGTGGTCATCGGCCAGCGGACCTTTGGGAAAGGGCTGGTGCAAAACGTTGTTCCACTCAGTTATAATGCCCAGTTAAAGATCACCGTAGCCAAATATTACATCCCCAGCGGTCGTTGTATTCAGGCCATTGATTACAGTCATAAAGATAACAATGGCTATTTCACGAAAATTCCCGATTCTCTTATCCGGGAGTTTACCACACGAAAGGGGAGAAAGGTCTATGACGGTGGAGGCATCTCTCCTGATATTTCTGTAAAACCAAGAAAATTCAGCCAGATTGCCATGACCCTTTTCGGCAATTTCCTGATCTTTGATTACGCCACAAAATACCGTCAGGTGCATCCGGAAATTGCCCCGGTGAGCGGATTTGAGATCAGTGACAGCACCTATACCGATTTTCTTAATTTCATCGCAGATAAGAATTATACCTACACCACACGAAGTGAACAGGCTCTGGAACGGCTGAAACAGGAGGCCGAACGCGAGAACTACCTGGACGCTATTGAAGAAGAGTATGCCCTTCTGAAGGAACATATGATCCTGGATAAAGAGGCAGACATCAAGAAATATGAAGACCAGATCCGCGAATTGCTCAGGATGGAGATTATATCAAGGTACTATTACCAGCGGGGTAAGGTGGAATCGTCACTCGCAAATGATCCTGAACTGGCCCGGGCCATCGAGATCCTTCATAACCCTGATATCTATTATGCCATTCTCGATGGAACCTTGATTGATCCCGGTAATCCAGGCGTAGTGGATCCGGTAGAACCAAAAACAAAATAACCCATACCTATGAAATTCAGATCTATGCTCTTGATCCTTGCGGGTTTGCTGATCAGCACCACCGTTTGGGCCGACAAACCGGCCTACAGGATCTTCAATGCCAAAGGGAAAAAAACGTCGTACAAGGAACTTCTTAAGGATGCCGGTAATTCACAGGTGGTTTTTTTCGGAGAGTTGCATAACAATCCCATCTCCCACTGGCTGGAGTTTGAACTCACCAAAGATCTCTTTGATATAAAAAAGGAGAAGCTGGTGCTGGCTGCTGAGATGTTTGAACGTGACGACCAGTTGATCCTGGATGAATATACCGGGAAATTTATCCGGAAGAAAGACTTTGAGAAGGAGGCCAAGTTATGGCCAAACTATTCCACCGATTATGCCCCGCTGGTGGACTTCGCCCGGGAGCATGACCTGAAATTCGTTGGTACCAACATCCCCCGCAGGTATGCGGCCATTGTCAACCTCAAGGGATTTAACGGACTCGACAGCATCAATGCTTACCAGCGCGGAATGATTGCTCCGTTACCCATTAAATACGACTCCACCCTGAATTGTTACAAAGCGATGAAAGAGATGTTTGCGGGGAATGGTGCGATGCATCAGACCATGAATCTGGCTGAGGCCCAGGCGATCAAGGATGCAACGATGGGATATTTTATATTTAAAAACCTGGAAGAGGGAGGCACCATCCTCCATTTTAACGGAACTTATCACAGCGATAACTTTGAAGGGACCGTATGGTACCTCAGGGATTTCGCCAGAAGGTTCCCGTTTGATACAAACATTCTGACCATTACCTGTGTGGAGCAGGATGAACTCGATGCACTTTCTGAAGAGCATCTCGGGAAAGCCGATTACATCATCTGCATTCCTTCGGATATGACCAAAACCCAATAGGTACCAGCCGGTACACCTTCAGCTCACACAAAGGTATAATACGCGTTGATCAGGAAATTCCAGGTGGTGACCACAATGGTGGCAACCACTTTGGATAGATAAAAATTCACCCTCAGCTTTCCCGACATGGCCCAGACAATGGCACTGTTAATTCCTAATCCGATCAGCGCGATCACAAAAAAGCGGGTGAACTCCAGCATGATGTTCGGGTTGTGGCTTTCAAAAGTCCACACCCTGTTCAGTAAGTAGTTGGTAGTAGCTGCAATGGTAAATCCAATGGCGTTGGCGATGTATTTCTGGATCCTGAGGTACTCTTTGCATACAAATGTGATCGAAAAATCGACGATCACTCCTGAGAATCCAACGATCCCAAACTTTACAAATTTCAGCAGGAAAGAGGTGGAGAAAAATTCTTCCATACAGGATTCCGATTATAGCTGGATCAGCAGGACCTCATTTTTATCTCCCCGGATCACCTCTACATTGATCGTTTGTCCATGTTTCAGCTTGGAGAGGCGTGACATATATTCGTAAATATTTTCCACCTTCATGCCATTGATCGAGATGATGATATCCCCCTTCAGCATTCCGCCCCGGTCGGCCGGCTTGCCGCTGGTTACGCCGTCGACACGCAATCCCTGTTTTTCGGTACCTGCAAAATCAGGCATGATACCCAGTGTTACCTTCAGCTTTCTCCCGGTACGACCGGTCGCAACCTTGCTTCCTGATTCCCGGAAAGCCAGCGGTTGCGGAGCTCCAGCCACAGCTTCAATGACCCTGGCAGCAAAATCACCCACCTGCGCTTCGGTATCAAAGTCGAGCTTCTCGGTATCATCAAAGGGGGTATGATAATCGGTATGAACACCGGTATTAAAATAGAACACCGGAATGTTGGCTGCATAAAAAGCTGCGTGATCCGACGGGCCATACCCATCCGGTGAGTGGACTACCTTAAACGGAAGATCTTTTTCATAGACCAGAAGGATGGAGTCTGCTTCAGCAGAGGTCCCCGTGCCGCTTACAGAGATAGCGTTTTTCTCTTTGTCGAACCGACCTACCATATCGAAATTGAACATAGCTTTGATGGATTCAGCAGGAACCGGTGAGTTGTCGATGAAAAATTTCGAACCCAACAATCCCATCTCCTCTGCACTAAAGGCTATGAAAATGATGCTTCGCGCCGGAGCAGTTTTCCCTGCCAGGGCTCTGGCCAGCTCTATTACCATGGCTGTCCCTGATGCATTGTCGTCAGCTCCGTTATGAACAGCGCTGGTATCGGGCATCCGGGAACCTGAATTTGGCCCTCCCATGCCCAGGTGGTCGTAATGGGCTCCCACTACGAGATACTCCTCACTCAAAACAGGGTCACTCCCTTTCAGCAGCCCAACCACATTTACGGTTTGCTGCTTCTCCTGATTCACCTCTGCCTGGGCTTCAAGTTTCTCCTCCAAATCAAAGGAGAACGGTTTTCCCTGACGGATGATCATTGCATCCAGGCTATCTATTGTAAAACCACTCTCCCGTAAAAGGTTGTCAGCCGTAGTACGGGTGATATGAATGGCCGGGATACCCGCTGTGACCTCATTATTTTCAACCACGAGAGGCATCAGCTTGTCCTCCTTTTGCATGCTTCGGGGTGTCACCACCAGCACGCCGGCGGCCCCTTTATCCTTGGCGGTCAGAATCTTACTCCGAAGATCACTGAACGGGATGAAAGCACTCTCCGAATTGTCAGGTTCGGGGTCGGCGCGGAAAAACATCACCCATTTACCCTCTGCATCAACTGCTTCGTAATCATTCCATTGCAGGCTGTCCTGACTAACGTCGAAACCAAATCCAGCGAACACAACAGGGGCATCCACACCTCCGGAAGAAGAGAAAGCAAGGGGAACAAAATCGTTCATCAATTCGAAGGACTTCCCATCAAAAGAGAAGCGGTTGTTTCCTCCCAGTTGGACATCCGTTACCACATCGAAGTACTGAAACCCGTTATCCGCTTTTGGCGTGAGTCCGGCCATCATAAAATTTTCCAGGATGTAGCGGGCTGCCACCCCGGCTTCCGGAGTTCCCGGTTTGCGTCCTTTCAGCGAATCAGAGGCAAGAAATTCAACATGCTTTTTGAGCTCCGCCGGTACTATCTTTACCGGTTGCTGGGCGAAAGTGGCAAAGGCTAAGAAAAGGATCAGGAAAGCGATAATATAGGTTCTCATAGGGATGGGATTTTAAGTAAAATCATTAGTCATTGGTCATTAGTCATCAGTCATTAGGGTCATTAGGGGAAATCAGATATATATTTTGCTTTTGCATTTGTAATTCGTAATTCGTAATTAAACAATGGTTCCTCCTCCCACAACCACCGCATCTTCATAAAACACGGCGCTCTGGCCGGGAGTGATTGCATCGTTAGGATGGTAAAAAGTCACTTTTACGCGTCCGTCTCCGGCAGGTTCAATACTAGCTTCATGCTCCTTTTGTGCAGACCTGATCTTGCAAGTAACTTCCATCGGAGCTATAAGGTTTTCGATGGAGATCCAGTTCAGCTCGTTGACAAAGAAGGTCGATTCAAAGGTCTCCTCCTTCGTCCCAACCATCACCCGGTTGGCATCCGGATCAAGTCTGACCACATAAAGAGGTTCCGTATAGGCGACACCCAATCCTTTTCGTTGTCCGATGGTGAAATTCCAGAAGCCTTTGTGACGACCGATCACCTTCCCGTCTGTAAGCATAATATCCCCCGGCGTCTCTGGCATTTCCAACAGTTCTTTGTAATCGCCTCCATAGAAATCCTGGCTCTCTTCTTTCTCCACGGCCGGAATTCCTGCTGCGCGGGCGAGTTGCCTGACTTCCGGTTTAGTAAAACCACCCAGCGGCAATAAGATCCTGCTTAACTGATCCTGGGATAACCGGTAGATAAAATAGGTCTGGTCCTTCTTCGGATCAATCCCTTTTTTCAGGCAGTACCTGTTTCGAAGGTCATCGTAATACACACGGGCATAATGACCGGTGGCAAAGAAGTCGTAGACCAGGCCTCCTTTTTCAGCCAATTGAGGCAACATGCCGAACTTGATCAGCTGATTGCATTTCACGCAAGGGTTCGGAGTGCGTCCGGAAAGGTACTCGGTTTTGAAATAGTTCAGTACCAACTCTTTATACTCCGCTGCACAATCAAATACATGATAAGGTATATCCAGCATTTCTGCCATCTCCTTCGCTTCCCGGATCTCTTCTTCTTCATCGGGACCATAACAGGCATGCTTCCCCGAAGCAGAATATTTTCCATCCCAGATGGCCATGGTGACCCCGATAACTTCGAAACCTTCTTTCTTCAGCAGATATGCTGCAACAGAAGAGTCCACTCCTCCGCTTAATCCAACCAGTACCCGTTTCTTCTCTTTCACACGACCTCCTTTACATATCTTAAAACGTGCATGCAAAGATAGAGAGAATCAAGGAGAAATTGGAAATTAGGAAATTAGGAAATTAAGAATGATGTGGATCTGGTTAGTTAGTTGAGGATCACGAGTTTTTTTGTTTCCATCTGTCTGGTAGTCCGGAGATGATAGAGATAGACCCCTGCCGGCAGGTCGGATGCCTGAAATTGGACCCTGTAATCCCCGGGCACCATGGATTGATTAACCAGGGTTTCCAAGAGATTGCCTGATAGATCTGTAACCGTTAGCCTGACATGGTCAGTTTGGGCCAGGGTAAAAGGAATGCTAGTGGAACCGGTAAAGGGATTTGGGTAATTCTGTGACAGGCTGGTTGATCGCTGCAATGGCTGGTCAACGCCTGTT
>JADHVQ010000006.1 GCA_016783905.1 Bacteroidales bacterium | reverse complement strand
GAAACAGGAGTTCATCAATTCCCAAATTCCAGCTAAACAGGTACTGGCAAAGCGTGAGGAATCCGGTAAGCGTAATGATCAAGGCAAAAACCCGGACGAGCGTTTTATTCGCTGTAACCAGGCGTTGAATCAACAGCAACGCTACCCCTGAAAGAAGAAACGCGGCAGCGGTGTTTACTTTCATGGGAACTGCGCCCGGAAGTATGCTTTTGAGAATAGCGATATCAAATTGCCAGCCGATGAGTACGAGAAGGCCAACTATGGTTGTTATGATGCCTGCAATAGTAGCAAGTGCATTATACGACGCTTTTGGTTGGAGTTTTTTACTCAGCATAATAATGTGTGTTTAGTGTCTGTCTATGAATAATGACATTAATATAGACCTATCAAAATATAGACCTATCAAAATATAGACCTATCAAAAATAGTAATTATTTTTACTGATTACAAAAATAATTAAAATTACAACTTTGATACTGTGCTTGTTATTGAGATTCCATAACAAAATTATTTAAGTTTACTCATGAATTCTACAATATAACTAATCACTATTGTCCGACTAAAATCTGATTTTCAATTAACCCTTATGTAACAGTCAGAAAATCAGATATGCTTTATTCATTTTTTGCTTTTTAAAAAACAGACCTCCCCTCATGTCAAGACAAATTTTAGCTGTACAACCCGGTTTGGTGGATGATCTTTGACCAGATAATTTCGTCTTGTACTACGGAGCAGTTCAAAAACATCGAGTAGACATGATCAGATGGATGCGAACCAACGTTGCTACTACCGAGAATGCTTTCTTTGTCATCGCCATCTTTTGGATGATAGTTAATAGAAGCTGGGCTATATGGAGAATCTGTCCAGATTATATTCGCTTCGCGGACTGGGATATTACAGGGATCATTCATTTCACTGGCTCTGGAACCATTTCCAACATGATAAATAACAGCACGATTGAATGGACTAAGCATTTTTCGATTTAGTCCACCTCCTAGTCCACCTCAATAGTGCTTTTTGCTGCGTTTTTTAGCGTTTTCAGAAAAAAAGAAAACCACTGAAAGTGCAGATTTTCAGTGGTTTACGTTTTTTTGCTTTACTACTCAGCGGAGAGACAGGGATTCGAACCCTGGGTCCACCGCAAGGCGGACAACGGTTTTCGAGACCGCCCCATTCGACCGCTCTGGCATCTCTCCGGGGAATTGCAAAAATACATCCATTGATCCATAAATCATGAGTATTCGTCCATTATTGTTTTTTTTTTAGTTGTTTCAAAATACCTTTGTACGGTATTTTAAAAAATTATAAACGCATGAAAAAATATCTGATAATCATATTTCTGATGATATGGAGCGGTATGGCCTCCGTGACGGGAGGAAACCTGTGGGCCTATCTCTCTTACGCTACCTTCAACTCCCCCGAAGGCCCATACATTGAAACCTATCTCTCGGTGGATGCTAACAGCGTTGTCTTTACCCGGTTGAATGACGGAAAATTCCAGGGAACGGTGAACATCATCATGACGTTCAAACTGGACAACGAGATCAAAGCCTTTAAAAAATACGAACTGAAAAGCCCGATTGTAGCTGATACGAATAAGATTGATTTCCATTTCATTGATCAGCAACGGTTCCTGCTTCCCAACGGTACGTATGAATTTGAAGTTCAACTATCCGACCAGAATAAAAAAGCGGAAGTTACGCCCTATAGTCAAACGGTTACCGTCAAATACCCGGTGGGCAAACCGGCCATTTCAGGAATTGAACTGGTGAAGAGTTATACACGCAGCGACAACGCCAGTGAGATCAACAAATCAGGATACGACCTGATCCCCTATGTGTACAGCTTTTATCCGCAAAGCGACAGCAAACTGATCTTTTATTGCGAACTGTATAACATGGGAAAAACGGTTGGTGAAGGTGAAAAATACCTGCTCACCTACTTCGTGGAGACCCTTGAAAACGGACAACGGGTAAAAGATCTGGCCAAGGTAAAAAAAGAGACTGCCAAAGAGGTTACAGTGGTCCTGGCTGACCTGAACATCATCAACCTTCCTACCGGCAACTATCACCTTGTTGTTGAAGCCAGAGATCAGCAGAATCAAGTGATCGCCTCCCGGAAGCTCTTCTTCCAACGAAGTAATCCCTATGCCAGATTAACCATCGACGATCTTTCCCTGGCCAATCCCGTCAACTCCTTTGTAGAGAAGTATACCAACATCGATACGCTGAGGGAGTTTGTCAGTTCCACCTATCCCGTCTCTTCAGCACTGGAGAAGAACTTCCTGAAAGGGAATCTGAGAACAGCTGACCTGGCCACCCTGCAACAATACTTCCTGGGTTTCTGGCAGCGCCGGAACGCGGAAGATCCTGAAAAAGCATGGGAGGCCTATAAATACATGGTAGAAGTGGCGCAGCATAACTTCGGAACTCCCGTAAAAAAAGGTTACCAGACGGACCGGGGCCGGGTTTTCCTGCAATACGGAGCTCCCAATGTGCGGGCCGAGCGGTACAACGAACCCAGTAACTATCCCTATGAGATCTGGCAATACTACACCCTGGGCAACCAGAGCAATCGGAAGTTTGTCTTCTATTCACCGGATATGGTGACCAGCGACTTCTTCCTGCTTCACTCTGATGCCATCGGGGAGATCCATAACACCAGGTGGCAGGTTGATCTCCGGAGCCGGATCTATCAGACCATCGACATCACCGACACACAGGTGATCAACTCGTGGGGAGATATGCAGGATGACTACTGGACACTTCCCAATTGACGAATGATTCGAATTTCGAATGAACCCCTAAATCCCCTAAAGGGGACTTCAATCTCCCCTCCCTTGTTGGGGAGGGGCTGGGGAAGGGGTAATTATGATTTTCGAATTGAATGCAGAAAACGGTATCTTTGCTGTATGCTGTTGCTTCGTCGCTACGCTCCTCGCAATGACGATGATGCCGGATCTTGGATCTAAATCGAAAATCGAAAATCGAATCAATCGTAAATGGCCACTGTAGCTGTCGTCATTCTCAACTGGAACGGGAAAACATACCTGGAGCAGTTCCTTCCTGTGTTGATTGAATATTCAGGTGCCGATGTTGAGATCATCGTGGCAGACAATGCCTCTACCGACGATTCCGTTTCATTTATTCAACAACATTACCCACAGATACGGATCATCCGGAATCCGAAGAATGAAGGATTCGCCCTTGGCTACAACCTAGCTCTCCAGCAGGTGAAGGCCGACTATTATGTGTTGCTGAACTCCGATATCGAAGTCACACCCAACTGGATCCCCCCGGTGATCTCTCTCATGGAGAGCGATGCCCGGATCGGGGCTTGTCAACCTAAGATCCGTTCATACCACCAGCGAGACGAATTTGAATATGCCGGAGCTGCAGGGGGTTACATGGATGAATACGGATATCCCTTTTGCCGCGGCAGGATGTTTCTAACCATCGAGAAGGATAATGGTCAGTATGATGATGAGGTGGAGATCTCCTGGGCTACAGGAGCCTGTCTCTTTGTGAGAAGTGAACTCTTCCACACATTGGGAGGACTCGATGAGGATTTCTTTGCACACATGGAAGAGATCGACTTTTGCTGGAGACTCCACAATTACGGATACAGGGTGATGTATTGCCCCAACTCAACAGTATATCATATCGGAGGAGGAACTCTTCCCAAAACTTCCGGACGGAAGACCTATCTGAACTTCCGCAATAACCTCATGCTTCTGTATAAAAACCTCCCTTCAAACTACCTCTTCAAAGTCTTTGCCGTCAGACTTATCCTGGATATAGTGGCTGCCTATAAATTCCTGTTCCAGGCAGGATTCAAGGATTTCTGGGCGGTGGCCCGCGCCCACATCAGATTCTACCAGGCATTGCCTTCGTTACGTCAAAAAAGAAGAAACCTCCGGCATGGCAGCATGAAGATGATGTACAAACGGAACATTGTGGCGGAGTACTACCTGCGTGGGAAGAAACACTTCACGCAACTTGATCCGGAGAAATTCTTTACCAAGTAAAATTCCAATAATCAAATTACAAATTATTTGGTGCTTCGAAGAAAGCTCTCCACTGCCAGTCTGTAAGAATCCAATCCGAATCCCGTAATAATGCCTTTGGCAAATGGGGAGAGCATGGAGATATGACGGAAAGTCTCCCTGGAGAAAATATTGGAAATATGTACCTCAATCACCGGCGTATGAATCGACTTAATCGCATCCGCTATAGCGACTGATGTATGTGTGTATCCACCTGCGTTGAGGATGATGCCATCGTATAAGAAACCGACCTTCTGTAGTGCGTTGATGATCTCCCCTTCTACATTGGACTGAAAATATTCGATGGTCAGGTGAGGATACTCTTTTCTCAGCTTCTTTAGGTAGGCCTCAAAACTCTCACTCCCATAGATAGCGGGTTCCCTCTGCCCGAGCAGGTTCAGGTTCGGCCCGTTGATGATGATGAGTTTCATACTGGAAATATCATACAAATATATGGCAATCTTGTGCAATGTTGTGCAATGCTGTGCAATCTTGCGCAATATTTTCGTATCTTTGCCTTACTATCAATTAGGGGTGCCTAAACACAAGGGCTGAGATTATACTCTTCGAACCTGATCCGGGTAATGCCGGCGTAGGGAGACTGATTTCACATTCCAAGCGTTCACCTCAATTGATCGGTTTATCGTTCATTGTTTCACCTAGTAAACTGTATCAATTATGAAAAAAATGTTACTGATTCTGGGATCTCTGATGATGTTTATCAATACCCAGGCACAAATTACCATTGGTGGTCAGGTTACGGAACGGCACAACGGAAATCCATTGCCGGGAGCACATATCCGGGTGGCCAATACGTTTTATACCGCCGTTTCAGATGCCGCAGGGGGCTATGAGCTTACCGGCCTGCGGAAAGGGACCTATTCATTTATCTGCTCATTTGTGGGATTCAAACCGCTTACCATCACCTGCCGGATTACTGCTGATACCACGATCCACTTTACCCTGGAAGAGAGCGCCATCCTGGGAGAAGAGATCAATATTGTGGCAACCCGGGCCGGCGAGAACTATCCTACTGCACACGCAACACTCACTGGCATTGAGATTGAAGAGGCCAACCTGGGCCGGGATTTACCCTATATTATTCAGTCGACTCCTTCGGTGATCGTCACCTCCGATGCCGGGAACGGGATCGGCTATACCGGGTTGAACATCCGCGGAACCGATCTCACCCGGATCAATGTCACCATCAACGGCATCCCCCTGAACGACGCTGAATCGCAGGGCGTGTGGTTTGTCGACCTCCCCGATCTGGCCTCGTCATCAGAGAATATCCAGATCCAGCGGGGGGTAGGGACCTCCACCAATGGCGCCGGGGCGTTCGGCGCCACCATCAACATCCTCACCACGGAGATGAAGCAGGATCCATACGGTGAACTGGCGGCATCCTACGGCTCATTCAACTCGTATAAGGCTACCCTGAAATTCGGAACAGGCATCTTGAAATCAGGACTGGCTGTCGATGGCCGCCTCTCCAACATCTCCTCCGACGGCTACATCGACCGGGCTTTCTCGAAACTCAAGTCGTTTTACCTCAGCGGAGGTTATTACGGGAAGAACACCACCCTCAAGCTGGTCACCTTCTCAGGCCATGAGAAGACCTACCAGGCGTGGGAAGGGGTACCGCGGGATTCGCTCAGCAACAACCGGACCTACAATCCCGCCGGGGAGTACACCGATTCCACCGGCCAGATCTGCTACTACGACAACCAGACCGATAATTACCAGCAGGATCACTACCAGCTCCTCTTCTCTCAGAAGCTGGGCGCCCGCTGGAACATCAACGCCGCCCTCTTCCTGACCAAAGGAAAGGGATACTATGAGAGTTATAAACCGGACGAATCGTTTGCCGAATACGGACTGGAGGATGTAATCATCGGCGGCGACACCATCACCGAAACCAACCTGGTCAACCAGAAATGGCTGGATAACAGCTTCTATGGCCTCACCTTCTCCACCAACTATGTGATCCCCGACCAGCTCCGGCTGATCGTCGGGGGAGGCATCACCCAGTATTATGGCAAGCACTTCGGGAAGGTCATCTGGGCGCAGTATGCATCAAATGGTGATAACGAGCGGAACTGGTATGAGAATACCGGATTGAAAAACGATATCAACATCTTCGCAAAGGCGACCTGGCAGGTGATGAAAACACTGACCCTGTTTGCCGATCTCCAGTACCGGTATGTCGGATACCGGATGGACGGGACCCTGGATGACCTGCGCCGTCTGAATCAGTCGCATCTCTTTCATTTCTTCAATCCAAAAGCGGGGATCTTTTACGACTTCAGCGATCAGCTGAATGGCTATTTCTCCTTCAGCGTGGGGAACCGGGAGCCCAGCCGGAACAACTACAGGGATGCCGATACCAACCGGATCCCTAAATCCGAACGGCTGTATGATTATGAGCTTGGAGCCTCATACAAGTGTTCGGCCTGGAGGACCGGGATCAACCTCTATTACATGGATTACCGGGATCAGCTGGTGCTAACCGGCGAAATCAACAACGTGGGGGAGGCCATCATGGGTAACGTCCCCCACAGCTACCGGACCGGGATTGAGATTACGGCCGGTGTCATTCTCTGGAAAAAGATTCAGTGGAATATCACCGGAACATTCAGCCTGAACAAGATCAAAAATTTCACTGAATATGTTGACGATTACGACTCCACATGGAGTTTCACCGGTCAAACAGCCACTTTTCTCGGAAAAACCGATCTCTCCTTCTCACCCAATGTGATCGTAGGCAGTATCCTCACCTACAAACCAGTGAAAGGATTGACCGCCTCACTCCACTCCAGGTACATCGGGAAACAGTATATCGACAACACTGCCAATGATGACAGGTCACTTCATTCCTACTTTGTGAATAACCTGGTACTCGGTTACCACTTCAAGCTAAAACCATTTTCCGAGATCGGGATCAACCTGATGATCAACAACCTGTTCAGTCAGCGGTATGAGACCAACGCCTGGATCTACCGCTACAACCTTGACGGCAGGCAATACGAGGTCAACGGTTATTTCCCCCAGGCACTGATCAACTACATGGTCGGGATCACGCTGAAACTCTGATATTGAGCTAATTTTCTTGGGGGAGTGACTAAAATTTAATAATCTTGCATAATATTCCGAAGCCACTTCTTAACCTCTTCATATGAAACGGTTCCTTTATTCAATGTTTCTGCCGCTACTGGTGATGTGGCCGGCAGGATGGGGCTATACCCAGACCACTGTAATCGACTACTCCTATCCCCTGCCTGTGGATCCAAATGTTAGAATGGGACAGCTCGAAAATGGATTGGTCTATTACATCCGGCAGAACAAGAAACCGGAAAAACGGGTTGAGTTACGAATGGCCGTAAATGCAGGATCTATCCTGGAGAACGACGACCAGCTAGGCCTTGCTCATTTCACCGAGCATATGTGTTTCAACGGGACCAAGACCTTCCCCAAAAATGAGCTCATCAACTTTTTGCAGAAGACCGGTGTAAAATTCGGAGCAGATATCAATGCCTATACCGGCTTTGATCAGACTGTCTACATGCTTCAGCTTCCCACCGATGAACCGGGGCTGGTAGAAAAAGGTTTCCAGGTGCTCGAAGATTGGGCACACAACGTCACTTTCGATGGGAAAGAGATCGACAAGGAGCGGGGTGTGATTGTGGAAGAGTGGAGACTCGGGTTAGGAGCTCAGGACAGGATGATGAAAAAATTCCTGCCGGTGATCCTGAAAGGCTCACGGTATGCCGAACGAGTTCCGATAGGAAAGATTGAAATTCTCGAGAACTTTAAGCATGAAACCCTCCGGAGTTTCTACCGCGACTGGTACCGGCCTGATCTGCAGGCCGTCGTTGTAGTGGGGGATGTTGATCCCGGCTGGGCAGAAACACAGATCAGGGACCATTTCTCCAACCTGAAGAATCCTGCTCAACCAAGGGAGAGGTTGGAATATGATCTCCCGGGAAATGAAGAGCCGTTGATTGCAATCACCACCGACAAAGAGGCCATGCAAAACATCCTCCTGATGTTCTGGAAACATCCGGAATCGAACGTAAAAACCCTGGGGGATTATAAAGTGAAGGTCACCGGAGACCTCTATACGGGCATGCTGAACCAGCGCCTCTCCGAGTTGTCCCAAAAGTCACAATGTCCCTTTGTGTTTGCCAGTGCCAGTTACGGCCGGTTCCTGGCACGGACTAAAGATGCCTATCTCCTCACGGCCATGCCAAAAGAGAACCAGAGTGAGCAGACCCTTGCCGTTATTCTGGCTGAAAACCAGCGGGTCAGGCAATTCGGTTTTACATCTACCGAGTTCGAACGGCAGAAAGAGGATATGTTGAGCCGGTATGAAAAAGCTGCAAAAGAGTTCGATAAAACCGAATCGGCCACTCTTGCCGGAGAATACGTGAAGAATTACCTGGAAGGTTCTCCCATCCCTGGGATACAGAATGAGTTTAAATACCTGTCAAAGATCCTTCCGGAGATCAACCTGGATGAGGTAAACAACCTGGCAAAACAATGGATTACAGATGAAAATCTGGCTATGGTGATCATGGGCCCGGAAAAAGAGGGATTGAAGATCCCCACCACCGAAGAGCTCCTGGCCGTGATTGAAAACTCCAGAATAGAAGAACTGGAAGCATATATTGATACCTACCGGGAGGCTCCACTGGTTCCGGGCGATCTTATTGGCGCAATCATTAAAGAGAAGAGTCACAACGCAGAACTTGAATTCACGGAATTCAAACTCTCCAATGGAATCAATGTCATCCTGAAGCCTACTAGTTTCAAGAACGATGAGATCATGGTATCGGCATTCAGCCCGGGTGGTAACTCCCTGTACGCGGACGATCTGTTCCTTTCTGCCAATTTTGCTGCCTCAATCATTGATCAGAGTGGCGCCGGTGAGTTCGATAACATTGAACTTCAAAAGAAACTGAAAGGAAAGAACCTATCCATCTCTCCATACATCAGCGATGTGAAGGAGGGATTCAATGGAAGTACAACCCCTAAAGACCTGGAGACACTGATGGAGCTTGTCTACCTCTATTTTGATGCACCCCGGAAGGATACAACGGCATTTGGCGCATTTATCTCCCAGATGGAGAACCAGATGAAGTTCATGAAGGGAAATCCCATCATGGCGTTCTACGATACCCTGTTCAAAACAGCATTTCCCGGGTCACAACGCATCGTCATCTTCCCATCCGGGGAGCAGTTGAAAAACATTCAGCTCGATGAGGTTTACCGGATCTACACGGACCGTTTCAAGGATGCATCCGACTTCACCTTCATCCTGGTTGGGAATTTTGACGCCGACTCCATAACTCCTATGATTGAGAAATATTTTGGCAGCTTACCTTCCATCGGCAGGGAAGAGACCTGGCTGGACAAGTCCCCGGTTTTTGCTTCCGGGATTACAGATATCACCTTCTACAAAGGGACCGACCCGCAGAGTATGGTAGGGATTGTGCTGTCGGAGCCGTTTGAATGGAACGAGGAAAACATTCTCTATTTGAATATGTTGAAAGAGATCCTTCAGATCAAGCTGATTGAGGTGATCCGGGAGAAGCTGAGCGGGGTCTATTCCCCCCAGATCATGTTGAATTTTGACAAATACCCGAAGCCGGAGTTCTTTCTCGGGGTCCTCTTCGGATGTTCACCGAAAACAACTGATAAGCTGACCAAAGCTGCATTTGGAGAGGTGAAGAAGATCCTGAAAAAAGGACCTACGGAGGAAGACCTCACCAAAGCAAAGAAGGCTTTGATTCGTGGCAGGGAGACCGACCTGGAGAAGAACAACTTCTGGATCAGTAAAATTGAGTCGATCTATTTTCAGGGAGAAGATCCGGTCAAGGTATTGAATTTTAAGGAACGGGTCAGCGCGGTAACCGTTGAGGAGCTGAAAACCGCAGCCAATGGCTTTTTCAAGCCCGATCACTATGTCAGGGTGGTCCTGATGCCAGAAGCAGTGGTAAAAAAATAGCCAATGTCCGTAGGGATCACGATAAAGAACAAGAAGGCCCGTTACGAGTTCTTCCTTTTGCAGGAGTATACGGCAGGGATTCAATTAACCGGCACGGAGATCAAATCGATCCGGGCCGGAAAGGCTTCTATTGTGGATGCCTATTGTTCTTTCTCCGGAGATGAACTCTTTGTGCGCAATATGCACATCGCCGAATACGTTTTCGGAACACATTACAACCACGAACCGAAACGCGACCGGAAATTGCTGCTGACCAAACGTGAGCTAAAGAAACTGAAAACCAAGGTCAACGAACGGGGATTCACCATCATCCCCGTAGTGCTTTTCATCAACGAAAAAGGACTGGCTAAGCTTAACATCGCCCTGGCCCGCGGGAAACATGCCTACGACAAACGCGAAACCCTGAAGCAAAAGGACATCAAGCGGGAAATCGAACGACATACCGGAGATTAGGGATTTCGAAAAATAATCCGCTACTATTCACGTTTATCTGCGTAAATCTGTATAAATCTGCGCCATCCGCGTTCCAATGATCCACCCACACGAATACCATCAACTATGAATATACCACGCATCTCCCTTATCCTGTCCCTTGCCATCCTCACCCTGGCAGGCAAATCCCAATCCACTACTTCCACCACTTCCACTACTTCCACCACCCCGAAGATCAAGTGGATGTCGTTCGAGGAAGCCTACGAGCTGAACAAGACTAAGCCAAAGAAGATCTTCATCGACATGTGGACTCACTGGTGCGGGTGGTGCAAGCGGATGGATGCCACCACCTTTGCCCATCCGGAGATTGTCGACTACATGAACAACAACTTCTACAATGTGAAAATGGATGCCGAGCGGAAAGATACGGTGGTGATCGACGGCATCACCTTTGTGAATCCCAATCCCACCGGACGCCGTTCATCCCATCAGTTGGCCATCGAACTCCTCCGCGGAAAGATGTCCTACCCCTCCTTTGTTTTTCTAAATGAAAAGAGCCAGCTATTGACCGTTGTGGCCGGCTACCAGCCCGCTAAAGAGTTCGAACCGATCCTTCACTTCTTCGGCGAAGACGCCTTTACTGATCAGCAGTGGGAGGAGTACAAGGCGAAGTTTCAGGGGAAAGTGGAGTGACAGGTTCAAGGGTCAAGGGTCAAAGGAAGAAGGATGAGAGACGTGAGACGTGAGACGTGAGACGTACCTCTGTGCCTTGTTGACTGCAGACTGTGGACTGCGGACTGAGAACTGAGGACTGCCAATTGCTGACTGGCAATTTATGGCAATAATGTGCAATTATGCGCAATCATGTGCAATATTGCGCAATTCTTCCTGGGGTGGAAGATGGGACTCGAACCCACGACCCTCAGAACCACAATCTGATGCTCTAACCTGCTGAGCTACATCCACCGTTTAGGGGGCAAAATTAACACTTTTTTTCGGAATATAAACAGCTATATTTGCTTTGGAAATAACCAAACATCAAATACCAAATAACAAATAATTTCCAGGTTCCAATGTTCAAAATTCCAGGTCAGTTTATTTCATACAGTCCAGATCATTGGAATTTGAATTTTGGAGCTTATCTGTTATTTGGCATTTGGAACTTGGTGATTAACAGGAACTAGTTGTGTTTCTCCGCAAAAAAACATACCTCTCCTCCTCTTCCCTCTCCGCACAAGCCTGGAAGCGGTTCCGTCGCGACAAGCTGGGCTTTGGATCTCTGATCTTCATCGGGATCGTCTTCCTGATCGCGCTACTTGGTTACCTGATCACCCCCGACCCTACCCCTTTCGCCAACAACCAGTGCCTGGAGATGGGATTGAAAAAGCCGGGCTACAGAGCACAGTTCATTCTTGTTCCCAGGGAGCCTCCAGTGGAGCGATCAAACATCTTCCACCGGATGATCTGGGGACAGAAGAGCCGGTTCAACGCCTATCCGGTTGTGGATGGATCTGTAGATATATATGACCGGGAAGGCGTCTATTTAAGGGAAGCGCCGGAAGAATTTCTGGAACAACATCCGGAAGCGAAACGGATCACCCGTACCTACTGGCTTGGGACCGACCGGTTCGGGCGCGACATCCTCAGCATGCTGGTGATCGGAGCCCGCATCAGCCTTTCCGTTGGCTTTATCTCGGTCTTCATCTCCCTGGTGCTGGGGATCCTGATCGGGTCGATCGGAGGCTATTTCAGGGGATGGATCGACCATGTGATCGTCTGGTTCATCAACGTGGTGTGGTCGATCCCAACCCTGTTGCTCGTCATTGCCATCACCTTCGCTCTGGGAAAAGGCTTCTGGCAGGTCTTTGTGGCTGTCGGGCTCACCATGTGGGTGGAAGTCGCCCGTGTGGTACGCGGACAAATTCTCAGCCTTCGCGAGAAAGAGTTTGTGGAAGCAGGGAAAGCGCTTGGATTTTCCTCCTTTCGCATCATCACCCGTCACCTGCTTCCCAATGTCATGGGGGTGGTGATCGTCATCTCAGCCGCCAACTTCGCTGCGGCCATCCTGATTGAAGCGGGATTGAGCTTCCTTGGGATGGGTGTTCAGCCACCCGTCCCCTCCTGGGGATCCATGATCAAGGAAAATTACGGGTACATCGTGCTCGATTATGCCTACCTGGCGATCCTCCCTGGGATCGCCATCATGCTCCTGGTGCTGGCATTCATGCTGATCGGCAATGCCCTGCGGGATGCACTGGATGTAAAAACACTATAGCTACAGCTCATTGTAATCTTCGTAAGCCGGACAGGATTTCGACACGCGTTTGCCACAAACACCTTTTTCCAGCGGTATCTTGATGGAGAGATAAAGATCCATGCCGTTGAAGTTGCTGAAACCCACCAGGAAAGGACCAATTTTCTCTGTCCCGATCGTGAGCATGTAGAACCGCAAGGCGAGTCCCATCCTGAGCTGGTACCAATCGTAGAGTGAGATCGGGATACTGGCATCAAACCAGCGCGACTCATACCGGGGGGTGATGGCCAGCAGGGCCGGCCGTGCAACCGAGACCTTGCTGAACTGAAAGGGAAATACCAGGGAAGCATTTACAAACCAGTTCTGGTAGTAATGGTAGTCGAACTGTACACTGAAAGCAGTAGGGAGCCAGAGGGTAAATTTGTCATCCCGGTAAGCAGCATCAGGGTCCCCGTAAAACTTGTAACTGATGGTATCCATCATGTGGTTGATGGTCTCAAAATCAAGATGGGTCACGTTTTCCCAGTAGGAAGAGCGGTTATCGATGGCATAGGTCTGCGCACGATCCTTGAACCTGATTCCCCCGATATCGATCAGCGCCAGCCCGATCCGGTACAGGTAATCCTCGTATTGCTGTTCGCAGAGACGATCGATGTACTGCTTCTGGTGGGTCCGCTTCAGGCGGGTATAGGTGACTCCCAGGTCAAATCCCCACCCTCCTCCGGCAATCAGCGGATCGGTTGATGATCCGGCGCCGTTGCTGTTGTAATCGACCGGGAGTGAAAAACCATACGCAGCATCCAGGTTATTGATCTGCATCGTGGAGTCATCCAGCACCATGTAATCCAGGTGGTCAACCACTACGTATAAACCTGTCAGACCGAAGAGCTTCCGGACGGACAGACCAGCATCCAGGCGGTTAAAACCACGACTATAGATCTTGTAGGCATAACTCAGCCCCATTTCAAACCAGGACATTTGAGCCATGCTAATTCGTTTGTCTGTTTGATAGTTGATATTCTGCTGTGGCTTGTAGTTCAATCCCAGGTATATGAAGTTGGCCAGATCGATTGGCATCTTCCGGATCGTGGATACCGACCGCATCGCGGTTTGGAACCCAAACGCATGATCTTTCCAGATCACCATGGCCCCAGGACCATTGATCCTGAGGTTGATCAAAAAATTCTTCCGGTTGGCATTATCATACCGGTAAAAATTCCGGACCTCAGTCCCGTACTCCTCATCATGAGAAGGGAGAATAAATCCAGCCTTGAAAATATCCCAGAATACAAACTCCCGTTTAGAAAGGTATAAGTAATTGTTTTGCAGGGAAATGTCGGCCCCAACCAGCTGAATGTCCAGCCATTGCTTCGAGCCAAGCATCGCCGATGGATTAAGCTGAACCGAGTTGATCCCCGCGTAATTCCCCAACGTGGTTCCTAGCATCTCCTGTGCTTGCACAAAACCTCTTGAGGTAATGAAGAGTAGAAGTGATATGAGGAGTGACTTGAACAAGATAAATTGGATATAAGATGTAAGTTATAGGATATAGGATAAGAAGATATTAGATTATCATTGTGTTCTTGCAATGATTCGTATAAATGATATACCAGAAAATTCCTAAAAAGTTGCACCGGACTCTCCATCACTCCATCACTCCATCACTCCATCACTCCACTTTCTCATGACTTCACATAATCAACTTTCTAGATATATTAACGCTGCGCAGCCGGGATTTATTTCATCATAAATATGTATCTTTGCAGTCCTTTTTCAGGATCCGCGGATGTGGCGTAATTGGTAGCCGCGCAAGATTTAGGATCTTGTGCCTTCGGGCGTGGGGGTTCGAGTCCCTTCATCCGCACCAATTCCAATGAACGGGAATGAGCAGGAATGATGAATGCCATGAATCTCATTCACGCTATTCACGCTATTCACGACAAAAATAATGAACATTACCAAAGAGAGCACAGGAGAACTGACAGCCACGATCAAAATGGAGATTACTCCGGAAGATTACCGGGAAGTTGTAACCAAAAACCTGAAGGATTACCAGCGAAAGGCGAACATCCCCGGCTTCCGGCCAGGAAAAGTCCCATTCGGGATGGTGAAGAAGATGTTCGGAAAAGCGGTGATTGCTGAGGAAGTCAATAAACTCCTGAGTGAGCATCTCTCCGGTTATATGACCGACGAAAAACTGGATGTACTCGGGAATCCATTGCCTAATAAAGAGAAGACAAAACCTGCGCAGTTTGAGGATGGTGAAACCTTTGAGTTTTTTTTCGACCTGGGACTGGCTCCGGATTTTACACTGAACCTGGGACCAGAGCTGGAGATTGAAAACTACCAGATCCGGATTGACAATAAGATGGTGGATGGGTATATTGAAGATACCCGGAAACGGAACGGGAATTACACCCATCCAGAGGTAGCCGGCGATGAGGATATGATCTCTGGTGAAGTTACTGAACTGGCCGCTGACGGGACACCCGTGGATGGATCTGAACCAAAAAAGATCTTCTTCTCCCTGGACAAAATTTCAAATAAAAAGGCAAAAGAGAAACTGATGGCCCTGAAACAGGAAGAGATCTTTGTCTTCAAGCCGTTGGAGCTGTTTGGTTCAGCCGAAGAAGCTTCAAAGCAACTCAGCCTGCCAGCCGATACCCTGTCCAACCCTGACCTCTCTTATTCCTTCAAAGTAGAAGAAATCACACATGTAGAACCAGCAGAACTGAATGCTGAATTCTTCGCCAAAGTCTATCCGGATGAAACCATTGAGACCGAAGAGGATTTCCGGGAACGGGTTCGGAGAGATGCTGCAGCCAGTTTTTCCGGAGAGACCGACAAACTTCTGTTCCAGGATATTACGAAAGCCCTGATTGAAAACACCGGGATGAACCTCCCGGATGAGTTCCTCAAGCGATGGCTTTACGAACACGATGAGAACAAGATAACCGAAGAGGAGATTAAAAAAAATTATCCCTCGTTCGCCAAATCGATGAAATGGCAACTGATTGAGAACAAAGTGATAAAGGAGAACGATATCGAGGTAAAAGACGAAGAGATCAGGGGATATATCCGCTCATACATGTTGCGGCAGGTTTCCCAGGAGTTTGTGGACCCTGAGATGGCAAAGAAATACGAGACCATCGTTGATGCATTCATGCAGAACAAAGAGCAGGTGCAGAAGATCAACGATCAGCTGTTCGATGCAAAACTCATGGGGCTGTTCAAAGAGAAGGTAACGCTGAAACCGGTAGCGGTTAGCTATGAGGAGTTCATCAAACTGGCATCAGCCAAACACGATCACGACCATGAAGAATCGTAACGGTCGAGACGATCGAGACAACCGTAACGGTCGTCACGATTGTCACGATCGTCACGAACATATTGTAACAAAACACCATATTTTCACGTTAAACAGATCATCAACATAAACATTCATCCCTGGCCTTCCCCAACAAGGGGCGGGGATTTAGGGGTAATATCGTAAATCATAAATCGTAAATCACTTTTCATGGACGACTTCACCAAATACGCAACGCAGCACAAAGGGATCAGCAATCTGACCCTTGAAAAATATAAATCACTGACAGCGAATTACATATCTCCAACTATCATCGAAGAGAGGCAGCTGAATATTGCTACCATGGATGTCTTCTCCCGGTTGATGATGGACCGCATCATCTTCCTGGGAGTTCCTATCGACGACTATGTTGCCAACATCATCCAGGCCCAGTTGCTCTTCCTTGAATCTGTTGATTCCCGGAAAGATATCCAGATCTACCTCAACACTCCCGGTGGTTCTGTTTATGCCGGGCTGGGTATCTATGACGCGATGCAGTATATTTCACCCGACATCGCAACCATCTGTACAGGCATGGCTGCTTCGATGGGGGCCATTCTGCTCAGCGCCGGTGTCAAAGGAAAACGGACAGCCTTGAAACATTCCCGGATTTTGATCCACCAACCAATGGGAACAGCGCAGGGACAGGCTTCCGATATCGAGATCACAGCCCGGGAGATCCAGAAGCTGAAAAAAGAGCTTTACGAGATCATCGCCCTGCACAGTGGACAAACCTATACCAAGATCCTGAAGGATGCCGACCGTGACTACTGGATGACCTCGCAGGAAGCCCTGGATTACGGAATGATTGATGAGATCCTGGTAAAATCCAAAACGGGTAAATAACCTTCTCTCATGGCAAAAAGCGACGAACGGTGCTCCTTTTGCGGGCGTGAACGGCGGGAAACACAGATCCTGATTGCCGGGCTGAATGCACACATCTGCGATCATTGTATCCAGCAGGCAAAAGTGATTATGGATGAGGAGGTAACGTCGGATAAAACCAAATCGGTTCCCGATTTCAAGCTACTTAAACCAACTGAAATAAAGAGTTACATTGATCAGTATGTGATCGGCCAGGAAGAGGCCAAACGGATCGTCTCCGTAGCGGTGTACAACCACTACAAACGGATCTTTTACGCAAAAAAAGCGCAGGACGACGACGTAGAGATCGAAAAAGCCAACATTGTCATCGTGGGAGAGACCGGCACGGGTAAAACCCTGCTGGCCAGAACCATCGCAAAAATGCTCAATGTTCCATTCTGTATTGCGGATGCGACTGCCCTCACCGAAGCCGGATATGTGGGAGAAGATGTGGAGAGCATTCTGGCCCGCCTGCTCCAGGTAGCTGATTACAATGTGGCTGCCGCTGAACGGGGAATTGTCTTCATCGACGAAATTGATAAGATCGCCAGGAAAAGCGATAATCCCTCCATTACCCGCGACGTATCGGGAGAGGGTGTGCAGCAGGCGCTCCTCAAGATGCTGGAAGGGGCCATTGTGAATGTTCCTCCTCAGGGGGGCCGGAAGCACCCTGAACAGAAGATGATCCAGATCAATACACAAAACATCCTCTTCATCACCGGGGGCGCATTTGACGGAATTGAGAAAAAGATAGCCAACAGGCTACAAACCAATGTAATAGGGTTTAAATCTGCCAAAAAGGAATTCATCGACAAAGAGAACATTCTCCAGTATATTTCGCCGGTCGATCTGAAAAGCTACGGATTGATCCCCGAACTGGTGGGCAGGCTTCCGATCGTTACCTTCATGCACACCCTCGACAGGGAGACCCTCAAACGCATCCTGCTCGAACCGAAGAACTCACTTACCAAGCAGTACATCAAGCTGTTGGAGATGGACAACATCAAACTCAGCTTTGATAAAAATGCCCTGGATTACATTGTCGACAAATCGATTGAATTCAAACTGGGAGCCCGGGGATTACGTTCGATCCTGGAGGCAATCATGACGGACGAGATGTTTGAACTTCCTTCCCGGGGGGATGCAAAAACACTTCGGGTAACGCTTGCTTTTGTGGAGAAGAGTTTCCGCAAATCCAGCATGGCCAGGCTGCGTGTTGCCTGACAATAAACCCGGATTATCAGGCGTTTTGATTGTTGATGAACAAATTTACCCTTTTCTTCTTATTCTTCCTGATCCTGCTCGCCCTGACACACCTCCAGGCCCAGGAACCTGATACATTGCCAAAGGTGGTCCCCGGGAAGATTATCGACGGGGATACGGTTCCTCTGGTAGAGGTAAAATCAATTACAGTTTACCCCCCCTATGAGTTTAAGAACCGCCGCCACCAGGTTCGGTACAGCAAACTGGTATACAATATCCAGAAAGTCTATCCCTACGCCAAGCAGGCCGGTGAGAAGCTGGAAGAGTTTCAGCGTGTCCTGGATACGATCACCAATGAAAGGGAGCAGAGAAAATACGCCAAGCTTGCTGAAAAGCAACTGGAGGAGGAATTTGGGGAGGATATCCGGAACCTCACTTTTTCGCAGGGAAAGATCCTGATCAAGCTGATCTACCGACAAACCGGAAGCTCTTCGTTTGAGATCGTAAAGGAGCTCCGGGGGAAGTTTACCGCGTTCATCTGGCAAACCCTGGCAACCATTTTTGGGTATGACCTGAAGGCAGGGTATGATCCGGAGGGAGAGGACCGCCAGATTGAAGAGATCATTTTATTGATCGATCAAGGGTATTTTTAATAATTTTGCAATCCGATTGATCCGCTGATATGCAATTATCTATCATCATCGTCAACTACAACGTCAAGTATTTCGTGGAGCAGTGCATCCATTCGATCCAGAAGGCAGTGAACGGCCTCACAGCAGAGATCTTTGTGGTGGACAACAACTCAGTTGACGGATCGGTACGCATGATCCGTGAGAAATTCCCGGAAGTACATCTCATTGAGAACAAAGACAATAAAGGATTCTCCAAAGCCAACAACCAGGCCATCCGGAAAGCCAGAGGGGAGTATATCCTGATTCTCAATCCGGATACCATCCTGGAGGATGATACGCTGACGAAGTGTGTGGCCTTCATGGATGAACATCCTGATGCAGGAGGCCTGGGGGTCAAGATGATTGACGGAAAAGGCAAGTTCCTTCCCGAATCCAAACGGGGCCTCCCCTCCCCCTCCGTTGCTTTCTTCAAAATGTTTGGATTTTCATCGCTCTTTCCGAAATCGAAATTGTTCAACAGGTACCATCTGGGTTATCTCGACAAGGATAAGATACACGAAGTGGATATCCTGGCAGGAGCTTTCATGATGCTTCGAAAAAGTGTACTTGACGAGATCGGTCTGCTCGATGAGGAGTTTTTCATGTACGGGGAAGACATTGACCTCAGTTACCGGATCACCCAGGCAGGGTATAAGAATTACTATTTCCCGGGCACACGGATCATTCACTACAAAGGGGAGAGCACCAAAAAGAGCAGCGTCAACTATGTCTTCTTCTTCTACAATGCGATGATAGTGTTCGCCCGGAAGCATTTCTCCAAAGAGAACGCCCGGATGTTCTCCATGCTGATCAATTTTGCGATTTACCTGCGGGCCATGATCTCCATCATTAACCGGTTCCTGACCCGGATTGCCCTCCCTTTCAGCGATACCCTGCTGATCTTCGGCGGGATCTGGTTCATTAAGGAGTACTGGGAGAAGCACTTCATCTTTCAGTCGGGGGGGCACTACCCATTGCTCTTTACATTTGTTGCCGTTCCTGTCTATATCCTGATCTGGCTCCTGAGTGTTTACCTGAGTGGTGGATACGATAAACCGATCCGGTTGCGAAAAATCACCCAGGGAATGGTGGTAGGAACCATCATTATCCTGGTCCTCTACAGTTTGCTCCCTGAAACCTACCGGTTCTCCAGGGCCCTGATCATTCTCGGGGCCGTCTGGGGTGTGATCTCCATGCTGGCCACCCGGTTCTTCCTGCATATCCTGAACCTGAAGGGTTTTCAGATCAATGAAGATAAAAACAAACGGTTTGTCATCATCGGTGAGAAGGACGAAGCGGAACGGGTCTCGGAACTCCTGCAAAAAACAATCATCAATCCCGGATTCATTGGGTTAGTCAGCTACCAGCACCACCGGAACAACTCCAACGGCTTCATCGGTCACCTGGGCCAGATTCGCGAGATCATCTGGATCCACAATATCGATGAGGTGATCTTCTGTGCCAAAGATGTCCCCTCCCAGGTGATCATGGACCAGATGTCAGAGTTGAAAGAGCAACAGGTGGACTATAAAATCGCCCCACCCGAAAGCCTCAGCATCATCGGGAGCAACTCCATCAACACATCGGGCGACCTCTATGTGATCGACATCAACTCCATCACCAAGATGGACAACCGGAGGAACAAACGACTGCTGGATGTCCTGACCAGTGCCTCGCTCCTGGTACTCTATCCTGTCATATTTTTCATTGTCAGAAACCCGATCGGACTCCTCCGGAACATCATCCTGGTATTATTCAACCTCCGCTCCTGGGTAGGCTATTCGGAGTTGAGTGAATCGGAAGCGCATCGCCTTCCAGAGATAAAAAAGGGAATTCTCAATCCCTTTGATGCTTTTCGCAAAAAGCCGGTACCCGGAGAGGCCATTGCACGCCTCAACCTGCTCTACGTAAGGGATTACAAAATCACCAACGATGTCAACATCATCCTGAAAGGATTCAGGGACCTGGGTCGGAGGTGATTTCCTATTTTGAATCGTTATAAATAAGAATATTGTTATCTTTGTGCTTACTTTCTGAATTAGATTGTTATGGCAACCTATGATATCGTTCTGCCCCGCCTTGGAGAAGCCGTCATGGCCGGAGAGTTTCTTAACAAACCGGTTGGGTACCTTGAACAATTCGACACCAACCAAATCCTTTAGTATGGAACTGAACCTGACCCGGCCGCTGGCGTTCATCGACCTGGAAACGACCGGTATCAAAGTGGCTGCCGACAGGATCGTTGAGATCTGCATCCTCCGGGCCGAGCCGGATGGCTCCACCAGCATCAAAACCCTCCGGATCAATCCTGAAATGGAAATCCCATGGGAAGCTATTGCCATTCACGGCATCACCAATGAAGATGTAAAAGATTGTCCCACCTTCCGCCAGGTCGCCCATGATCTGGCCCGGTTTCTCGACACGTGCGACCTGGCAGGTTATAATTCCAACCATTTCGACATCCCCTTGCTGGTCGAGGAATTTTTACGTGTGGAGGTGGATTTTGATCTGAAAGGACGTCGCCTGGTGGATGTTCAGAATATCTTTCACAAGATGGAGCCCAGGAACCTTTCGGCTGCTTATAAATTTTACTGTGATAAAGAACTGATCAATGCCCACAGCGCTGAAGCAGATACCGTCGCCACCTATGAGATCCTGAAAGCCCAACTCGACCAATACAAGGATCATCAGATCAAAGACCTGAAAGGAAACCTGGTGACCCCGGTGGTGAACGACATCAGTGCATTGAGCGATTTCTCTGTCCAGTCGCGGAATGTCGATCTTGTTGGCCACATCGTCTTCAACGCCAAAAAGGTGGAGGTATTCAACTTCGGGAAGCATAAAGGGAAACCCGTGACAGAGGTATTCCGGAATGAGCCCTCCTACTACGACTGGATCATGAAAAGCGAATTCCCGCGTTCGACAAAAAAAGTGGTCACGGCCATTAAACTTCGCGGATTCAACCAGGATGATGTCAAGCTAGAACTCTTTTAATGCAACCATATGAAAATCATCTGCATCGGCCGAAATTACCATGCTCATATCAAAGAGCTGGGGAACACGGTCCCGGCTGAACCGGTCTTTTTTTTCAAACCTGACACCTCCCTGCTGATCCGGAACAGGCCTTTTTTCTACCCCGATTTTTCCTCAGACATTCATTACGAAATAGAGTTGGTTCTGAAGATCTGTAAAGTGGGAAAAAACATTCAGCCCCGGTTTGCCCATACCTACTACAAAGAAATCGGGCTGGGTATCGATTTCACAGCCCGTGACATCCAGGATCGTGCCAAAAAAGCAGGCCTTCCCTGGTTCACGGCCAAAGGCTTCGACCAGTCGGCCCCCGTCAGTCACTTTGTCCCGAAATCAAACTTCCCCGATCTGAAAAACATCAACTTCAGTCTGCGACTCAATGGAGAGACCGTTCAGCAAGGCAACACCTCTCTGATGATCTATCCCTTTGACGAAATCATCGCTCACGCCTCGCGGTTTGTTACCCTGCGCACCGGCGACCTGGTCTTCACAGGAACCCCGGCAGGAGTTGGCCCGGTTAATATCGGGGATCTGTTAGAGGGATATATCATGGATCAATTGATGCTGAAGTGCAACATTAAGTAGATGGTGAGATGGTGAAAATGTTAGTTTACGGGGATTACCGAATAATGACCTCTTTGATGACATCTGCCTGAACTGTTTTGTTCAGCACATCACGGATCTTTTCACGGGTATAACTGAGTTCGTTACGAAGCGCGGCTGAATCCACTTTCACGTAAAGCTTTTTATTCCGGATGTACAGATCCTTAGTATGGTTACTAACCATCTTCCCCATTACGTTCCCCCACGACTCAATTACCTGCTTTTCAAGCAGTTTATCATCCAGTCGGTAAGCATTCAGGAACTCCTGAATAGCTTCGCGAAGCGTAAAATCATTGGCTTTTTTCATAGATTGGATCTCCGTTGATCAGGAAAATCTTGTGGTCGATTGCCAAAGGATCAAAGGTTTTATGGATATTCTCCTCTTGTGTATCGGTGATAAAGACCTGCCCGAAGCTATTCTCGCTGACCAGTCGGATCACCTGCTGAACCCGGTGGTCATCCAGTTTATCAAATATATCATCCAGCAACAGGATGGGTTTAAAGCCGTTGACTTTACGGGTATATTCGAACTGGGCCAGTTTGATGGCGATCACATAGGACTTTTGCTGGCCCTGGGAGCCATATCGTTTCAGCGGATAGCCTGCCATTAAAAACTCCAGGTCGTCCTTATGAATACCCACTGTGGAGAAGAGCGCTGCCCGGTCGCGTTCGACCGCCTGTTGCACTAGATCGCTGAATGATCCGGCCAGGAGCTGACTCTGGTAGTTCATGTCCACCTGCTCCTTGTCCCCGCTGATAAAACTGAAATAGTGCTGAAAGAGCGGGATGAACTCCTGGAGGAAGTCGCTTCGCCGTTTAAAAATGTTTGATCCCAGGGCAATCATCTGTTCGCTCCAGATCTCAAGCGCCTCCGGATCAAAATATCTCCGCTCGGTAAAGGATTTAAGGAGGGCATTCCGCTGATAGAGCGCCTTATTGTAGTTGATCAGGTCGTCGAGATAAAGTTTGTCAAATTGTGCTATGACGCTGTCGATGTAACGCCTGCGCAGGTCGCTGCCATCGTTGATCAGATCCCGGTCCGACGGGGAGATCATCACCAGGGGAAACTGACCTATATGGTCGGCCAGCCTGTCGTATTCCTTTTTGTTGTATAGGAATTTCTTTCGCTGATTCCGTTTCTGGATGCACTGCAGCTGTTCAATGGTTTCGTTCTGGCGATAATAGCTTCCGTGAATGGCAAAAAAATCCGTGTCATGACGGATGTTCTGGGCATCACTGGGATTGAAATAACTTTTGCAAAAGGAGAGGTAATGAATGGCATCCAGCAGGTTGGTCTTTCCCACCCCGTTATTCCCCACAAAACAGTTGATTTTACCGGAAAAGGTAAACTCCGCTTCCGGATAGTTCTTGAAATTATGGAGGGTGATTTTATGCAGATGCATGGGTTACGCTCATTTTCCTGATCTCTTCTCCCACCTCTTCCATCAGCCACATCGGTGTGGAGGTGGCGCCACAAACACCTACAGATTGATGCCCTTCAAACCAGGTTCGTTGCAGCTCCTCCTTCTCCGAAACCAGGTAGGTGTTCGGATTCACATCTTTACAAACCTGGTAAAGGACCATCCCATTGGAGCTTTTCAGCCCGCTGACGAAGATGATCACCTCATACCGTGAGGCAAATCCCCGGAGCAGGGTGGATCGGTTTGAAACCTGCCGGCAGATGCTGTCACTCCACTGAAAATCAATATCCCGGTTTGTACTCACCCGCGTCATATGGGATTCAATCGTCTCCACAATCTTCCGAAATCCCTCCACGCTTTTTGTAGTTTGTGCGTATAACCTCACCGGCTTGGTGAAATCGATCTTTTCCAGGTCCTTCTCATCGCCAACCACGATGGCCTTGCCGTTTGTTTGTCCTTTCAACCCATTCACCTCGGCATGACCCTCTTTACCATAGATGACGATCTGTCCGTTCAGCTCCATCATATCCTCGTATCCGTACTTCACCTCCTGCTGAAGGTTCAGCACGATCGGACAGGATGCATCCACCAGGTGAATGTTATTTTTCAGGGCGATTTCGTATGTTTCCGGAGGTTCCCCATGAGCCCTGATCATCACCTTGCAGTCATGCAGGCGAGGCAGGTCATGATGATCAATAATGACGAGCCCCATCTCCTTCAGGCGATGTACCTCCATGTTATTATGGACAATATCTCCCAGGCAGAAGAGTTTCCCGGATTCGGCAAGCTCACGTTCCGCTACCTGGATGGCGTAAACCACTCCAAAACAGAAGCCGCTGTTGGGATCAATGATTACCTGCATGCAGGTTGAAATATTGGCAAAGATACGAAATAATGTGCCCTTGTGCCCTTGTGACTCTGTGACTCTGTTACTTTTTCTTCGAAAACTCCTGCAGGTTCACTGCAATCGTCACGTAGTTGGGATTTGGGCTACCAGCCTGGTAGGTGGCATGTGTATAGCTGAAGTTTAACATTTTAACCCGGAAGCCGATGCCGTAAGTGAAGCCGCTGAGACCGGTTCGATCATGCAGCTTTAACTCCTGGCGACGCTGGTAGTTGTAGCCAAGCCGGATTGAGAATATTTTGGCAATGGTGAGTTCTCCGCCAACGACGATATGGCGCATGAGGTTATCAGCAAATTTGCTGATGCCGCTTTTCTCATTCACCTGGCCTGTATAGGGATCAACCTGGTTCTTCGGATCATTGGGATCCGTGTAGCTCATATCCCACCTCTGCAGGTTGGTAATGAGTAAAAAGAAACGCAGTGGCAGGTATTTTAATCCCTGCGACAGGCCCAGCTGCAGTTCAAAGGGAAGAGCTTCATACTGGCCGGTACGGTAAGGTATAATCTGGGATCCGATATTCCGGGCCATGAGTGAAGCAGTAAAGAGCTTGTCTTTCGTGAAGTAGGATCCGGCTATATCCACAGCAATCCCGAAGGAGTTATAGGTATCGAGGTGTGAGTAGATGAGTTTCGCATTAGCTCCGATGGAGAAATGGGGTGACAGGGTTCTGCCCCACCCAATGGAGAGAGCGTACTCTGATGCGCTGATGATACCGGTTTTGTTTCCGGCAGCATCAGCCCCCTGAATTTTGCCATAATCACTGAACTGAAGGGCAGCTACAAAACATCCTGCCTTTTTAAAGGTGCGGGAATACATTGCAAAGCCGATGTTATTGCCGGTGAAATAATTCACATAACTCAATGCCAGCTGGTTATGCATCTCAGGAGTAATCAGGGATGGATTGGCAATCGACAGGGTGACATCGTTATCCATCACAGCGAGGGCGTTGCCTCCTATCCCTGCAATCCGGGCCGAATTGGTCAGGGTCAGAAACTTATATGTGTGATCCCCCCCGATCTGCGCAGATACCGGCAAAAAAATCACAACGCTGAGGAGACCGGGAAGAAATATTCTGAGTAGTTTTGGCACGATAGGTTCTCTGTTTATATTTCTAACAAACGTGAAGCTTTTTTCTTTAGTATGAAGGAGAAAAAATTAGTTGATCAATCCACGGCCACTCTTGTGAATCCGGTCTTCCTCAATCAGATCAGAGACCAGCTTATCCAGGATTCCGTTGATGAATTGTTTGCTCTTTGCGGTACTGAAATGCTTGGATAGTTCGATGTACTCATTCAGTGTCACCTTGATTGGAATGGTTGGAAAAAAGAGAAACTCCGCCAGGGCCATTTTGATAAGAATGATATCTGTAAGGGCAATCCTGTCGAGTTCCCAGTTCTTTAACCTTCCCTTGATTTTTTGTTCGAACTCATCGCTGTGTATGATGGTCTTCCGGAACAGCTCCACAATGAACTGATGCTCCTCATTTGAGTCCTCTGCCCGGTCTTTGATATAAAGAGAGGGCAAGGGTGTTGTGGCAGGAAATTCCGGAGTGAGCAGCCGGATCGTCTTCAGCACAAAGGAGGCAACCACTTCAAAATCGTCCACCCAATGGATGGAGCGCTCTTCGCAGAAAAACTGCAGCCCGGGGGAACGTAAAATATATTTTTTCAGGATCCGGACCACAAACTCCTGATCCTCTTTGAACGAACTCTCGCCAGAATAGAGATAATCCCTGTGTTCTTTGCACTCCCGGATCCGCTGACAGACCTTCCGGATATTGTCCTGTTCTTCAGTCCAGCTAATCTTATACTTCCGCAGCGTGGATATAAGGTCTTCATTTTCACGAAGTTTAGTAACAATACGATTGTTAATAAACTTGGCTACGGGATTTAACTCTTCGTGGGTAGGATAAAACTTGTGCTTGGCCTCTTCCATCCGGCGGATGTAAAAGTCGACCACTTCAAGAAAGAAAGAGATCTGGATGAAATAGAGCTCGGTAATTTTGTCGATACTCAACAGGAGGTTCTTTTCTGCCTTCTCCATCCGCGGTTCTCCTCCCTGGAAATAGGCGTACAATCCCTGAAGGACTTTGATCCTGAAATGTCTCCTGCCTAACATAAATGAGCTATGAATAAGAACATCCTGAGGCTATTACGAATTGGCTTGCAAAGCTACGCATTTCATTGAAATAAACTTTTTGTTTCAAATAATATTTATATTTTTGCGTTCTAACCAAAACTGTGCAAGAAATGGAAGAAAACGAAAAGAAAGAGAGGGACAGGGGCGAAATCTTTTCGAAAGCTGTCAGAGCAGGAAAACGGACCTACTTTTTTGATGTGAAAGCAACGATCTCTGATGAATATTACCTCACGATTACCGAAAGCAAGAGACGGTTCAACAACGAACAGGGCAAATTCTTCTACGAAAAGCACAAGCTATTCCTCTACAAGGAAGATTTCCAGAAATTTACTGAAGGTCTGACGGAAGTCATCGATTACATCAAACGTGAACAATCCATGCCGGAGCCACGCGAAGAAAGGCCAAGGGAAGAGGCTCCACAAGAGGTTGAGGTGAAGAATAAACACGCGGATATCAGTTTTGAAGACCTGGAGTCAGACACGGATGACGAGTAAATCCTGAACAGGTAACAGATCTGCGAGCCTGTCTCGTTTCGTTTCCCGAAAACTTATCAACATCTTTGAGGGTCTCATCATTAAACTGTATTTTTGCACGCATGGGAAAAGTCATTGCCATTGCAAATCAGAAAGGAGGAGTGGGTAAGACCACATCAGCCATCAACCTGGCTGCCGGACTGGCTGTTCTGGAGCATAAGACCCTGATCATCGATGCCGATCCGCAGGCGAATGCCACTTCCGGAGTAGGTTTCGATCCACGGAACATCAAAACAAGCATTTACGAATGCATCATGGATGATGTGGATCCGCGAAATATCATCCTCAATACCTCCACTCCATTCCTGGATCTGCTTCCTGCCCACATCGACCTGGTGGGAGCAGAGATCGAAATGATCAATATGCCTAACCGGGAGAAGATGATGCGTAAGGTGATAGCGCAAATCAAAGAGGAATACCGTTTCATCCTGATCGACTGCTCGCCATCACTCGGTTTGATTACGGTCAATGCGCTTACTGCGGCTGATTCGGTGATCGTCCCGGTACAGTGTGAGTATTTTGCTCTGGAAGGACTGGGAAAACTACTTAATACCATCAAGATCGTGCAGGCCAGGCTCAATCCTGCACTGGATATCGAAGGCATCCTGCTGACCATGTTCGATAGTCGCCTGAACCTCTCCAGGCAGGTGGCAGAAGAGGTGCAGACGCATTTTCATCAACTCGTTTTTGAGACATTGATCAACCGGAATATCAAGCTGAGTGAGGCTCCCAGTTACGGTGATACGATCATGACTTACGACATCAACAGTATCGGCGCTTCCAACTACCTGAACCTGGCCCGTGAGATCCTGCAGAAAAATGAACTTACCCGGATTCCCAATTCGGAAAAACAATTAGAGGTCTGATATGTCAGGAAAGAAAAAAGCGCTGGGAAGGGGTTTAAGTGCTCTTCTTGAAGGAAGCGAACTGGAGGAGGCCCCCAGGGAGGTGCAGGTTAATCAGCTTATCGGGTCGGTGGCCATGATCCGGATTGAGGACATCGAGGCCAATCCGTATCAACCACGTACCGATTTTGACAGGGCTGAACTGGCCGATCTGGCCATGTCGATCCAGCACCAGGGGATCATCCAGCCGGTTACCCTTCGGAAGCTGGGCAACGACCGGTTCCAGATGATCGCAGGAGAGCGAAGGATAAAGGCAGCACGGGTAGCCGGCCTTACAGAAGTCCCCGCATACATCCGGGTTGCCAACGACGAACAGATGCTTGAAATGGCGCTGGTGGAGAACATCCAGCGGGAAGACCTTAATCCGATTGAGGTGGGAATCAGCTTTCAGCGACTGATGGAAGAGTGCCAGATCAAACAGGAAGAGCTGAGCCAGCGGGTGGGCAAGGACAGATCCACCATCTCCAACTACGTACGCCTCCTAAAACTCCCTGCCGAGATCCAGATCGCTATCCGGGAAAAAAAGATCACCATGGGGCATGCCCGGGCTCTTATTACCCTGGAAAACAGTTCCGCTCAGATCCGTATCTTCAAACAGATTCTGGGGAAAGACCTTTCGGTCAGAGAGGTAGAATCGTTGGTCCGATCGGCTCACACCCAACCATCCCCTCCCTCCAAACGGACAACAGAGGAGCTAATTCCGGAATTAAAGGAGCTCCAGAAGTGGTTGAATGCCCGGCTCAACACCCGGGTTAAACTCCAGGTGAACAGAAATGGGGCCGGCACCATCACCATCCCGTTTCGTTCAGACGAGGAGTTAAAACAGATTTTCGCCCGGCTTGAACAATAAATCACATAGGCAATCACTCGTGCGCCGTTCATCCATTCAAATCCTCCTTGTCTTCAGCATGCTCTCCGGAACATGGCTCATCCACTCCGCTGCAGCGCAAACCGTTGCCGACACCGTTCCGGTAGCTGATTCGGTATTAATGAAAAAGCACAGTCCGCACAAAGCAACCATCTATTCTGTCATTTTACCTGGACTCGGACAGATCTACAACCGGAAATACTGGAAGCTTCCCATCATCTACGCCGGATTTGGGGTGATGACCTACTTCATCTATACCAACACCGATAGCTACCTGACATACCGGTCGGCATACATTGAAAGGGTAAACGGAAATTACAACGGCAATTACGCTGACCTGGTGAATAAATACAATGAGAGCGAGTTGCTGAGTGCGGCAGATTATTACCGCCGAAACCTGGAGATCAGCATCCTGATCACGGCATTGTGGTATGTGCTGAACATCATCGATGCCGCGGTGGATGCACATCTCTATACCTATGACATCAACGACAATCTGTCGCTCCGCATCACCCCCGACCTGCTCCCGCCGGCTCAAACCTTCCGGATTCAACCGGGCATCAGTCTGAGTTTTCATTTTTAACAATACCGAACCACATGAAATTTGCACTGCTTGGATATGGAAAAATGGGAAAGGAGATTGAAAAGCTCGCCGAAGAGAAGGGGCATGAGATCGTCCTGGCCATCGATCTGCCGGAAGAGTGGGAAACCGGCTTTGCTGAGTTAAACCGGGCCGATGTGGCGATCGACTTCTCTACTCCGGAGAGTGTGGCCAACAACATCCACTTCTGTTTTGATGCAGGGATTCCTGTAGTGGTTGGAACAACAGGATGGCATGAACAGATTGATGAGATCCGGACCGAATGCATTGAGAGGAATCAAAGCCTTTTTTGGGCTCCCAATTTCAGCATCGGGGTCAACATCTTTTTTGAACTGAACCGCAAGCTGGCATCGCTGATGTCGAACTGGCCCGATTACGAGATCTCCCTGGAGGAGACCCATCACATCCACAAGCTTGATTCCCCCAGTGGCACCGCCATCGTGCTGGCCAATGACATCATCCGCCATCACGGACGAAAAGAGAAATGGGTGAAAGAGACAACAGGACATCCGGGTGATCTGGGAATCCGTTCCCATCGGCTCGAAGGAGTCACCGGCTCTCACAAAGTGGTGTATGATTCCCAGGAAGACCAGATCGAGATTATCCATACGGCTAAAAGCCGAAGGGGGTTCGCCCTGGGAGCCATCCTGGCAGCAGAATGGCTGGCTGGTAAAACAGGATTCTTTGAAATGAAAGAGCTGCTGGCGACACAGGGATCCAAGTAATCCATGATACACGAAAACCGGAAAAAGTACGTTTGATAATCAACTAATTACCATACCTATGAATATATACCTGATCCTGACCATCCTTTTTTTCATCCTCTCCGTTGTAGGTTTGTGGGCCATTTTCGAGAAAGCGGGACAGAAGGGATGGGCCATCCTGGTTCCCTTCTATAACTTCTATATCTGGCTGAAAATCATCAAGAAACCGCTTTGGTGGTACCTCTTCCTGCTGATTCCTTTCATCAACGTCTTTGTCGTCCTCCTCATGATCGTGGAGATCGCCAAATGTTTCGGAAAATATGGGCTGGGCGCCCAGGCACTGGCAGTTCTCTTCCCATTTGCCTACCTCCCCTACCTCGGCTTCTCACACAATGAGCGCTACACCGATCCTGATGAAGCCACCCCTCCTAAAAAGAGTTTTATCCGTGAATGGGTGGATGCCATCATCTTTGCCGTCATCGCGGCCAGCATCATCCGGATTTTCCTTGTGGAAGCCTATACCATTCCTACATCTTCCATGGAAAAGAGCCTGTTGATCGGCGACTACCTCTTCGTCAGTAAGATCAACATCGGAACCAGGGTTCCCAATACACCCCTCTCGTTTCCTTTTGTTCACCACACGATGCCCCTTACCGAACATGCCAAATCCTACCTCGAATGGATTGAACTTTCTTACCGGCGCTTCCCGGGATGGTCGAAGATCGATAACATGGATGTGATTGTCTTTAATTACCCCGACGGAGATACCCTCTCCGCAAAATTCCAGAGCAATGTAAGCTACTATCAGCTTGTCAGGCAGTTTGGGCGGGATAACGTATGGAAGAACAAACAGTACTTTGGCGACATCATAGCACGACCGGTTGACAAGCGGGAAAACTTCATCAAACGATGTGTCGGCATCCCGGGCGACACCATCGAGATCGTCGACCGGTTGGTAACCATCAATGGAAAAGAGGAGCAGAATCCGGGAGAGAGGCAGTTCAAATACCTGGTCAGGACCGACGGCTCCTCTATCAATACCCGGAACCTGGAGAAACTCGGCATCACCGAGCAGGTGGCAACAGACAACCAGGGGAACTATGAGATGACGCTGACCGACCAGGCAGTAGAAAAACTGAAAAACTACAGCAACATAAGGCTGATCGAAGCCATGTCCATTCCGGCCGGATACTGGGATCCCAACATCTTTCCTCACGACTCCGCTTTCCGTTGGAATGTCGACAACTTCGGCCCTATCGTGGTACCGAAAAAGGGTGTGACGGTCCCGCTCACCCTGGAGAACCTCCCGATTTACCGTCGCATCATTGATGTGTTTGAAAACAATGACCTGGCGATCCGTGACGGGAAAATCTACATCAACGGCCAGGAGGCCGACAGCTACACCTTCGGGATGAACTATTACTGGATGATGGGCGACAACCGGCACAACTCAGCCGATTCACGATACTGGGGCTTCGTTCCCGAAGACCATATTGTAGGTGAAGCTGTATTTGTCTGGCTTTCCCTCGATGACAAGAAGAGTTTGTTCGACGGAAAAATCCGCTGGAACAAACTCCTGAGAATCGTAAAATAACTACATTTGTACCATACCAATTAACCCTCAAATCTATTCTGTTATGCAACAAAGAGAATGTCTCCGTATGTCAATCATAACGCTCCTGATGATGATGGTGGTTTCGGCTTTCGCCGGTCCAAAATCATTCCAGGGGGTGATAACCTACAAGATAACTTATCCCGATAATAAGTTCTCAGAAAGCCAACTGGCTATGTTCCCCAAAGTGATGACCGTTACCATCAAAGATGATAAAGCCAAATCGGAAATCCAGACCCCGATGGGAACTCAGATCGAGATCACCAACTATGCGGAAAAAACCAAAGTTGGCCTGATCAATATGATGGGACAGAAATATGCCATCAATGAAACCACTGAAGAGATCATGGAAGAGATGAAAAAGCAGCCTGTTCCGGAGGTTCAGATTACCGGCGAGACCAAAACTATTGCGGGTTATACCTGCAAGAAAGCAGTTATTACAGTGGATGAAAACGGATCCAAATCCACCTATGAGGTCTGGTTTAGCGAAGATTTCGGAGCCCGGAATCCCAATTTCGATAATCCACTCTATAAAGATATCAATGGTGTGTTGATGGAGTTCTCCATGATCACACCTCAGTTTACTATGGTATTCACAGCCATTTCCGTTGAAAAAAAGAATATCCCGAATAAGGAGTTTGATATTCCTGCCGATTATACAATCACCACAAAAGAGGAGCTCCAATCCAAAATGGGTGGTGGAATGTGATACATCCCTATGGCAAAAAAGGCGAAACCACAAAGGGGACGAAAACCTGCGAAAGAAGATCCGACGAAAGAAGAACTTGAAAAAAGGGATAACAAGCTCAGGGTCCTGGGTTTGTTTCTCCTTCTGTTCGGTCTCTTCCTTCTCTTTTCCTTCCTGTCCTGGTTGCAATCATGGAAGGTCGATTACAACTTTGCCGATACCATATTCAAGCACTTCTCGTTCCGGTACTTTTTTGACACAAGCATCCATGTGGAAAACTGGATGGGAAAGACCGGGGCCATTATATCCTACCTCTTCATCACCAAATGGTTCGGCGTATCCGCTCTCTTTATTGTGCTGGTACTGATTGTAACAGGCACAAAACTCTTTTTTCATTATGCCCTGATCCCTCTATCCAAGACCTTCAAATACTCCTTTTTCGGCATCCTCTGGTTTCCCGTTTTTTTCGGACTGTTATTTCCCACCAACGATATCCTCGTAGGTGTTTACGGTTACCAGATGCATCTCTGGCTAATGGAATACCTTGGCATCTCCGGATTGATCTTAATCCTGATTTTCACCGGACTTAGTTTTACCATTCTGACATTCAACATTCCTTTCAGGTGGATCTATCCCCCCCGTTCAAAAAGCATCCGGGAAGACAAACAACCTGAAGTGGATAAGCCTGTGAAAAAAGAGGAAGCCCCGGTACCCGAACCATATGATGATGAGTTCCTGCCTGCCACTCCGCATGCTGATATTGAACTCCAGATCGAGCAACCTGCAGGTGAACCGGACGAACCTGTTGGAGATGGAGAACACTATGGTTTGGATACTCTTTATGATCCGACACTGGAGCTGAGAAACTACAAGTTCCCCCCCCTGAGCCTTCTCAGCGACTATGGCGGGGAATCGCAGAATGTCAACAAGGATGAGCTGGAGGCTAACAAAGACCGGATCGTGGAGACGCTCAGCAATTATGATATCCGCATCCAGAAAATCAAAGCCACCATCGGTCCTGCTGTCACCCTCTATGAGATCGTCCCGGAAGCGGGCATCCGGATCTCCCGCATCAAGAACCTGGAAGACGATATTGCCCTGAGCCTGGCTGCCCTGGGTATCCGGATCATTGCACCGATCCCTGGAAGGGGTACGATCGGGATCGAAGTTCCCAACCGGAATCCGGAGATCGTCTCCATCAAGTCGCTGCTGGCTTCCGAGAAGTTCAAAAATTCCTCATTCGAACTTCCGTTTGTGTTGGGAAAGACCATCTCCAATGAAACTTTCATTGCCGACCTCACCAGGATGCCTCACCTGCTAATGGCCGGAGCTACGGGTCAGGGCAAGTCGGTGGGACTGAATGCCATCATCGCTTCATTTCTCTATAAAAAGCATCCGGCGACGGTAAAGTTTGTGCTCATCGATCCGAAGAAAGTTGAACTCACTCTCTACTCCAAAATCGAGCGTCATTACCTGGCTAAACTCCCCGACTCGGAAGAGGCGATCATCACCGACACCAAAAAAGTGATCCGGACTCTCAACTCCCTGAATATTGAGATGGATGCGCGTTATGACCTGCTGCGGGATGCTCAGGTAAGAAACGTCAAGGAGTACAATGAAAAATTCCTGAAACGGAAGTTGAATCCTAACGATGGGCACAAGTTCCTGCCATACATCGTGTTGATTATCGATGAGTTTTCCGACCTGATCATGACGGCAGGGCGGGAGATCGAGATCCCTTTGACCCGGCTGGCACAGCTGGCCCGTGCTACCGGGATTCACCTGATCATCGCCACCCAGCGACCTTCCGTGAATATCATCACCGGTACCATCAAAGCCAATTTCCCGGCCCGGATCGCCTTCCGGGTGATCTCCAAGATCGACAGCCGCACCATCCTCGATTGCAGTGGGGCCGATCAACTCATTGGCCGGGGCGACATGCTGCTCTCTACCGGCAGCGATCTGATCAGGCTGCAGTGTGCCTTCCTGGACACCCCGGAGGTGGATAAAGTGACCGACTACGTTGGCTCCCAACGCGGATATCCCGATGCCTTCCACCTCCCGGAGTATTACGATGAAGCGAACGGAAGCGGAAAAGAATTCGATCCGAATGAGCGGGATGAGCTCTTTGCGGAAGCTGCCCGTCTTGTTACCCACCATCAGCACGGTTCCACATCCTTGATCCAGCGAAAGCTAAAACTGGGTTATAACCGTGCTGGCAGGATCATTGACCAGCTGGAAGCAGCCGGCATTGTAGGAACGTTTGAAGGAAGCAAAGCCAGGGAGGTGAAGTTTAAGGAGATGGGATCGCTGGAGAGGTATTTGAACAATTTGACAGATGATTAAAATCAAAACTACATGAAACAATTCCTTGGAATTATTCTCGCAACCTGCTGCATGACCGTGTTTGCACAGAAAGATGACAAAGCAGCAACGCTGCTGGAGGAGGTTAGTAACAAGACAAAGACCTATTCCTCGATCAAAGCCGATTTCACCTATTCGATGGATAACAAAGAGGCCCGGATACATGAATCAAAAACCGGGAACCTGCTTGTATCCGGAGAAAAATACAAGGTCAATGTGGCCGGCCAGGAGGTCTTTTGCAACGGAGAGAAGGTATGGACCTACATCGGAGAGTCCAACGAAGTACAGATCAATGAAATGGACACCCGGAAGGATGCCATCACACCGACCAACATTCTGACCTCTTACCACACCAATTATAAATCGCGTATCATCCAGGATAAAGATGCTGCTGATCCGAACCTGGAAGCCATTGAGTTGATCCCTTATACCCAGGGAAATTACGAGAAGGTGATCGTCATCATTGATAAAAAAATGAAACAAATAAAGTCGTTCAAGATCTTTGACCGGAACGGGAACATCTTTACTTATAAAGTCACCCGTTTCCAGACGAATGTCCCGGTAAAAGATGCCGATTTTATCTTTCATGAAGAGGATTACGACAACGTGGAAGTGATTGACATGCGATAGGTGATGATCCAACCCAAGGTGAACGATCCCCTTTTATTGCAGGAGATCTCTGCTGAGATCCGGAGATCTGTTATCACAACTCTTTCCCAGGCAGGATCCGGACACCTTGGAGCATCGCTGGGATTAGCTGATCTTTTTACCTGCCTCTATTTCTCGGTTTTGGCGCATGATCCTGCTGACCCTCTCTGGCCCGGTCGCGACCGTCTCATTCTCTCCATCGGACACGCAGCTCCCGTGCTCTATACCACCCTTGCCCGTGTTGGCTATTTCCCTGAACAGGAGCTGGCAACACTGCGAAAACTGGGAAGCCGGCTGCAGGGGCATCCAGGGCGCGAACATGGATTGCCCGGGCTGGAGTTATCCGCCGGCTCACTCGGACAGGGTCTCTCAGTCTCTGTTGGCCGGGCTCTTGCCGCGAAGATGGATGATCAATCATGGCGTGTTTTCTGCATTCTGGGTGACGGGGAGCTTCAGGAGGGATCTGTATGGGAAGCAGCCATGGCAGCAGCCCACCTGAAACTTGACAACCTGATTGCCATTGTCGACCGGAACGGGGTTCAGATAGACGGAAAGACAGAAGATGTGATGGCGCTGGAACCGCTGAAAGAGAAATGGAGGGCGTTTGGTTGGGAAGTGGTGGAGTGCGACGGGAACAACCACCAGGACATTCTCACCAGCATCCACCTGGTTCAACAGGTACCCCACAAACCAGGGGTTATCCTGGCATACACGAAGATGGGAAAAGGGGTTGGATCGATTGAAGGGGATTACCGATGGCACGGGAAGGCTCCTTCCAAACAAGAAGCCAGCCGGTTTCTCCGGGAACTTGACAAGGAGGTTTCATGAGCAGAAGGTTTATCAACAGGGGCGACAAACCTACAAAAACAGGCTTTGGGGAAGGTCTTCTGGCATCCGGCATTCGTCATCCGGAAGTAATTGCCCTGGGGGCAGACATCACCGCTTCGGTAGGTGTAAACCTGTTCGCCGAACGCTTTCCCAATCAGTTTGTCTCTCTGGGTATTGCAGAACAGAATTGCGTGGGTGTTGCTGCCGGACTGGCTCTGGAGGGGAAGATCCCTGTGTTCTCTACCTATGGTGTATTTGCAGCTCTAAGGACTACCGACCAGATCCGTGTTTCGGTCTGCTACAACAACCTTCACGTGGTGATCGGCGGTGCACATGCAGGCCTCTCCGTGGGGCCCGACGGAGCCACTCATCAGGCACTGGAAGACCTGGCCATCATGCGTGTGCTTCCCAATATGACCGTGTTATCCCCCTGTGATGCCACCCAGACGAAGATCGCCACACAACAGGCAATCCATCACACGGAAGGGCCTGTGTACATCCGGTTTGGCCGCGCAGCAATGCCTGATTTCACCAGTGAGAACCAGTCGTTTGAAGTAGGGAAAGCGCAACTCCTTCACGCGGGAGATGACGTCACCATCATCGCCACCGGACACCTGGTATGGGAAGCCCTGCAGGCAGCTTATACGCTCAAAGAAGAGCAGATTCACGCACGGGTTATTAACCTACACACCATCAAACCGATTGACAAAGAGATCATTGTGAAAGCTGCCCGGGAAACGGGCGCTGTGATCACCGCTGAAGAGCACCAGGTAACGGGTGGCCTGGGAAGCGCTGTGGCCGAGGTGCTGGCCTGCGAATATCCGGTGCCCATGAAATTTGTGGGGATGCCTGATCGCTTCGGAGAATCGGGCGACCCTAAGGAACTCATGAAAAAATACCAACTTACCGACCTGGCAATCGTCCAGGCTGTTCAAACATTATTAACAACAAAATCTTACCCATGAAAAATGTGATTTTTTTACTTACTTGCCTGGTCATTTCATTGCCGCACCTCGATGCACAGCAGTGCCTGGCCCCAGTAAAACCAGGTGAAAACTGGGGATATATCAACACAAAAGGGGAGTTTGCGATTGCCCCTCAATTCAAACAAGCCTGGCAGTTCTCCGACGGGCTGGCAAGCGCCAGAACGGGAAAACTTTACGGGTATGTTGATGCCACCGGAACATTTAAAATTCCCGAACAGTTTATCCGTGCCGAACCGTTCAGCGAAGGATTGGCCAGGGTGAGACCCGATGGCAAGAATGACCTGTGGGGATTCATCAACAACACCGGAGAGGTCGTCGTCCCTTCGCAATTCAATGGAGCCCAGAACTTCAGTGAAGGGGTGGCGGGCGTGAGGGTAGGAAAACTCTGGGGCTACATTGACCAGTATGGAAAGTGGCTGGTGGAGCCGAAGTATGAGCATGCGGAACCTTTCCACCAGGGACTGGCCCGGGTTAAAACCGGAAAGAAAGTAGGTTTTATCAACCAGGACGGCAAGATGGTCATTGAACCTCAGTTTGACAATGCACGGGATTTCTCAGAGGGGTTGGCCCGGGTCAGGGTTGGAAAGACCTGGGGCTATATCGATAAAACCGGTTCCATGGTGATTCCGGCAACATTTGAACATGCCGGCAACTTCTCAGAAGGGCTTGCATGCGTCAGGTTGGATGACCAATGGGGATACATCAACAAGCAGGGGGATTGGATCATAGAACCCACCATTCAAAAGGTTTCCGGGGTGGCAGAATGGAGCAATAACAGGTATGCTTCGGAATTGATGATAGCTGCTACCTCCCCGGATAAAAAATGGGGATTCATGGACCTCTTCGGACATGTTGTCATCCCATATCAGTGGGTGAAGGTAGAACCGTTTCAGTGCGGACTGGCTGCAGTATATAATGGGGCTCAATGGGGTTTTGTCGATAAAAGCGGAACGCTGGTAATCCCTTACCAGTTTGAAAATATCCGGAGTTTTTCCAAATAATCTGCTACAATAGAACACTGTTCTGTCAAATCCAACTCCGGGTAATCGACTTTCACCAGAAACAATCCGCAAGCCGGTACTGATTCCCCTGCGTCAGAGCGATTTTTACTTGCTACCACCTGCCTGAATTCGTCGAAGGTGATCTTGCCGGCACCCAAATCCAGCAACGTCCCCACCATGGCACGAACCATATTTCGCAGGAAACGGTCAGCCCGGATTGTAAACACCAGCTTATCTCCTGTTTGTTCCCAATTCGCATAGGTAATCCTGCAAATGTTGGTTCTGGTATCCGTGTTCACTTTGGAAAAGGAGGTGAAATCACTGATGGAGAGCAGAAATACTGCCCCCTGATTCATCATGTCAAGATCCAGATCTCCAAAGAGATAGTATGAATAATGAACCTGGAAGGGATCTTTGAACCGGGTTATTACGTATTGATAGGTCCTGGCCGTTGCACTGAACCGGGCATGAACTCTTGGTTTGACAGGAAAACAATCATACACAGCAAGGTCACTCTCCAGAAAGCTGTTCAGTTGATAAACCAGCTTTTGACGCTCCTCTTCAGCCAGTTGGCGGGCGGTCTCAAAATGAGCATAAAACTCGCGGGCATGCACCCCCGTATCTGTTCGCCCGCACCCCGTGAGCTTAACCGGTTCCCGCAGGATCATCGAACATGCATCACCCAATACCTGCTGCACCGTTCGCGCATTCTTCTGGATTTGCCACCCATGGTAGCGGGTACCGTCAAAGGCAAGTTTTATGAAATATCTGTGGTTCATGATTCAGTCCGCAGTCCTCAGTCTTCAGTCCTCAGTCTTCAGTCCTTTTCCCTCTTCCCTCTTCCTTCAGCCAGTCATACCAGTTCTCCAGCCCCTCGCCACTCTTCACAGAGAGTTCAATCACCTCTATTCCCGGATGTGTTTTCCGGATATCAACCCGGGCTCTGTCCAGGTCAAAATCGACATAGGGAATGAGGTCAGTTTTGGTGATCACGGCCAGGTGGGCCGACCGGAACATATAAGGATACTTGAGTGGTTTGTCGTTCCCCTCTGTCACACTATAGATGACAATCCGTTTTGTTTCACCCAGGTCGAACATGGCCGGACAAACCAGGTTTCCCACGTTTTCAATGAATATGATGCCCTTCTCCTTTACCTCCAGCTCCTTCAGCGCTTTGTTGACCATCGCTGCATCCAGGTGGCAACCATATTCCGTGTTGATCTGGATCGCCTTCACGCCGGTTGTTTTGATCCGCTCGGCATCGAGTGAGCTCTGCTGGTCTCCTTCGATCACATAAAACGTCTGCTCTTTCCCAAGGTCCCTGCAGGTTCGTTCCAGGAGGGTAGTCTTCCCCGATCCGGGGGAGCCAACGATGTTGAAACAGATGGCTCGTTTCGCTTCCAGGAATCCCCGGTTCCGTTCGGCAACAAGGTTATTCTCTCCCAGGATATCTTTCTGGATCCGGATCACCCGGCCGTCGGGAAGATGTTCGTGGTCATGGTCGTGATAACCGTGATGATCGTGATGATCGTAACGGTCGTAACGATTGTTACGATTATTACGTTCAGGTATTTCGCCGCAGCCGCAGGTTTCGCACATAGGATTGGGATTTTCATTTGAACAGATAAAAGTACAAACTTTTCCCGTAAGGAATACCCTGAGAATCTTATATTCTGATTTGCATGATTTCAAAATATAGTATATTTGCGCATATATCAGTAAAAAAAATTATATCTACTATCTAACATCTGACTCATGAAAAACCTGTTAACTCTGCTAATAGGGATTGCATTTTCGGTATCACCCCTATTGCTTCTTGCCCAACAGCCTGATACCATTTCTGTAAAACCGCAACCCAGAGTGATTCCATTAAACCTGTTATCATCCGATTACCAGGAGATCTTCCATGGGGCGCCTGAAACCGTATCCATGCACTCCGGACTGGTGACGCTAAAGACCGGGCAATCGGTCGGAACCCATAACTCAGAAGAATACGAAGAGATCATTGTTTTTCTGGAAGGGGAAGGTGAGATGATCATCACGAACGGGGAGACATTGAAAGTCGGTCACGGTATGATTGCCTATTGCCCGCCACATACGGAGCATAATCTGATCGCAATCGGCTCTACCCCACTGAAATACATTTATATCGCAGCAAAAACCACCCATTAATCAACTATGATCGACTCGATCAGCATCTCCTGCCCCTCCCGTAAGTCGGTAGCCGGCTGATAGCATTCCGGACAAGGAGTTAAAATATCCTCCATGTCAAACTCTTGCTGACATCCGGCACAAAAGCCTCTTCCCTGCTGCCGGTCGATCCTGATGCAGGCATCCTGCATCAGGGTCTCCCGCGAAGCCACATGTAAGCAAGTGGTTAGCGCCTGGGTATCAACACCACTCAACGTCCCAACACGGATGACCACCTCTGTGACCGTGGCAGAATCCGCTTTCCGGCACTCCTCCTGAACGATGTCAAGGATGTTTAAGGCTATGGATAATTCGTGCATGAGATTATATTCTTGATGCCGGATGCCGGATACCGGATGCCGGTATGCAACAATTTATGGCAATTCTTGTGCAATTCATGTGCAATAAATGGCAATTAACATATCCTCGGCAGCTGGTCTCCCGTCAGGTAATCGATCCAACGGGTTCCACCCAATTTTGTTTTCATGATCACTTTTCCCGGATATTCTCCCGTGACCCTCCCAACCCATGCAGCATTGGATCCCAACGGATGATTGCGCATCACCTCCAGCACCTTTTTGGCATCCTTTTCCGGGACTACCAGTACCACTTTCCCTTCGTTGGCTATGTACAAAGGATCCATGCCCAGCATTTCACAGGCTTCGGCCACCGCAGGATGAACCGGGATCTGCTCTTCGTCCAGTTCGATGCCAAATCTCCGTTTCTCCGCCACCTCGCACAACACGGTCGCCAAGCCCCCGCGGGTAGCGTCCCGCATGAATCGCACCGTTGGGCAAACTTCCAGGACTTCCCTGATCACTGAATAAAGATCGGCACAGTCGGATTGAATCGACGAATGAAACTGAAACGACTCCCGCTGAAGAAGGACCGCGATGCCGTGGTCGCCCAGTGAACCGTTCACCAGAATGATATCTCCGGGCCGGATCGTGTTTCCTGACGAAATCTCCACAAACTCTTCCGGGAGAAATCCAAGTCCGGTAGTCGTAATAAAAACCTTGTCGCCTTTCCCTTTCGGGACCACTTTGGTATCTCCGGCTACGATGGATACCCCTGCCTGTGCAACAGTTTCAGCCATCGACTGAACAATCCGTTCCAGGTCACTGAGCAGCAATCCTTCTTCCAGAATAAAAGAGACGCTCAGGTAAAGCGGCCTGGCGCCGGAGACAGCCAGATCGTTCAGGGTTCCGCAAACGGCCAGCTTGCCGATATCTCCACCGGGGAAAAAAATGGGATCCACCACGAAGGAGTCGGTGGTAAAGGAGATCCTGTCGCCAGGTAACCTCACTACAGCCGAATCGGACTGCTCCGAGAGAACGGGATTTGCGAAATAACGGATAAAAAGGTTCCGGATCAGATCGTTCATCAGGGAACCACCTCCTCCATGAGCCAGCATAATTCGTGGTTCTTCCATCAGTTCCTGTTGTATTTATATACGATCGCACAACTTCCTTCACTAGATACCATGCAAGCGCCTATGGGGTTGGCTGGGGTACAGGTGCGGTCAAACAGCGGGCATTCCTTTGGTGTTTTCAATCCCTTTAGGATCTCCCCGCAGATACATCCTGCCGGCTCTTTCCAGGCAGAGGCAGGCAATTCGAAGTGTTTCCGGGCATCCCAACGGGAATATTCATCCCGGAGCTGAAGTCCGCTCAACGGGATTATTCCCAACCCTCTCCAGTGATCATCAGCCAGTTCAAATACAGTGTCAAGCAACCCCAACGCTTTCCGGTTACCCTCCGGCCTGACTACCCGTTTGTACTGATTCTCCACGGCTGGTTCCGCCCTCTCCGCTTGCCGGACCAGCAGTAGGATGGATTGCATCAGATCCAGGGGTTCGAACCCGGAAACCACAACCCCTTTCCCGTACTGTTCGGAAAGAAACCGGTAGATCTCTGTACCTGTGATGGAACTGACATGTCCCGGGGCAATGAATCCATCGATCTTCAGATGTTCATCCACCAGGGCCCGGAGAGCCGGTGGCATCACTTTGTGTGCGCTGAAGAGGAAGAAATTCTGCAGCCCTTGATTCCTGGCCTGAAGTACCGCGTAAGCGCTGGCGGGCGCTGTGGTTTCGAAACCAATGCCCAGGAAAACCACCTTCTTCTCCGGATTTTTCCGGGCCAGCGAAATAGCTTCCGTCACGGAGTAAACGATATGAATATCTGCGCCCCGACTTCGTTCCCTCTCCAGTGAGGAGCTTGATCCTGGTACCCGGATCAGGTCCCCATAGGTAGCGATCATGACATCTTTTTGGCGGCTCAACTCCAGGCAACCATCCAGGTATTGCTGGCTGGACACACACACCGGACAACCGGGTCCTGAGAGTAATTCGATGGTAGCGGGAAGCAGGCTTTTGATGCCAAACCGGTAAATAGCCATGGAATGGCCACCGCAAACCTCCATCAAACGGACAGGCTTTTTGGAAACCGATTGAATCTCGTCAGCCAGTTTCCGGATGGCTTCCCTGTTCCTGAGATGGTTATGACTGAATAGTTCCATCCTGTTTCTCAGGTAATCCTTGTTCTATCTCCCGGATCAATCGCATGGTCTCGGCTGCTTCAGCCTCATTCACCTTCTCGATGCCAAAACCGGTATGGAGAATGATGTAATCACCCGGCTTCACCTCTTCCAGAAGCCCGATGTTGGCCTCGTATTCAATCTCTCCAATAGAGACCAGGGCCCTGTCGTTTTCCACGCGGATCACTTTAGCGGGTATTCCCAAACACATATTTTTCCCTTCTTTTGGCTGCGATCACCAGTTGCCCGAGAGCTACTCCTCCATCGTTGGGCGGAACCACAGCGTGAATGTAAACTTTGAATTTATTCTCTTTCAGTCGTTTTAGCAGATGTTCAACCAGATACCGGTTTTGAAAAACCCCACCACTCAGGATTACCTTGTTCAGTCCGTGAATATTCCGGATCCCGGAAACCGTTTCAAAGATAGCCAAGATTAGCGAATTATGAAACTTTGTCGCTATCAGTACCGGATCAACTCCGTTTCGGATATCCTGTACAATGGCACGGATAGCCGGATTCCAGGAGACGGACTCCCCCGGTTCCACCGGATACTCCACCCGGATTCCCTTTTGGGTTAACGCCTCCAGTTTCATCGGGCCTTCGCCTTCATACCCTGATTTGTAACACAATCCCAGCAATGCAGCCACGGCATCAAAGTAACGACCGGCACCGCAGGTTAGGGGAGTATTTACCTGTTTGTCAATCATCTGCCGGATCCATTCCCGTTTTGTCTGTCCTATTTTTTGCAGAAATGGAATCTCCGTTTCATCCAGGTCATCGCCACAAGCCTGATGCAAACAGGCGAGTGCCATCCGCCAGGGCTCCTCTACCGCTTTATCGCCACCGGGCATCGGGAGGTACTCAAAATGGCTGATCCGTTCAAAACCATACAGGTCGGCTACAAAAAATTCCGATCCCCAGATGTGACCGTCGATTCCCAGCCCGGTTCCGTCAAAGGCCACACCGATCACCCGTTCGTCGAGGCGGTGTTCTGCCATACAGGATGCAATATGGGCATGATGATGCTGTACGGTTTCATGCCCAACCTGTTTCCCTGATCCTGTCAGACGGTCTATCAGCTCCATGCCCCATTTCGATGAAAAATACTCCGGGTGCAGATCGGTGACGATTATGCCGGGATCAATCCTGAAGAGGCGGATAAACCGGTCGATTGTCTCCTGGTAAAATTGCTGGGTTTCAGGATTTTTCAGATCTCCGATATACTGACTGAGATAGGCACGGTTGCGCTTTCCCATGCAAAAACCGTTCACCAGTTCGGCACCCATGGCGACAATACCCTCTGCATCAGACTTTACTGTGACAGGATCGGGGCAATATCCCCGCGCTCTTCGCAACACACGCTCCTTCCCTGCCATGATGCGCACCACACTATCATCGATCCGGTTGTAGATCTCCCGCTGGTGTGTGATGACCAAATCTGTCAGCCGCGTAAACTGATCCAGGGCAGTACTGTTTTCAATAAGAATAGGGGCCTCTGAAAAATTTCCGCTGGTCAGGACAATGGCCGGTGTATGGACCCTGTCCATCAGAAGGTAATGAAACGGCATGTAGGGAAGCAGAACTCCCTGGGTGGATAATCCCTCGTTCAATCCCGGAGCTAAGGCCGGAGTTGCTTTTTCCAGGGATTTCAGCAATGCAATGGGGCGACGCCACGATAGAAGGCTTGCCATCTCCCGAGAAGAAATCCGGACATACTTTGCTGCTGTCTCATGATCTTTGAACATGACAGCCAGCGGTTTGGTTTCACGGCCTTTTCTCCTCCTCAGCAATAGTACAGATTCCTGATTAAAGGCATCGCAGGCAAGGTGGAAGCCTCCTACTCCCTTGATTGCCAAAATACCTCCCCGGTTAATGATCCCTGCTGCCCGATGAAGGATCTCATCAACCGATTCCGTTAGCTTACGCCCTTTCTCCCATGCTTCGTATTTCGGACCGCACCTGTTACAGGCGACGGGTTGGGCATGAAAGCGACGATCGGTAACCGTTTTGTATTCCTTTTCACAAACCTTGCACATGGGGAACATATCCATCGTGGTATTCGGCCTGTCATACGGAAGATCCCGGATGATCGTAAACCGGGGGCCGCAATGGGTACAATTGATCAAGGGATAGGACAGCCGATGCATCTGCTTGGTCATGTCGTCCAGACAGGCATCACATACAGCGATATCCGGACTGATCTCCGTGATCTCGTCAGAAAGGTTGAGGCTGTTCCGTATCTCGAATCCCTGGTACCCCTCAGGATTTTCTTTACGAAATTTCAGGGAGGAGAGCCGGGCGGCTTCAGGGGCCTGGTTCTTCAAATTACGGGAGAATTGCTGCAGGGATCCTTCTTTTCCTTCGATCCATATCGTAACCCCTTCATTGGTGTTCAACACCCATCCCGACAATTTCAATTCGGAAGCCAGCCTGAAAATGAACGGACGAAAACCCACACCCTGTACCCGTCCTTTTACGAAAATTTTGGCAGCAGTCATGTCCCAGGAGATCACGCAGATAAAAAATTAGTTCAGCAAAAATAAACAATCTTTAGAATTTGCGTATTTACAATAATTATGGTATGTTTGTCTATCTGTTTACTTATTCACAATGGTTAAAAAATCCGCAGGTTCACATTGCCTTAGCTGCCAGGAAGCATTTGGCTCATTTTTCTCCAAGTTAACCCCGGAAGACCTACATACTTTACAACTCCAAAAAGTTGTCCAGCAGTATAAAAAAGGCCTTAAAATATTTTTGGAAGGGAATAAACCACACGGAGTTTTCTGTGTAAAATCAGGCCGTATTAAGATTTTTAAACATGGTTCTTACGGGCGCGAACATATTACCCGCCTGGCCTTTCCGGGAGAGTTCATCGGCCTGAAAGCGCTTCTTACCGGAACCCCCTACTCTGTATCCGCACAGGCACTGGAGGATTCTGTTCTTTGTTTCATTGGAAAAAATGAATTCTTTCAATTGACACTCAGATATCCTGAATTTACCTCGGCACTGATCGCCTTTCTGAGTAAACAACTGGTAGATGCAGAAGATAAAATGATCTCCATGGCGCATAAACCCGTCAGGGAACGATTGGCAAATACATTGTTATATCTTTATCAGAACTTTCTTGTGCCCTCGGTCCCTCCGGAAAACACCTACCTGAACCTGACCCGGCAGGACCTGGCCAACATCGTGGGTGCCGCGCCGGAAACAGTAATCCGTTTACTAACCGAATGGAAAGAGAAGAAAATTGTCTCCATCAAAGGAAGAAAGATTTTCATTCACGATGAAGACAGGTTGAAAAAAATCGCCTGCAGCATTCCCTGACTCAAGGATGAGAAGCGTATCTTTATGAAAGAAAGAAAAATTTTCCTAACGTTTTCTTGTTTTTTTTCAAAAGATGACAAATGTCATTGTTTCTGAGGATTTAAATAGTTTAATTTGTTAATTGCTTCACACCTGATTTTATTTTCACGCGATCGTAATCCATTATAAGGAATGAAAAAATGAAAAAAGTTGAATGGGAAGAATGGGCTGACTCAAATCTATTAGAGGAAGTTCGTAAGTATGGGAAATTCGATACCAATGCTTGCCTTAGTTGTGGCGGCTGCACGATCATCTGTCCTTTGTCGTCAAACGAAACAAGCTTTTCCCTTCACAGATGTTTTCAGTATGTCAGGGCAGGATTGAGAGAAAGATTGCTAAGCAATTTAGGCCCGTGGCTTTGCTACTACTGTGGCGACTGCTCTACATCATGTCCGAGGCAGGCAGATCCTGGAGAAACGATGATGACGCTCAGGCGATATTTAACTGCAAACTATGACTGGACCGGCCTTTCAAAAAGATTCTATACGTCAAAAATCTGGGAGATTGCATATATTTTATTCTTCGCTGCCCTGGTCATAGTATCTTTTGTTGTTGTTCTCCCTTCTTTTGGAATAAGCTTTTCCGCAGAAAACATTGGTAAAGACGGAGGTGTTTTGATCAATTCATTTGCGCCCTGGAGATATGTTGAAATTTTTGACTGGACAATGGCGGCAATTGTCGCAACCCTGCTTATCTCCAACATTCTCCGGATGTATTATTATATTATCTGGAAAAACAAGGATATAAAAGTTTCATTTGCCACATATATTCGTGAATTCTGGGTGCTGCTTTTCAACTTTGCAGCTCAGCCAAAATTTTCAAAATGCAACGATAGAAGGTATTGGTTAGCCCATTGGTTACTCATGTCCGGGTATACCATCATGTTCATCGTCATTGTCGTTTATCTGGAATGGTTCCAGACAGATATTGTTCACAAATTCTGGCATCCACAAAGATTATTAGGGTATTATGCTACCCTGGGATTGTTGTTCGGATTATTCTTTGCGTTGATCGGCAGGTTGAGGAAAAAAGATATTAAATTCCAGTTTTCCCATGTCAGTGACTGGCTTTTCTTGGTGATGCTGACCCTTACGGTCATATCCGGGATCCTGATTCACATCTTTCGGATAAATGGATATGCGTTAGCGACCTATATTTTTTACATCGTACATATGGCCGTGCTTGTGCCGATGATCCTGATCGAGGTTCCTTTTTCGAAATGGTCACATCTTGCATACCGGCCATTCGCTATTTATTTTTACAGGATTAAAGAAAAGGCATTCCAGTTACAACAGCATAAAGAACATAAGTTATCTTTAACGGAGGCGAAATAAAATGACGGAAAAAGTAGGAGCAGTAGCGGTTTTAGGCGGCGGCATAAGCGGTATGCAAGCCGCATTGGATTTAGCTGAATCAGGGCTTAAAGTTTACCTAGTTGACAATAAACCCTCCATTGGGGGAGTAATGGCTCAACTGGATAAAACCTTCCCTACTAACGATTGTGCAATGTGTACAATGGCACCAAGATTAGTCGAGATAGGAAGACATAAAGATATAGAGATAATTACATTATCGGATATTGAAAAGATAGAGGGTGAGGCAGGAAATTTTAAAGTAATCCTTAACAAAAAACCAAGGTATTTAAACGAAGAAAAATGCACGGGATGTGGAACATGTATAACTAACTGTCCAACAAGAAATAAAGTCCAGCCCCTTGAAAAAACAAAAGTGGAACTTGAACCCCAGTACGAGGAAAAGGTTCTGGAAATAATAAAGATAAATAAAGATAGGGAAGGTCCGCTAATGGCAATCCTTCAGCAAATAAACTCTGCATTCAACTATCTTCCTGAGAATGTATTAAAATACGTTTCACAAGAAGTAGGGTATCCGCTATCTCATATTTTAATGATTGCGACCTTTTACAGCTCCTTTAGCCTTGTTCCAAGAGGCAAACATGTAATAAATGTTTGCATGGGAACAGCCTGCTATGTGAAAGGAAGCGAGCGGCTGATGGAAAGATTAAGCGATGTCCTTGAAATAAAAGAAAATGAAACTACTCCTGACATGTTATTTACTCTTAAATCGGTGAGGTGCATTGGTTGTTGCGGACTCGCACCCGCTGCAATGATTGGAGATAATGTTTATGGTAAATTATCTACAAAGGATATTCCGGGAATTATTGAAAAATATAAAACAATGGGATAATTATGGCACAACTAACCTTAGATGAATTAAGAAAAAAAAGAAAAGAAGCTCAGAAGGAAATTTACCTTAGAGAAGGAAAATATAAAAGCAAGATCATTGTTCATATGGGAACATGTGGCATTGCTGCAGGTGCAAGAGAGATAGTTTCCGCATTTCTCGGAGAGATTGAAATCTTACCTGAAAAGGATGTAATGCTCACAACGTCGGGCTGTGCGGGTCTATGTTCAATGGAACCAATGGCTACCGTTGAACTCCTGAATTTACCATCAGTTAAATATGGTCACCTGACCCCTGATAAAGTAAGAAGGGTTTTCAAAGAACATATTCTGGGTGGTAATATTGTAACAGAATATGCTATTGGCATAGGCTCAGAAAAAGGAGGTTAAAAAAATGGCTGTAAGAAGAATAGAATTAATGCTCTGCACAGGTACTGGGTGTGTTGCCGGCGGAGCATTTAGAATTAAAGAGACTCTTGAAAATGAAATACAAAAGCAGGGACTCGAAAAGGAGATATCTGTTATCATAACGGGTTGTAATGGATTTTGCGGACAGGGACCTCTTTTGGTGGTTCAACCCGATGAAATCTTCTATGGGTTTTTAAATCCGGAGGATATTCCCTTTCTTGTTCAGGAGCATTTCCTGAAGGGCAGACCTGTTAAAAAATTGATGTTTACACCGCCTGAAAAGAAAGAGCCTATTCCGCTATTATCTGAGATTCCATTCTTCAAAAAGCAGATGCTTGTTGTTCTCAGAAATAAAGGAATAATTGACCCTGAAAAGATTGACGATTATGTTGCAAGGGATGGCTATACAGCGCTTGAAAAGGTTCTGATCTCAATGACACCTGATGAGGTTATTGATGAAATTACACGTTCGGGATTGAGAGGGAGAGGTGGTGCGGGTTTTCCTACAGGGACTAAATGGAAGATTTGCAGAACAGAACAAAAGACACCTAAGTACATTATCTGCAATTGCGATGAAGGTGACCCCGGAGCATATATGGACAGGAGTGTTTTTGAATCAGATCCGCATACAGTAATTGAAGGAATGATACTTGGCGCTTATGCAATTGGCGTTTCCCGCGGATACATCTATGCCAGAACAGAATATCCACTTGCCATAAAGAGAATGGATTTAGCTATTTCCCATGCCAGGGATTATGGTCTTCTTGGGGAAAATATTCTTGGTACCGATTTCAGTTTTAACCTGGAGATAAGAGAAGGTTCAGGTGCATTTGTATGCGGAGAGGAGACATCACTCATTCATTCAATTGAAGGAAAGGGCCCTGAACCGAGACAACGCCCCCCTTTCCCTGCAGAATTCGGAATATGGGATTGCCCTACAGTTATAAATAATGTTGAAACCTGGGCAAATGTTCCGGTAATAATTAACAGAGGAGCAGATTGGTTTTCAAAAATCGGTACTGAAACAAGCAAAGGCACCAAGATTTTTTCACTTGTTGGTAAGATTAATAATACAGGACTTATAGAAGTTCCAATGGGTATAACCCTTAGGGAAGTTGTTTATGATATTGGCGGAGGAATTCCGGATGATAAGAAATTTAAAGCAGTCCAGACGGGTGGGCCATCCGGAGGATGTATTCCTTACAGTATGATTGATGTGCCTATTGATTATGAAAGCCTCACAAATGCGGGCTCAATGATGGGTTCAGGCGGAATGATTGTTATGGATGAAGATACCTGTATGGTGGATGTGGCTAAATTCTTTATTCAGTTTACAAATGATGAATCCTGTGGAAAATGCACAACATGCAGGGATGGAAGCGATGCCTTGCTAGAAGTTCTGACTAATATAACAAATGGGAACGGAAAAGAAGGAGATTTGGAATTTCTTGAGGAAGCCGGTAATGCAATCAAGGATGCTTCAATGTGCGGACTTGGAACAACTCTTCCAAATCCTGTTCTATCTACCCTTAAATATTTCAGAGATGAATATGAAGCACATATAAAGGAGAGTATGTGCCCTGCACTTGTTTGTAAAAATTTAATTAAATATTATATTCTTCCTGAAAAATGTACGGGATGCAGGCTGTGTTTAAAAAACTGTCCTCCGGGCGCGATTAAAGGAGAGTTGAAACATATTCATATTATAGATCAATCCAAATGTACAAAGTGCGGGACATGTCTTGATGTGTGTCCTACAAAGGTATCTGCTATTATTAAAGTCTCCGGTAAAGAAACGGAAAAAATCACAGGAATAGAGGAACCCTATCCTGTTAAAAGGAGGGAAAAAGAAATTAAAAAGTAAAAAGTAAAAAGTAAGAATGAAACTTGGTAAAATAATTCAAATTCTTGATGCCGAAATATTGTGCAGTGCTAAAAATAGGTTGGATTCCAATATTACTATGGTTTGTGGAGCCGATTTGATGAGCGATGTGCTGGCTTTTATAAAGCCTGACACCCTCCTTTTAACAGGATTAACGACTCCACAGGTTATATATACTGCTGAGAACGCAGGTGTCAAAGTAGTATGTTTTGTGAGGGGGAAAAAACCATCCAAGGAGACTGTTGACCTTGCAAAGGAGAAAAAAATAACTCTTCTTACCACGAAAACCCTGATGTTTGAGAGTTGTGGCAAACTATATAATAATGGACTTATAGGATATTCCGATTATGAGAAATAAACCTATACATCATAAAAAACCGTCTAAGACTCAGGAGTTAACTTATGAGCTGAAAGTAGAGCAAGTGATGAATGATAATGTTATAACTTTAAAGCCGGATAGTACAATGAACGATGTAAGAAGGATTCTCAGAAATAATAAAATATCCGGAATACCTGTTGTGGAAGGTGACAGGTTGGTTGGAATAGTAACCATAGAAGACTTTATAATTTGCCTTCTTGGAGGTGGAGGAATTGATGAAAAAGTTGAAAACAGGATGACAAAAAATGTTGGTACAGTTTATTCGGATGAGCCCATTGTTCAAGTGGTAGGTAAATTTGAGAGGGATGGCTATGGCCGATTCCCCGTTGTTGACAGAGATACAAAGAAACTTGTTGGAATTATAACAAAGGGGGATATTATAGAGGGCTTGCTGAAAAAACTTGAGATTGATTATCATGAAGAAGAAATTCATAAATACAGGGCAAGTCATATTTTTGAAGATGTGATCTCGGACAATTCTACTCTGATTTTGAAATACCGTATAAAAGGAGGTGAATTTAAAAAAGCAGGAGAACAAACCAGTAAGCTCAGAAAGAATTTATTGAGATTGGGATTCTTGCCGGAAACAGTAAGAAGAGTTGCAATTGCAACTTTCGAAGCCGAGATGAACATAGTTATTTTCACTCCTGAAGGAGAACTTGTGGCAAAGATACAACCAGATAAAATAACGGTAAATGCAATTGATTCGGGTCCGGGAATTTCTGATGTAAAGAAAGCAATGAGTCAGGGCTATTCAACAGCACCCGACTGGGTCAGAGAAATGGGATTTGGTGCAGGGATGGGGCTCCCAAATATTAAAAATTATTCAGATGAGATGACTTTGAAAAGTAAGGTCAATGAAGGAACAAATTTGAATTTTGTTATATATACTAAAAAAAATGAAGATTAGAGATATTGTAA
>JADHVQ010000045.1 GCA_016783905.1 Bacteroidales bacterium | reverse complement strand
TGGGATTCGCGATACAGGATCAGTGAAGCACTTCCTCCTTCGTACTTCTAACTTGCATTCGTAAATCGTACTTCGTACTTCGTAATTAAAAAAAGCTTGTAAATCAAAGATTTACAAGCTTTTTTCGTAGCCCGTAGGGGAATCGAACCCCTGTTACCAGGATGAAAACCTGACGTCCTAACCCCTAGACGAACGGGCCAGCTTATTTGGGAGTGCAAAATTAAAGAGAAAAACTTGTTTTCACAAATTTTTCTCGCTCTTCGCTTTTCGTTATTCGCCGTTCGCTATTGGTATTTCAATTCGTAATTCGTAATTCGTAATTCGTAATTTCCTCTAGCTTTCATCCGCCTCAAACCTGAATCCCATCCGCTTCCCGGTCTTGATCTGCATCGCATCCAGAGCCGTTTGCATTTCATGTACCGTGACCTCTTTCATGTTACCATAGGGAGGAGTGAGCAGGTCAAAATTGATGGTGTAGAGCATAGCCGACCGGATGATGCCTTGCGTAGTTTTTCGGGTGAGGATGGCACTGGGAAAATTGTTGTAAAGCAGTCCTATTTCCCGTTTCCCTTCAATGAAGTAATGGTTCTCGCGGTTGACAAATATCCGCCCGATCAGGTATCCAATATCCTGTAACCGGTTATATTTGAACGAATCTGCGAGGAAGTTAAAAATGTGGATGATACCGCAGTAAGAGCGGCGTTTGTCATCTTTGATATACGAGCTTCTCATCACCACATGGTCTCGTGAGAACTCGAATACATTGGTATGCATCATAAAGATCAACACATCCCCTGCAAACTTCAGCCGGAATTCAAATTGTCCCCGGTCGTAATATTCAAACGGGATGACCGCCTTTCCCGGCAAGGTTTTCATCATATACTGCGCCGCCAGGATCTCTGCCTCTCGTTTGAAAAGGTTAAACGCCTTCAGGGTTTTACTGAAAACTTCCTGCTTCAGGGCCCCCTTCGTTTTGAGTACCTTAAAAAGCTGGCTTGTTGTCGGGGTTGAGTTTGTCATATAGGTTTCGGATTTGCCCCTAAATCCCCTGAAGGGGACTTACTCCCCCTTTTAGGGGGGCCGGGGGGTTATTCATGTCATTCGTCATTCTTGTGCATTCATGATCATTTCCATCAGGCTTGCAAACGTATTCTCCAGTACGTTAGAAAGTTCTTCCGGCCGGAACCAGCGGGCATAGAGTATATCCTCTTCCGTCTGCGGCGTAAGTGGCTGGTCGTCCGGGGCGAACATCTCAAACCACCAGGTCTTTTTCAGCAACGGCTTCCGCTTCTCTTTGTATACATGGTAAGTCGGCTTCAGCTTTCGCACCACCTCAACCTTCTCAAGCCCCGTCTCCTCCTTCACCTCCCGAATGGCCTCAGAAATTCGAAATTCGAAATTAGTCCTTCGTCCCTCGTCCTTCTTCCTTCGTCCCTCGTCCTTCGTCCTTCGTCTTTCGTCCCTCGTCCTTCGTCCTTCGATGTCCATCTTCCCCTTCGGCAGATCCCACCTCCCTCTCCGGTAAATAAACAGGATCTCTCCCTGCTCATTCCGTACCAATCCACCGGCTGCTTTCACTACTGTAAAGAGTGACTTAACCTCCTTCTTCAACTTTTTATAGTCTGGTGAGGAGAGTCCTAGTTCCTGCACCGAAGAATCCTTTTCAAAATCCATGACGATGCTCCTCAATTCTCTCAATGAACCGGGCAACACCACCTGTCCCTCATACACCTCATCAGGCTTCAGCAGTCTGAGCATCCGGTCATCAATAAAGATCTTCATATGGCGCTGGAAATCGCATATCAAACATACAAATTTCTGTTGAATACTGGATACCAGATGCCGGTTCCCCTTTTAAACCTCCCTTTGACACCTCCCCGTCACTCGCTTCGCTCCTGCCACCCCTCCTTTCATTAAGGAGGGGAAATTTTTCTCCTTCGTCCTTCGTCCTTTGTACTTGCATTCGTACTTCGTAAATCTGGCATCATACTTTAAAATGGCCTTCGAAAAATTGCCGTCTCGGAGCGTGAATGAATGAGACAAAAGAAAGTTGGGTATCAAGAAACAAGAAAGATCATCGCCAATTGTGGAGGCAGTCGCGATTACGGAGCCTCGGTCCCCGCGGCCGTGGAGCAGAACAAAACAGAAAAATGCTATAGATCACCCAACAAACCGAGGCGAATCCCATTTGTCTGGTTCTAAAAAAAAGAAAGAAAATATTGGTATTTTTGAACTAAAAATACCTCTATGCTCCTCTCAAAAGACGTCGCCCTTCAAACAGCAGCTCAGCTGCTGAAAATCAAAGCCGTGAAACTCAGTCCGAAAGAGCCCTTTACCTGGGCGTCCGGGATCCAATCCCCCATCTATTGCGACAACCGCATCACCCTCTCCTACCCGGAGATCCGGACCTTTATCCGGCAGCAGTTCACTGCTGCCATCCGTGAACATTTTGAAGGTACCGAGGCCATCGCTGGTGTCGCTACCGGAGGCATCGCCCAGGGAGCGCTGGTGGCCCAGGAGCTTGGATTGCCCTTTGCCTATGTGCGTTCCGGAAAAAAGGATCATGGCCTCACCAACCAGATTGAGGGCAAGGTAGAGGCCGGTCAACGGATCGTTGTGGTCGAAGATCTTATCTCCACCGGCGGAAGCAGCCTGGGTGCCGTTTCAGCCCTTCGTGAAGCAGGCTGCCAGGTTGCTGGCATGGTAGCGATCTTCACCTATAACCTTCCGGTGTCGATTAAAAAATTCGATGAGGCAGGATGCACACTAATCACCCTGTCTGATTACGATGTCCTGATCGAAAAAGCCCTCGCCACGGGCTATATCTCCGAGGAGGACCTTGCCGTACTGAGAGAGTTCAAGGAAAAATTCTAAGAGAAGTTGGCAGTTAGTCAACGACTAGCTTCTGATTCACCGTCTCGCCATGGATGGTCAGGCGAACCATGTAGATTCCTTTCCGAAGGTTGTCCAGATTGAGCACTTGTGTGTTCTCACCCATGTTCAGGGTGAATGCTTGCTCCAGAACGGTCTGGCCAAGAAGATCAACAACGATGCACTGAGCTTCGGCAGCTTCTTTTGCGGTAACCTTGATAAAGGCCTTTCCGTTTGCTGGGTTTGGATAGATCCTGAGTGTAGCTACCTGTGGGTCCTCGATGCCGGCCGGACTGATGGTAGTGAATTTCCAGGGATCACTCCAGTTGGTGGTGTCTGCCAAGGCTCCCCCATCACTGAACGAACGCATCCGCCAGTAATAAACGGTATTGTAAGCCATTTTCCTGGTAACCTTGGTTTCACTATCCAGAAGATCAGGTTTGACATCATAGAAAATATCCGTGAAGCCCATGTCTGTGGCAATCTGTAGCTGATACCCTGTGATACCTGTCTGGATAGTCCACATCATAATCGGGGTGAGGGGAACATTCAACTGCTCGTTTGAGGGTGATTTCAGGAGGACGGTGTTGATGGATGTAAATTTCCTGGGCTCACTCCAGCCGGTAGTATCGTGCTGATGACGTGACCGGACTCTCCACCAGTAGTCGTTGCCAAACATAAGAAACTCAGCATTGACCTCAACCTTATTGGTCTCACCGATAAACACCAGGGTATTGAAATTCTCATCAGAAGCGATCTCAAACTCGTAAGAAAGAATCCCGCCGATTGCTTTCCATTTCAGAAGTACATCCAGCACCTGGTTCACGGAATTATTATTTGGTGAACTCAAGGTGACGGCATCCAATACGTTAAAGGAGAACGGCTCACTCCAATCCCCGGCATCCGTCGAGTGGCCAGCCTGAACCCGCCAATAATATTGTGCGCCAAAACGGAGCCACTGCGTTGTGCCTTTAAATACATCACCGGCAACCATACCCTGCACCAGAAGCGGGGAGTTGAAGTTCATGCTGGTATCAGCCTGGTAGTTGAAATAGGTAAGCCCGGAGATATCAGTCGGTCCAACTTTTGTTCTCCACTCCAGGTTTACATTGGATTCCTGATTATTGGCATTATTGGTTGGCTTAAACAGGACAACCGTATTGAAGATCGTAAAGTTCCACATCTCCGACCAGGGTGATGTGGCTCCGTCAATGGCCCTGACCCTCCAGTAATAGGTTGTATTGAAGAGCAGGTTACTGGTCTGGTAGCCGGTAATCAGGGTTTGTGTAATGTCCAGCAGAAGTGGAGAATTGAAGCTCATACTCGTATCCATTTGAAGCTGGTATTGAAGAGTCAATGATCCTGTAACAGCATACCAGCTAAGAACTACATCCGGCATCTGGTCTGTTGCATCGTTGGCTGGGCTCTTGAGTGCAGGGGTGTAGACCAGGCTTTGAGCTGCCATCCCCAGGCTAACAGCGACAAATATTAAGATGAATAAAACTTTTTTCATATCTCGAGTAATTTTGAATTCTTAATTCACTTAATTCTTAATTGGTTTTCACCACTTTACCGTACGACTGATTCACTCTGACAATGTAAGTGCCACTGGGCAACGAACTCATGTCAAGAACAGAGGTATGTGTTCCCCTGAGTTGGGTCCCGAAGGAGGTGGTTGTTATCAGTCGGCCGGCAAGATCATATACGTGAGCGATTACAGGCATCGTCTCCGTCAGCGTATAAGTTACCTTAGCTGACATCTGTACCGGATTTGGATGAATCTGAAGAACTGTCCGAACAGTTCCGGATCCCTGGACCGGATCGATCCCCACCGGTGTAAAAAAGGTGGTATCGTAGAAAATGCCTCTCCCGTAAGTTGCAGCTGCAATGTAACCAACATTCTGAACATATTGATGCACCAGGGTTTGCTGCTTCAGATCTGTAACAGGCAGGTCACCCATACCCGTATAGTCCTGTGCCCATTCGGGGGAACCGGCAAATACATCCGACGTAGTGAATACGCCCATATCTGTACCAAGGACCGCTCTTCCGGAGCCATGCAGTTCAAAGATCCCGTCGAAGACAGGCATCCTGGGAAGATTCCCCTGTGCAGAAAGGAAATCGGGCAGTGAATCCAGCGCGTTTTCAGCCACATACACATAGTTGTCATTTCCGTAATTCCCCAGGGTCACCATCACGTTGTTATCGTTATTGGGATCCACCACGACGTTGGTAACATACCTTCCGGCCATTTCCGGATATTCGAAAATATCTGTGGAAACGATGCAATAGGGGCTGAGAACACTGGCGGTAACCTCATCGAGTGCGAGTGTCAGGTTGGAAAAACGGTAGATCTTCCCTGTTTCAGTCCCTGCCCAAAGATAGTTCAGGTCACTGGAAAGTGCCATGCAAGTCAGTATATCAGCACCGGTTTCACCGATCTGGTACCATACCGGAACCTTGTAGAATTTGATGGCATCCTGTGTCATGTAAACGCCCGAACGCCCCCCGGCTGTACCATAGATAAAGAACCGGGAATGGAAAGGATCGAGCACCGGCAAGCTGTCGCCTTGAGGGATGGTAACCGGAACCGTGTAGTAAAAACCACATTCGTAACAGTTCATGCTTTGAACGATCACGGTGGAGTCGGCTTCAATGGTTCCTGCGCGGGCATAAATCCACAGGGTATCCTGTGAGTATGGAAAGTATGCTGTTTCCCAAAGTGAAGAGGGTAGATATTGGGTCAATGTGCTGGAGATGGTCTCCAGGAAACTTAGCGCTGAAGTGAGACCAAAATCTTCTGAACGTACATAAGGTTCACCGGGATAGAAATTGGTTCCGGAAAAGAAAATAGAAGCAGGTTGAAGCTGCGACCATTCACAAAAGGTCCCTGTCCGGAATGAATAGGCCGGAACCACCAATCCATCCGTCGGTGAGTTCAGAGAAAACACATTAAACAGTTCCGTTCCAACCCGTACACCCCCTCCCATCATCCAATTTCCAATGGGTGCGATGGAAACGGAATTGAATTGAGAGGTGACCAGATTTTTATTGCTTGTTTGAAATTCAAATGCCACAGCAGAGTAAGTTCCGGTGGCAATGCCGTTGGAAGTGGCAATCGCAAACTCCTCAGGATGGTTTGGCCGGAATGTATAATCGTGATGGAAGCTGGGAGCAAAAGGTCCACTGGGAGCAAAAAAGCCGAAAGAGACCTGCTGCCAGTCAAAATAGCCAGTCGGTTGGTATTTTTTACCAAGCCATGCACTGGGGCCACCGAGGAGTACCATATTCTCATCATTGGGAAATACCTCGATGGTATTACTGTAACATCCATTTCCGTTGAATGGTTCATACGAGGGATTGGGTGGGAAGATCAGCGACCAGGTAGCGCCGTCATCTTCCGACCGGTAAATGCCAAGCAAATAAGCATCAGACAGTTTGGCAATGCTCGAGTACATGACGCTGGGATTGGAAGGGGAGATGGCCAGGCTGGTCCAGCCTGCATTATCGACGGGAAGCATATCTTCTTCTCCGGTTGAGACATCCGTGATGTTCCCAAGGTTCCCTCCAACAGCTATATAAACATGATTGTCAACGACAAACATAACCGTTCCGTTGACACCCACCGTTACATCGATGGCCATTCCGAACATCAGATCCGTCCAGGTAGTTCCATCATCGGAATACTTGATCCCGGCATTGGTTGCTGCAAACAGCCTCCCATTATTCGGATTACAAGCCAGTTTAAGGATATAGGCCCAATTTGATAACGGATCGTTCAGAATGGGCTTGGTGCCGGGTACTACCGTGAAATTCATTCCATCGGTTGAACGGTAGAGACCGGTTCCCATGAACTCTCCATTTCCGTAATAATATTCGCCGGTTCCTACGTAAATGGTTCCGCCGGATGTTTGAGTCATGGAAGAGACTCTCAGGATCTCCGTAGAGCCTGTGTTCAAAGCATGCCACGTCAATCCTTTGTTGGTCGACTTGAAAACACCACCCGTAACGCCTCCGGTATAAAGCGTAAGACCGTCAGTGTCCTGATTGTCAAACATCACCACACGGGAACGGCCTGCGTAGTTGGTTGGGCCTACATGTATCCAGTTGAGTCCGAGAGCAGTGGCTGACTTCTGTTGCAATAATGAAAGCTGATGCCTGGCCGCCAGCACATCAGCAGGACTGACAATCCCCGTCACCTGATTGCTCCGGATCTGTTGCATCCGTACGTCGGAGGTCTGATCTGGTGTGTTATTGTCCGGAAGGGCAGCTGAGGCAGAAGCGGAAAACAGGTAGCAAGAGAATCCGAGAAATAACACCAACAAGCCAAATGGTAAAAGTCTGTTTTTCATATCCCTGGTTTTAGTTATTTGATGAATTTCGATTTTATTCTATACTAATGATTTCGCGGGTTTCCGTTTAAACCAACAAATATAACTTAAAAAGTTAATTCTGCAAAAAATTTTTATCTATGAACTCCAGCCGGTGGTCGAGGAACCTTCGTCCTTCGTCCTTCGTCCTTCGTCCCTCATATTTCAACGAGCGCCTCGGTGGGCAGCCAGCCAACGCTACCGTTCGCTATGCGGATCTCATACCAGTTGCCGATCTTGTCAAGCAGTTGAACCTTTGTCCCTTCATGCAGGACGAAAAGGTCGATGCTCTTTTCATCGGGTGAGCTTTTTACCGTGATGGTCGGATCAAACACAATGGCTTCATGGAGGGTTCTCAATTTGTGGTATCCCGAAATGGAGAAAAGAAGGGTAAAGAGGGTAAGTAGAAGAAAAAGAATGCCTGCCCAGAAGCCGGTTTTACGGAGGATCAGACGACGGGAGCTGAAATAGAGGGTAATGCAGGCAAGGGTCAGAATAAAAAAGATGATCATTTGAACAGCCCATGTATTCACCGGCAAGAGGTTGACAATCCCCTGGTACCAACGGATATAGAACAAGAGAGGCAACGGGTCAATTTCATCGGCAATCTTGCTGTTGGCGACATTCAGATTGAAGTTGATATCCTCGTTCCCGGGATCCAGCCGATGGGCACGTTCATACCAGAGAATGGCATGGGCAAAGTCATTCAGCTTGAAGTAAGAGTTTCCGAGGTTATAATATAGTTCAGGGGACTCTAATCCCAACTCTGTCACCTGCTTATACAAAGAAACAGCATCTGTGTAAAGGCCATCGGAATAGGCTTTGTTCCCGTCTGAAATGAGTTTTTGCGGATCCTGGCCAAAAAGCCCAAAAACCAGCAACAAGCAACCTGCAATAAGCCCAATATATTTCAACCTTTCCATTATTAATTTAACCGAGTTTTGCTATTTTCTTTTTCTAATTTCTAATTTCTAATTTCGTATTTCATTTTAACTCTCTTTCAATCTTTGCAATAATCTCCATCGCTTTGCTATAGATCTCGTCCATTTTCAGTGCTTTATCCCCCGGGGCAAAACGGGCAAACTCCGTATCTTTCAACGTAGTGCTGAACTGATTCAGGATCTCGTCGCTCACCTGTTTTCCCTTCAAGGCTTCCTGAACAGAGTCCATCGAGAGTTCCGCTATCGGGATCCCGAACTTATCGCTCAGATAACCCCAGATTGCCTGTGAGATCTCCTCATAAAAATCAGCTTCTTTCCCTCCCTTCAGGAACTCAGCCGCCTTCTTAAGCCGTTTCCTTGCAATACGTGTGGCTTTCCGGTTTTTCATCAGCAACACATCACTTCGTCTTGCACTCTGCTTCTTCAGAAGAATGAGCAGGATGATGAACAGAACGAAAGGACTCAGCAACAACAGGAAATAGCTCCAGGAACCCATGAAACAGGTACCTGCCATCCGGAGTGTAAACGGCTGGCTTTCTATATGCCGGATATCACTTCCAATATACTGGATCTCCTCTTTGTTGGCGCCGGTGTAAGTCATGACACCGGCTTGACCACTCCCTTTCTCCACCGTGAGCTGATAAGCAGGAGAGGTAAGTGTCACATACCGTTGCCTGGCCAGATCAAAATAGCAGAAGGCCACCGGGTTGATGGTAAAATTGCCGGGTTTCCTGGGAATGATCAGGTATTCAAACGACTGCATGCCGGTAACTCCCGTTGAAGTAGTCCTGTAATCGCTGACCACCTTTGGATCATACGTTTCAAAATCTGGTGGAAAGTTGACGTTCAGCTGCTCAATCAGCTGGATGTTCCCTGTTCCCGACACCATAAACTTCAACGTAGCCGGTTCATTTGCCTGGATGGTGGTTTTATCGATCTCCGAACGGAATGTAAAGGAGCCGACTGCTCCCCCGAAATCTGCCGGTTTATTCCCCTGTGGAAGCGGTTTAACCTGAATGGTTAAAGGATTTGAACTCAGCGACTTCTCAACCGTAGCATAAGAAGAGGAGAAGAAGCTGTTGTTGAAAAAATCATCGAAGAAGGGATCTCCTGTACGTTGGCGCGTTTGCTGCTTCACCTGTGCAACGCACTCCACCTCAAGCGGATCAATGCGAAGCTTGCCGCTCTTCAGCGGATAAAGGGCTATTTTGCGGATTTCCGCCACCACATATTGTTCTCCTTCAATCGTTTGATTGTATTGCGGAAACCGCTCATTATCCTTCAACAGATTCTGGGACCAGAATCCCTGGAAAGAGGATAATTTGCTGATGGAGATCTGTGCAATCGGGACCCGGGTAAACAGCTTATAGGTGACAATGATCCCTTCTCCATGGAAAGGGCTGGCATCGCTGACATAGGCCTTCAGGAATACATCTTTGGCGTCGGTTTGTGCGCCTGGCTGCCCTGTTGATCGCTGATTTCCGGGTGCACCAGTTTGCCCGGATTGCTGCTGTGGAGTTCCACCGGGCTGAACCTGGATGGTCAGGCTGTTCGATTGGTAGCTCTTGCCATCCACTGTGACCGACGCAGCCGGGATTCCAAATGTCCCCTCCCGTGTCGCTTGCAGGATATACGAATAGGTATAGGTGATGGTCATCGAGGTCCGTCCGTTGATAGACCGGATGCTGGAAGTGGTGGAAGTATTTGGACCTGTAAGCACCGTAAAACCGGAGATTCTCGGGCCCCTGAAATTCACCCCCTGCGCATTAAGGGTATAGGTCAGATTGAAGGTCTCCCCTACCGCAACCACCGGCTTCGCCGAAGCGGTGAACTCGGTCTCCTGGGAGATAGCAAACGAGCCAAACAAGATGAAAAAGAGGCCGGTGAAGAAGGATCTGGTCATACGGTCATACAGTCATTGGTCATTAGTACCCCTAAATCCCCTGCCTGATTGGCAGACAAGCCTGAAGGGGACTTACTCCCCCTTTAGGGGGCCAGGGGGTCATTAAATTTGCTACCAGTCTTTTTCAATTCCAACTACTACCATTTTCGCCTTTTGCTTCTTTACTTTTTCCATGGTCTTCTTTTCATCGTTCTTCATCGCTTCCAGCATACGCTCTGCATCTTCTTTGGAGATCTTATCCGGCTTCGGAGGTTGTTTTTGCTGATCCTGCTGGTCTTTATTCTGTTGCTGATCCTGCTCATCCTGTTTCTCCTGATCCTGTTTCTCCTGTTGATCCTTATTCTGCTGGTTCTGTTGTTGCTGTTGCTGTTGTTGCTTCAGCTTCATCCGAGCATATTCCAGGTTGTATTTCGAATCCAGGTCATGAGGATTATTCAGCAATGCCTGCTTGTAGGCGTCAATGCTCTTTTCATACTGCTGAGCTTCCAGCAGGGAGTTGCCAAGGTTATGGAAAACCTCCCCCTTATCGGTTTTCCCGAGGCTCTTCTCTCCCAAGCCGGCAAAGATGCTGGCCGATTCCTCGTAATTCTTCTCCTGGTAAACGGCTGTTCCCAGGTTGAATTGCCCTTTGACCGATTCTCTGTTCAGCTCCAATGCTTTCCGGTAATCCTTCTCAGCGTTTGAATAATCTCCTTTTTCAAACATCCTGTTTCCCTCCCGTAGATAGCGGTTCTCTTTCTGCGCAAAACTCACCACTGACATCACAACCAGGACTAAAAATAATACAATTCTCATTTTGTTTGCTTTTCGCTATTCGCTGTTCGCTTTTTGCAATTCAATTCCTCATTCCTCATCCCTCATTCCTTATTCTCATGACTTCATGACCTCATGACTTCGTTTCAAACGGTCGTATGTGTTTCAACCAAAACGTTTTCTTTTCAAATATAAACAAATCCAGGATCATTAGGATCAGTGCAATAGCCAGAAAATATTGAAACTGGTTCTTATAATCTGAAAATTGCTTGCTTTCAATCTCCGATTTCTGGATGGCGTTGATGTCATCAAAGATCTTGTTCAAGCCTGTTTCTGAGCTCGTAGCACGGACATACATCCCTTTCCCAATGGCAGCAATCCGCTGTAACAGCGTCTCATCAAGCTTACTGACAATCGCATTTCCCTCCTTGTCCTTTTTAAATCCCACCAGCATATCACCGTTGTACACAGGGATCGGACCGCCTTCCGGTAATCCCATGCCGATCGTATAAATCGTAATCCCTTTGGAAGCAGCCAGTTCCGCTTGTTCCAGCACGCTCCCCTGATGATCTTCCCCGTCGCTGATGATCACCAGCGCCTTGTTCTTCTTCGACTCCCCGAACGACTGGATGGCCAGGTCGATGGCATCACCGATTGCCGTTCCCTGGGTTGGGACCATTCCCGGATTGATGGTGGAGACAAACATCTTGGCGGCCGCGTAATCTGTCGTAATCGGTAATTGTGTATAGGCTTTCCCGGCAAAGACAATGATCCCGATCCGGTCGCCCTCCAGCTTGTCAACCAACCGGCTGATTGCCTGTTTGGCCCGGTCGATGCGCGACGGCTTGATGTCCTGAGCCAGCATGGAGTTGGAGACATCGAGTGCAATGATGAGGTCGATCCCTTTCCGTTGTACGTTCTCCAGCTTGGAACCGGTTTGAGGACCAACCAGCACAAACACCAGCAATCCCCAGGTAATTATCATCAGGACAAACTTCAGGATCAGCTTTGAGTTAGCTATGTCAGGCAACAGCTGACCAATCACCGAAAGCTCTCCAAACCGCTGTAACGCCCTCTTCCTCCAAACCATCAGCCAGATAAAAAGGCCCACGAAGACCGGGATCAGGGCCAACAGGTAAACGTACTCTATATGTGCAAAACGGAACATCTTTTCAAATTACGATTTACGATTTACGATTTACGATTTTTTCATTTCACCATTTCACTATCTCACTGTTTCACTATCTCACTATTTCGCTATTTCACTATCTCACCACTGCACCACTGCACCATGGCACTATCATGGTATATTCTTCAAAACTGCATACCTGAGCAACATCTCCAGTCCAAACAGTCCCAACGCTATCAAAATCAGCGGTATATATTCGTCCTTCTTCCGTTTGAATTCGGTCACATCTATTTTCGACTTCTCCAGTTGATCGATCTCCCGGTAGATCTCCCGTAGCTTGGCATTGCTTGTTGCCCGGAAGTACCGGCCATCTGTCATGGCAGAGATCTCCTGCAGGAGAGGTTCGTCAATCTTCACCTCCATATTTTGCGTACTCATCCCGAACGGGGTTTGAACCGGATAAGGCGCCATGCCCATCGAACCCACTCCGATGGTATAGATCCTGATCCCGAATAGTTTCGCGATCTCGGCAGCCGAACGGGGATCGATGGAACCCATGTTGTTCACGCCATCTGTCAGCAGGATGATCACCCTGCTCACTGCCCTACTCTCTTTCAGTCGACTTACCGCTGTAGCCAGGCCATCACCCAGCGCGGTTCCATCTTCGATCATGCCGCTTCTGATATCCTTAAACAGGTTCTTCAGCACCGAATGGTCAATGGTAAGCGGACACTGGGTGAAACTCTCACCACTGAATACTACCAGGGCGATCCGGTCATCCGGGCGGCCGTCGATGAACTCGATGGCCACCTCCTTTGAAGCTTCCAACCGGTCGGGCTTAAAGTCCATGGCCAGCATCGAACCGGAGATGTCGAGTGCAATCACCAGGTCAATCCCCTCTACCGTCACATCCTGGCGGCTCAGACTGGTCTGCGGACGAGCCAGGGCCAGGATCACCAAGGTGATAGCCAGCAATCTCAGCACATAGAGCGCTTGATAGAGAATCACTTTCAGGCTCCTTCCCTTCCCCTCAAAGCCATCCGTGGTACTGACCTGGATCTCTGCATGGTTGCGACGGTACCGAAAGAAGTACCAGGCGATCAGCAGAGGGATGATCAGCAGTAAGAAGAGGAATCCGGGATTTGCGAATGTAAGGCCAGTTAGCATGTTGTCGGTTGTCGGTTATCTGTTGTAAGTTGTAAGTTATAAGTTATAGGATATAAGATATAGGGTTTAAGGAATATTGGTCATTGTTTTTTGGGTATTATTTGTTATTTGGCATTTGATGTTTGGTTATTTTCAACTGTTTCTATAATCACCGCTGTATCATTCACAAACTGTATTCCCTTCTCCAGGCTCTCGTCATTCTTTGCTGGTGCGGGTTTTTCTTTGGCAAATTTCACCATGTCGGCCAGCATAAGCAGCTTACCAAGCTGGTCCCACACCTCGCGGTTGATCTCCGGGATCTCCAGCAGGTCATGCAGAATCTCCGCACTGGTACTCTCGAGCGCCGGAATCGTAAACCGGTTTTCAATATATTTTCTCAGGATCTCTGTCAGCTCAGAATAATACTCTTTCACCTTCCCCTGCTGCCAGAGTTTCCGAATCCTCAGTTTTTCGAGCTCCTGCAACGCCATTTCATGAGGTTTCAGCTGAATCCTTGGCCTGAGCCGGAAGAGAGGCTCATTCTTCCTGCGTTTTCTCAGGTAATAGATCACAAAGGCGATCAGCCCGGCTGCAGCCAGTCCGATCAGGATCCACGGCAGGATCTCCCGGAAGGTCAGAGGAGCTTTTCTGGGCCCTTTGATCGGTTTGATCGGTTTGGTGGTATCCACTGCCAGGGTGTGGACAGCCAGGAAATGGGTCCGGGTCTCCACCATCAGGATCGTGGTATCGGGAAGCGCCCTGAAATAGAAGGGGATGGGTGGGATCACATAGAAGCCCGTATCGAAACTGGTCAATAGAATATTCTGTGTATAAGAGGTGGTCAATCCTGAATCACTGAGCAGTGTGTCGATTTGATCACGTTCCAGGACATCAATCTTCCCGAGGATGGTATCGGGAATCGAGGGCCACAATACCTGAGCCCCCGCTGGTCCGGTGAATTGAAGTGTAAATCCCACCTGGTCACCAATCAGCATGACATTGGTATCCAGCGTAGCAGTGGCAACTGGATGTTGGGCAACGACTTGTATGCTTACAAATACCAGGAATAACAGCAATTTATATTTTAATTCGTCATTCGTCATTCGTCATTCGTAATTATCTCCTCGCCTCCCTCCTTCTGAACAAATTCATCAAGGGTTTCACATAGTCCTGATCGGTCCGGATGCGGGCGACATCCACACCGCTTCGGAGGAAGAGATCGTTGAGGTACTCCTGGTGATGGTCGAACCACTTCCGGTAACGATGACGGACAGCCCGGTCGGTGGTGTCGACCCACAACTGCTTGCCGGTTTCGGCGTGCTTCACCCGGATCAGCCCTACATCGGGCATCTCCGTTTCACGCTCATCAAAGATCTGCACAGCGATCAGGTCGTGTTTCTTGTTCGCGATCTTGATCGCATCCTGGAATCCCTTGTTAAGGAAGTCGGAGAGCAGAAAGGCCGTACATCGTTTCTTGATGGCATTGGTCAGGTACCGCAGCGCCTCTGCGATGTTTGTTTCATGGTGAACAGGCTGAAAATCAATCAGTTCCCTGATGATCCGCAGGATATGGGTGGTTCCCTTTTTCGGGGGGATGAACTTCTCCACCTGATTGCTGAAGAAGAGTACCCCTACCTTGTCGTTGTTCTGGATGGCGCTGAACGCCAGCACCGCAGCAATCTCCGTGATGATCTCCTGCTTGAGGGCTTTTTGTGTCCCAAACTGGTTGGAGCCACTTACGTCAATCAGCAACATCACTGTCAGTTCCCGCTCCTCGTCAAACACCTTGATGTAGGGATGGTTGAAACGGGCCGTCACGTTCCAGTCGATGCTCCTGATATCATCCCCGTACTGATACTCACGCACTTCACTGAAAGCCATACCTCTTCCCTTGAAGACACTGTGGTAATGTCCGGAAAAAATCTGGTTGGACAATCCCCGGGTCTTTATCTCGATCTTGCGGACTTTCTTAAATAGCTCTGCGGCTTCCATGTTGTTTCTTACCCACCCCCTGGCCCCCTCCCTGAATCAGGGAGGGGGAACAGGGGGCAGGGGGTTAAGGGGGTGGGTATCAGGGTACTTCTACCGTATTTAGAATCTCATTAATAATATCTTCCGTGGTGATGTTCTCGGCTTCGGCTTCGTAGGTGAGTCCGAACCTATGGCGAAGGACATCATGGGCTATAGCCCGGACATCTTCGGGTATGACATAGCCCCGGCGTTTGATAAAGGCAAACGCTTTGGCAGCCAGGGCCAGGTTGATGCTGGCACGTGGGGAGCCGCCATAGCTGATGAGCCCTTCAAATTTCTTCAGCTTATACTCTCCCGGAAAGCGGGAAGCAAACACGATGTCGGTGATGTAGTTCTCGATCTTTTCATCCAGGTAAACCTCTCTCACCACACCACGGGCCCGGATGATATCGCTGGTCTTCACGACTGCCGAAGTTTCCGGGAATTCATGAGCGATGTTCTGACGGATGATCAGCTTCTCCTCCTTCTTATTTGGGTAATCGATGATGACCTTCATCATGAAACGGTCCACCTGGGCTTCGGGAAGCGGGTAGGTCCCTTCCTGTTCAATGGGGTTCTCGGTAGCCATCACGAGGAAAGGTTCGTCGAGCTTAAACGTCTCCTCCCCGATGGTCACCTGTCGTTCCTGCATCGCTTCGAGCAGGGCCGACTGGACCTTGGCGGGAGAGCGGTTGATCTCATCGGCCAGGATGAAGTTGGCAAAGATGGGGCCTTTCCGGACCCGGAATTCCTCTTTTTTCTGGCTGTAGATCAGCGTACCAATCAGGTCGGCCGGCAACAGATCCGGCGTAAACTGGATGCGGCTGAATTTCGCATCGATGGTGTTGGCAAGCGATTTGATTGCAAGGGTCTTGGCCAATCCTGGCACCCCTTCCAGCAGAATGTGACCATTGGAGAGAAGTCCGATCAGGAGCCGTTCGATCATCTGCTTCTGCCCGATGATCACCTTATTCATCTCCATCGTCAGGAGGTCGACAAACGAGCTCTCCTTCTCAATCCGTTCATTCAATTCTTTGATATCCGTTTCAACCATAATGATAAGTTTTGACGCGCAAATTTATAATTTTTTAAAGAAACTCAGTAAAATCAATCTATTCGTGATGGTATGGCTCGTTGCGCAAGATTGTCAGGGCCCGGTATAGCTGTTCGGTGAAGAGCAATCTTACCAACTGATGAGGAAACGTCATCCGGGAGAGAGATAGTATATAATCAGCCCGTTTTTTTATCCGTTCATCCACTCCAAATGCTCCACCAATGATGAAAACCAGGCCCTTCATCCCGGAGAGGAACCGTTGATTCAGGAAAGAGGCAAAATCCCGGGAGCGGATCTTCTCACCCCGTTCATCCAGCAAGACCATATAATCATCCTTGGTAACCTGACTCAGGATCAAATCAGCCTCTGCCGATCTCACCTCCTCCTCTTTCATGGATGAGGCCTTTTTCAAGTTTGGGATCTCCAGGATGGTACAACTGCTATACCGGTTGATTCGCTTCAGGTAATCATCCAGCAATCCGCGGATCAACTGATCATCGGTCTTCCCCATGCAAATCAGGCGGCTGTTCATCGATTGAATTTTGCCGTAAAGGTCGGAATTATCCTCTAATTTTGTATGTTTGCTTTATGAGACCCTATATAATAATGGTATGCCTGACCTTGTTCTGTTGCTCAGGCCGGGTAGCCGGACAAACAATCAATGAGCAGGTGGTTTCCGCACTGGAGAAGAATGATCACGGGGTTCTCGTCTCCTGTTTCCACACCATGGTGTACCTTCAGATCCCCGGCTACAGCGGAAACTTCAGCCAGAGTCAGGCATCCGTCATTGTGAAAAGATTTCTTGCTGATCATCCGGTCGGCTCCGTCAGCATTGCCAGGGAAGGTGACAGAACCGATGGAAGCCGGTATGCTCTGGGAGAGCTGGTTACAGGCGGAAAGAAGTACCGGCTCTATTTTGTGACAAGAGAGGCGGAAGGAAAGCAGAAGGTGTTTTTGTTTCAAATCATGGAGAGATGAGGTAATGAGGTCGTATGAAATACGAAATTTAGAAATACGGCAGATTTGTATTGCCAACTGCTAATTGCCAACTGCTAACTGCGAACTGCAAACTGCTTCTTCGGTGTTTTCGTGTTTTAGTGGCCAATTGATCATTGAACAAGAAAAATGAATATGGATTTCGAAAAAATCGTTAAGGCTGCCCTGCTGGAGGATCTTGGGGACGGGGACCATACGTCGCTGGCGACGATTAAAGAGGGGACGGAGGGGATGGCGCAGCTGCTGATCAAGGGGAACGGGGTATTGGCCGGCCTTCCGGTAGCCAAAGAGGTGTTCCGACAGGTGGATGCCGGCCTCCGGATGACGATTCTGATTGAAGACGGGAGTTTTGTTGAGATCGACGATGTCCCTTTCACGATTGAGGGTGATATCCGCTCGATCCTGGCTGCTGAACGAACGGTATTGAATTTCCTGCAGCGGTTGAGTGGAATTGCCACGGAAACCTTCCGGATGGTGCAAGAGGTCAAGGGGACAAAAACGAAGATCCTCGACACCCGGAAGACCACACCGGGTTTGCGCGAATTGGAGAAATACGCCGTTCGGCTTGGTGGAGGGGAGAATCACCGGATGGGATTGTACGATATGATCATGATCAAAGACAACCACGTAGACTACGCCAAAGGAGTTGAAAACGCCATCGGGGCTGTAGCTGAGTACCAGGAACGGACCGGGAAGAAGCTCAAGGTGGAGGTTGAGGTGCGGAATTTTGAAGAGCTGCTCGATGCCATTAACACCGGGAATATCGACCGGATCATGCTGGATAACTTCTCCGTGGAAGATGTGGAGTCGGCTGTGCAGGTGGTCGCCGGACGTTTTGAGACGGAAGCTTCCGGGGGCATCACCCTGGAGAATGTCAGGAAGTATGCGGTAACGGGAATCGATTATATCTCCATGGGCAGTCTGACCCATCAGATTAAAAGCCTGGACATGAGTTTGAAAGCGGTAATCAAACGGTTTTATGACAACGCCCCCGACCTCCCCGGAATCAGGTAACCGCTTCACCAACTGGAAACCTGTCAGAAAGTGTATCTGGGTCTCGAAGCGGATCGTGTTACCGGGTTTCGATGGAATGCCGTTGTACGATGTCACCCGCTTTTTTTTCAACGGATTAGCCAAAGGGTACATCAACTCACGGGCTTCGGCGATCTCCTTCTCGATCATTCTGGCCATTTTTCCGTTTCTGATCTTTCTCTTTACCATCATCCCGTTCATTCCCATCCAAAACTTCCAGTCGGTGTTGCTGGATATCATCCAGGATTTCCTGCCGGCCTCAACCTGGGAATCGGTGGAGGGGACCATCGTGGATGTGATCACACGGCCCCGCAGTGGTCTGTTGATCCTGAACTTCATCCTCACCCTCTATTTCTCCACCAACGGCATCAACAGCCTGATCGAAGCCTTCAACAACACGGCCCATACCATCGAAACACGGACTTTAGTGAAGCAATACCTGATCTCCATCGTTCTGGTGATCATCCTCTCGGTTTTGCTGATCATCTCGATCGGACTAATGACCTTTGGATCCAGTTTGCTTGATCTGATCTTCCCGGATATCGTGACCAGGAGCTACTTCTATCTCCTCACCATGGAGTCGTTGCGCTGGCTTCTTGTTATCGCGCTGTTATTGATGGCCATCTCGTTCCTCTATTTCCTGGCTCCAGCCAAACGGGGGCGATACCGGTTTATCTCGGCCGGATCTATGATGGCCACCATCCTGGTGATTATCACCACTATGGGATTCAACTTTTATGTGGATAACTTCGCCAGATACAACGCCCTCTACGGATCGATCGGCACCCTGCTGATCGTCCTGGTCTGGATCTACCTGAATTCCATCAGCCTGCTGATCGGCTTCGAGCTCAATGCGAGTATCATGAATGCAGGTATGGGAAAAGAGAAGGGAAAAAAGCATCAAATAA
>JADHVQ010000044.1 GCA_016783905.1 Bacteroidales bacterium | reverse complement strand
ACCGATGCTCCCTACCTGGCCCCCGTTCCTTTCAGGGGACAGCGCAACGAACCGGCTTATATTCCGTATATTGCAGAAAAAGTGGCGGAATTGAAAAAGATCACCGTGGCGGAGGTGGCGGAGGTGACGACGGGGAACGCGCTGGAGATGTTCAGGTTGGATAAGTGAGCCAGGTTTGACAGGTGAGATGACGGATTGAGAATATGCGTAAAAGTTTTATCTTTGCACCTGCAAAAACGTGGTGCAGTGGTGCCATGGTGCAGTGGTGAAATTCCCAAAAAGAAATTATCCAGTATCCAGCATCTAGTTATCCAGCAGGAGAGATGGCCGAGTGGTCGAAGGCGCACGCCTGGAAAGTGTGTAACCGCCAAAAGTGGTTCATGGGTTCGAATCCCATTCTCTCCGCACTCACCCCTTCTCACTAACCCGCTTCAACCTTTCGTAATCAAGGATCTTGAAACTTTTACCGTCAAGCTGAATCAATCCGTCGTTATTGCTTCCCATGATATCAATGACCTCCTTGGAGAAAGCAGGATTCTGACCCAGCAGTTGCTTGAAAAAATGAATGTCGATCTGCCTGATCTCCGAATCGATGTATGCCATTGCCGAATACTGGAATTTATTGTTATCGTCACTCAGCGAAGAGAGCCCGAGTAGATTCCCCTCCGGGATGATCTTCAACACGAGCTGGTTAACACCATCGTCAAGATACACCTTGGCCAGGCCATGTTCCATATACATCACATGGGAGGCAAAACTCCCCTGTTTACAAATGATCTCTCCCTTCTGATATTTCACTATTGCAGACCGCTCCTCTAAAAGATTTTGCTCTTCATCCGTGAGTTTCTCAAAGTATCTGCATTTATGAGGACTGATCGTGCAACCGGAGAATTGCTCACTCTTTTTCATCGAACTGGCGGCCGTTGGGGATCTGGAAGCAGCAGTGGATGAAATGTACAAGTTCAACAGCAATCCATTCTCCCTGATCTCCTACCTGATGAAAGCTCAAATGACAGGAAATATTTCACCCGCCGTGATGGCCCAGATCCTGATCCATATTCCCCTGCCCCCGATCCCGGCACCGAAGTTCGTTCCTCCATTAAAACCAAAACCAAAACCGGTTTGTCTTTGTGACAATCCCAAGGTCAAGATACGGATTACCTGGTTCTACCAAAAAGCCTGTGGGAATTACGTACCTAGTGATTCAGGATATGCTGCAAACAATACCCTGACTAATATAAGTACAGGGAGATGGTACTGTCTCGATGGAGAGATTCACAATTGCATCTGTCCCGGAGGTACTTTAAAGGTAGTTGAACATATCCACCCAAAAGTGGTGGCCTAATCCTACAGTGAAGACTACGTCTCCCAGCACCCCGTGCAACACGGAGGTAAATAGAACGCTCTTGGTCCGGTTGTATTCATAAGCAAAATAGAGTCCGGCCAGCAGGGTGAGGATGATCGAGATCCAGCTGAAGTAAATGATGTGGGCAAAACTGAAGGTGATCCCGCTGGCGAGGATCAGGATGATATCCCGTTTGAACAGCTTCCGGTAACGATGGAACACAAAGGTCCGGAAGATGATCTCCTGCCCGTAAGCTGAAAACAAGGGGTAAAAGATGCAGAGGAAGATCCAGATCCGCAGATTTCCCCGCGGGAGGTTGAAGAGGTTCTCCGGATCGAAGACCACCACGCTCCCGAACAACAGGAGGGCAATTACCAGTACCAGGGTCCCGTTCTTCACCAGCACCCTCCGGCTGATGTTCCAGGAGATCAGCTCCCCGAACCGGAATGAGGTGGTGAAACGAAGCAGCAGAAAGATCAGCAACAATACCGGTAATATCACAATGGTGGGATGAAGGATGGCGGTACCATAAACAATAAAGAGCGGGACACCGAAAAAGAGGAGGATGAATTCCCCGCCGAGAAGAACCTGCTTCAGCTTTTCATTCATGATGCTGCAAAGATAACCATGAAAAAACTTTCGTGTATTTTTGTGTTTTGGTGTTTTTGTGGCTATCTATGCTATGAATATCGAAGAATTTCGTGAATTTTGTCTGAGTCTTCCGGCTGTGACAGAGGATATAAAATGGGGTGATAACCTTGTTTTCTCAGTGGGAGAAAAGATGTTCTGCCTGGCTGATCTTAATCCCCCAAATCGTTTCTCCCTGAAAGTACCCCCGGAGCAGTTTGATGATCTTACCAGCAGGAGAGGAATCATCCAGGCCCCCTATTTTGCCCGGAATATGTGGATCTGCGTGGAAAATCCCGGTTGTTTCAACAGGGAGGAATGGGAGTTCTACTTGAAGCAATCCTACGATCTGATCATTTCCAAATTCTCAAAGAAAAAACGAGAAGAGTTAGGCATATAAATTTTATTTAATTTTACTCCATATATTCAGTTTTCTCACTATGTCGCAAGAACTCCTGCTGCTCACCATCACTGCCGCATCCATTGGTTTCTTTCACACCCTGTTCGGCCCTGATCACTACCTCCCTTTCATCGTGATGTCCAAAGCCCGAAGCTGGTCCATGGTAAAAACCTCATGGATCACGTTTCTATGCGGAGTGGGGCATATCCTTAGTTCAGTGTTGTTGGGAATGCTGGGGATCGCCCTGGGCATCGCGGTAAATACCCTCGTCGACGTGGAATCTTTCCGCGGAGAGATCGCGGCCTGGATGCTGATCGCATTCGGGCTTGTTTATATGCTTTGGGGCATCCGGCGTGCCATCCGGAACCGGCCTCATTCCCACTTTCACGCTCATGAGAACGTGAAGCACCACAGCCACATACACTCGCATCACGATGAACATACGCATGTGCATCAGCGGGAAGGAGTGAAAAGCCTGACTCCGTGGATCCTCTTTACTATATTCCTGTTCGGGCCATGTGAACCCCTCATCCCGATCCTGATGTACCCGGCTGCCACAGAGAGCTTCTGGAGCGTGGTGTGGATTGCTGCCGTATTCGGGAGCATTACCATTGGTACCATGATGACCATCGTGCTCATCTCCTCCTTCGGCATTCAGTTCCTCCCCCTGAAAAAAATGGAGCGATACATGCATGCCATAGCCGGGGCCACCATCCTGCTGTGCGGGCTTTCGATACAGTTTTTAGGACTATAGCTTAGTTGGCAGTTGGCAATACCAATGAATGGCCTTCCCTGAAAATCGTACGTTCTGAAGATTACAACGTGTGTGGTTTCTGGCGGGTGTGGGTGGAAACCCAGAAAATATAGAGGACGAGGACTGTGACCACAATGCTGGATAGCATGAGAACGAGATCGTGGGTTGATCCGAATTCCTCCAGACTGGTTCCGATCATTCCCTGCTTCTGAAGGAACGAGACGGTAACCGCCACTGCATTATTCAGGAAATGGGCGAATATCGGGATCCAGAGCGACCCCGACCAGAAGAAGAGATAGCCGAACAGGATGCCCAGCACAGTACGGGGAAGGAAACCGTAAAACTGCAGGTGCATGGCTCCGAAGAGGAGCCCGGCCAGGATGATCGCTACGTGGATGTTTCCGAGCCAGTCGTGAAACAGCCGTTGCAGGAGTCCACGGAAGAGGAGTTCTTCCCCAATAGCCGGGAGTATGGCAATCATCAGGAGGTTCAGGAGGAAGCCCCCCAGGGTTTTGATGTTCAGGAACGCCTCTGTCAGCTCCCATGCCTGCTCTTCGGTTTCCAGCATCCATTGCTCCATCCCCGCCAGCCATTCGGGAAGCCGCATCGCTTCATTCAGCACGATCAGCTGATTGATAACAGGGATTGAAGCCCCCATGATCACCGTAGTCAGGACCCAGATCTGCCAGCGGGAAGGATCCTGCAACTTCAGGAAATGAAACGGCTTCCAGACAAAGAGAAAAGCGGCCAGCAATGGGGGAACAATGAAGATGCCTACCTCCTGAATAATCTGAAAATATTTCAACAACGATATCGCTTTCGGGTTGGCGTAATCGGTAAGGAGGGCCATGATCTCGGTGAGGGAAACGCCAAAGATAGGCATCGCCAGCAACAGTCCGCCCATGAAAAAAACAAAGAAGCAACTGATGATGAGCAACACCGTAAATAAGATCCGGGAAAAAGGTTGAAGTGCGTGAAGCCAGGGGATTTTCATAAACGTGGCCGATTTCACTATTTTTGCAACGAATATAGTCTATTTTGGTCACAATCGGAAAAATCCAACTTCCCCTCCCTTCGCTGATCCTGGCACCGATGGAGGATATCACCGACTCCCCGTTTCGCTCGGTTTGCAAGCAGTTTGGAGCTGACCTGGTAGTATCGGAGTTTATCTCGTCCGAAGGACTGATCCGGGATGCGGTGAAGAGCCGTATCAAGCTCACCTTTGGAGAGGAAGAACGACCGGTGGCCATTCAGATCTTTGGCCACGATGTGGACTCGATGCGAAAGGCGGCTGCCCTGGCTGAAGATGCTAATCCCGACATGATCGACCTTAATTTCGGCTGTCCGGTTCGGAAGGTGATAAAAAAAGGTGCAGGTGCCGCCCTGCTGAAAGACATTCCCCGGATGCTGGAGATGACCGAAGCGGTGGTCAAAGCTACCCAACTACCTGTAACAGTCAAGACCCGATTAGGCTGGGATGAGGAGAATCAACCTGTTTTTGAACTGGCAGAACGGCTGCAGGACGTGGGGATCGCTGCCATCTCCATCCACGGGAGAACAGCTGTACAACTCTATGGCGGCCGGGCCAACTGGAATTTGATCGGGGAGGTGAAGCGAAATCCACGGATGCACATCCCGGTTTTTGGCAATGGCGACATCACCAATGCCCTTGTGGCGAAAGAGCGGCTGGATCAGACAGGTGTGGATGGCCTGATGATCGGCCGGGCCGCCACCGGGAATCCCTGGATCTTCCGGGAGATCAAGTCCTACCTGCAAACCGGATACATCCCGCCTCAGCCTGAGATCGGAGAACGCATCGCTGTACTTCGGGATCATTTCCGGAAATCGCTGGCATACAAAGGAGAACGGCGCACCATCCTTGAGTTCCGGAAATTCTACAGCGGATATTTCAAAGGGATCCCGGTTATGAAACCTTACCGGATCAGGCTCATGACGGCAACCACCCTGTCAGAGATCGAGGAGATCCTGGCCAAAATCCCCAGTCCCTAATCGATATTCGCTAAATCCGTATACTCACCCCCAAATCCCCTGAAGGGGGCTTACTCCCACTTTGCGGGATTTCCTCCCCTCCAAGGGGAGGCCAGGAGGGGTCCTCAAAGATAATATCGGTCCACGATCTCCTTCAGCTTCATAAAGGTCCCTGATCCCAGCTCCCATACGTTTTTTTTCCTGAGCAGGTCGAGGTAATCAAGCGCCTCATTTTTTTCTTCAAAGCTGTTGAGGGTTTCAATGGCTTCGTTATACTCTTTCAGGTTGCCGTCGAAGAGCTCATTGATGAAGATAAACTTATCGTTGATGCTAATCAGTTGTTTCAGGTGTTCAATGGGTTCAGGCTTCTGAGGAAGACTCATCTCCCGGGCCTCTTTCAGTTTCATGTTGAAGGAAGGTTCTTCATTGGCAAAAAGATCCATATCGGCTGATTTCGGGCTCTTTTTCTCAGCTTCCTCCTCTTTTTTGATAGCTCTCCTCGGGTGCTCAACAGGTTTGATTTGGGGTGGGGATGGTGTCGTGGTGCCGTGGTGGGGTGGTGCCGTGGTGCCGTGGTGGGGTGGTGCCGTGGTGCCGTGGTGGGGTGGTGGGGGTGGTGAGTGTGGTGGGGGTGGTGAGGGTGGTGGGGGTGGTGAGTGTGGGTCGTTCATCCGTTGGAGAAGGTGGAGTTGATCATAGACTTTTCGGAGGTTGTCCAGCAGGATGTCAAATTCGATCTGTGGGATCCGGTTTTTGGTGGTTCGGATGGTCTCGAATTGCTCCTGGATGGTCTCCAGCAGTGCTTGTATCTGATTATGGATGATTTCGCTTTTCATTCGGAGGTAAATTTCAGGTGATTTATTACTTTTGTCTTCGTGGTGTAAAGATAGCGGATTTCTAAAGATGTTGCTGGAAAAAAACAGACAGATCAGCCGGCTGGGCTGGATTGAAGTGATTTGCGGATCGATGTTCTCGGGCAAGACCGAAGAGCTGATCCGACGACTAAAGCGGGCCCGGATCGCCAGGCAGCGTGTGGAGATCTTCAAACCTAAGGTGGATACACGTTACGATACCGCCAATGTCGTGTCGCACGACGAAACCATCATCCTCTCTACTCCGGTGGAGTCGGCTTCCAGCATCCTGCTTCTGTCCCATGATGTGGAAGTAGTGGGGATTGATGAAGCTCAATTCTTCGACAATGAGCTGATACCGGTATGCAACAACCTGGCTAACCAAGGGATCCGTGTGATTGTGGCAGGCCTCGATCTCGATTACCTGGGGGCGCCTTTTGGTCCGATGCCAGCTTTGATGGCCATCGCCGAGTACGTCACGAAAGTGCATGCAGTTTGTATCCATTGTGGAGACCTGGCTCACTACTCGCACCGGATCGTGCCTGGCGATGCACTGGTACGACTGGGAGAGACCGACGTCTACGAGCCGCTCTGCCGGAAATGCTTCATGGAAGTAAAGAAAAACCACGCGGATTGATTCCGTTCCGGCGAAATTTTCATAATATTGCGCTGTTTTTCAACTTAAACTTGCAACCAATGAAAAAAGAATGGATTTTTATTCTGATCGGATTCATGATCTTTACCAGCTCAGCTATGTCTCAAAAAACAACTCAGGAAAAAGTGGTCAGGTTTGTCATCCATACCGACTATGGTAATATGCAAGGATACCTTTACAATGAAACACCCCGGCACAGGGATAATTTTGCCAAACTGGTCAAGGATGGGTATTTCAACGATCTGCTTTTCCACCGGGTAATCCCGGGATTCATGATCCAGGGAGGTGATCCAAACTCCAGGAATGCCAAACCGGGCGTTGCTTTAGGCTCCGGAGGTCCGGGGTATAAGGTCGCTGCCGAATTCAATAAAAACCTGATCCATAAAAAAGGGGCGCTTTCTGCTGCGCGACAGGGGGACGAAATTAACCCTGAAAAAGCCTCTTCAGGTTCCCAATTTTACATCGTTGAAGGAAGGCCCCTATCTGCGGCGTATATTGAAGATGCAAGCCGAAAAAACGGAATCCAATATTCACCAGAGCAAAAAGCCATTTATGAATCAGTGGGAGGTTACCAATGGCTTGATGGAGCCTATACGGTTTTTGGCGAAATTACTGAAGGACTTGATGTGATTACAAAGATAGCGTCGGTTCAGAAAGATGCGAGAGACCGTCCGGTTCAGGATATTAAAATGACGATCAAGCTGATCGATTAACAAGAATCCGTGTAACCTGCGGAATCAATGTGAGAGCTGCAGGAAACAGGAGACTGATATGCAGGAGAAAATAGAGCAGCTTCTCCAGGAAATTGAAAACCTGACCGCTTCAGCCAGGGAAGAGGTGGAGCAACTTCGCCTCAGATACCTGAGTAAGAAAGGCGTGTTGTCAGCCCTGTTTGAAGAATTCCGCACCATCCCGAACGAAGAGAAACGGGTGGTTGGGCAACTACTGAATGAGCTCAAAACCAGGGCCGGTCAGAAACTGGAAGAGCTGAAAGCTTCATTCGAGGAGGGTGGCGAGGAGGATCGTTCCTGCCTTGACCTGACCCGCCCAACCAGCCAGGTCCGGCTTGGGGCCAGGCATCCCTTGTCCATTGTAAGGAACCAGATCACGGGAATCTTTGCCCGGTTAGGTTATTCTGTGGCAGAGGGGCCGGAGATCGAAAACGACTGGTACAACTTTTCGGCGCTCAACTTCCCGGCCGAACATCCGGCCAAGGATATGCAGGACACCTATTTCATCCAGCAAAATCCCGATATTCTTCTCCGCACCCATACTTCGTCGGTGCAGATCCGGGAGATGGAGAGATTGCAACCACCGATCCGGAAAATCTTCCCCGGGAGAGTCTTCCGCAACGAAGCCATCTCTGCCCGGGCCCATTGCATTTTCCACCAGGTGGAAGGACTCTATGTAGATAAAGATGTATCCTTTGCCGACCTGAAGCAGTCGCTCTACTTTTTTGCCCGGGAACTATTTGGGGCGCAGACCCGTATCCGGCTCCGTCCCTCTTTCTTCCCATTCACCGAGCCCTCTGGTGAGGTGGATATCTCCTGCAACATTTGTGGCGGGGAGGGGTGTACTATTTGCAAGTATACCGGATGGGTCGAGATCCTGGGATGTGGAATGGTGGATCCGCAGGTTCTTGCCAATTGCCATATTGATCCGGAAACCTATACAGGGTTTGCTTTCGGCATGGGCATCGAACGCATCACCATGCTGAAATACCAGATCCGGGATCTGCGCCTATTCTTTGAGAATGATGTGAGATTCCTGAAGCAATTTACAGGAGCTATCTAATGGAACGCAAATTCCAATAATCAAATTCCAAAAAACAAATAAGAACCAATATCAAATGATCGAAATTCCAAATAAATCCACATCTATTAGGTTTTGACCATTGGTATTTGAGATTTGGAATTTAATAAAACTAGTACTTCCCCCGCCCTAAAAGTTTGAACAACAGCCAGAATCCAAATATCCCTGTCAGCACAAAAATGGTGGTGCCGATCCAACGGATCTCCTCCACCATGATCTTCTCGGTGGTATATTCCATGTAGCCCTATCTTAAGTACATTGATCACGATACCCTGATGTAAATGCTACTTATTGTTTAGCTTTGACTGTGGATTTTTTCGCCTTGGGTGTCGCCTTTTTCCTGGCTGCAGCCGGTTTCTTCTTCGTACCCTCCAGCTTCCGGATCCGGTCATCCAGCTTTTTCACCTCTTCCCGGGTGGGGATATCCATCTTTCTCAGACTTGCCTTAAGGAAATCCTGCATCGTTTTTCCCATATTCCGCCTGGTCTCTTCTGATTTCTTCTGCAGATAGTCCAGCAACTTTTTCGCCTCTTCTTTGGTGAGGTTGTTCTCCTGGGCCAGCTCTTTGGCAGCTTTGACGATTTTTTCGGTCGTCATAAAGGCATACTCAACACCTTTATCCAGTGTTTTTTTTAGATTCTCAATCATTTGTACCTCCTGCTTTTATGTATTGGGTATAGTCGCTTTTTTACTCTTCATGATGTGCAATTCAAGATCGGTGATCAGGCTCTCAAATTGCTTGATGTCCGACGGATTGATCTCGGTGGCAAGCAACATGTTGGGAATTGTCCGGAGGGCCTTTATCAGTTCCTCTTTCTTCTGTTTTTTGAACGGCCCTTCAATGATCATGAGATAATCGGTCTGCCTGAGGGAGGGAACAAGATATTGGTTGCTGTTCCGGTTCGAAATCAGGGTGAAGGTATTGAATCCCTCTTCATCGAAACAGGTATAGAGGGAGAAATGTGCAGGTTCCTCTTCCTCAGGAATGTTGACCAGCAGATCTTCAAAACGGGTAAATTTGAATTCGGGTAATTTATTCAGCAGGAATGAAAGATGGTAGTCTTTCTGTTGCGTGGAGAGACCCAGTAGTGTGTAATAGGCGGGTTCAGGACGCCCCCCCCCAAGAAATATCCGTTTGGCCATGATTGCTCCTAATTTCCCTTAACACAAAGATACTAAAAAATAAAGGCTTAATCAATGTATTCGGAAGAGATTTTCGACCAGGCTTTCTCGGAGGCAAGTTGTTCAGCTCCCTTGATGGAGTAATGCTGACTTCGGGCCAGGGGGGTGTCGTCTACAATCACCTCAACGATGTATTGCTTTTTGTATCCGGTTCCTACTTCATCAACTACGTTGAACTGAAGATTTTTCCTCTCTTTCTGAGCCCATTCAATGATTTTGCTTTTAAAATTCAGCTCCTGGTTCACCAGCTCCTCGAGGTCGAAATAGTGTTTAATGATCCGTTCCAGGAGGATTTTCCGGGTGAAATTGTATCCTTTATCCAGGTATATCGCCCCGATTAGCGCTTCGAAAGCGTCACCCCTGTAAGAGCGGTAGACACCGTTGGCCCCGTCAAGCTGTATCATGTAATCGAGTCCAAGTTTCTGGGCAAGTTTGTTCAGCTGTGTCCGGCTGACAATTTTGGATCTCATCTCGGTCAGGAAGCCTTCATCCCGGGTTGGATAGGTTTTAAAGAGGAAGTCAGCTGCTATGGCATCCAGGATTGCGTCACCGAGGAACTCCAGCCTTTCGTTGTTCACCTTGATCCCTCTGACAGTTTCCTGTCCGGCTGATTTGTGGAGGAATGCCAGCTTGTACAGAACAATATTCCCGGGTTTGAATCCGAGTATATTTTTTATTGAAGCGGATAATTTCCTGTTGGCAGAAGATTTATTAAATCTTGACAATCCGGACCTGAAAATGATTACGGTTTATATTTTTTAAAGATCAGGCTGGCGTTGTGGCCTCCAAATCCGAATGTGTTGGTAAGAGCTACATCGATCCTTCGATGCTGTGCTTTGTTGAAGGTAAAGTTGAGCTTGTTGTCAATGTCCGGATCGTCGGTAAAATGGTTGATTGTGGGGGGCACGATATCGTTTTTCACAGCCAGGATGCTGGCAATCGCTTCCACTGCACCGGCTGCGCCGAGCAGGTGCCCGGTCATTGATTTAGTGGAGTTGATGTTGATGTGGTAGGCATGGTCTCCAAAAAAGGAGAGGATCGCTTTGGGCTCTGCGATGTCACCGGCAGGAGTAGAGGTTCCGTGGGTGTTGATATGATCGATCTCCTCTTTGTTCATTCCGGCATCTTCCACGGCTGCTTTCATGCTCATCACGGCACCCAACCCTTCCGGGTGTGGGGATGTCATGTGATATGCATCCCCGGAAAGTCCGGCTCCTGCTACCTCCGCATAGATCCTGGTGCCTCTTCTCCTGGCGTGCTCATATTCTTCAAATACCAGTGCTCCACCGCCTTCACCCATGACAAATCCATCACGATCCTTGTCAAAGGGCCTGGAGGCTGTTGCCGGATCATCGTTACGGGTAGAGATCGCATGCATGGCGTTAAAGCCGCCGACTCCAGCAGGGTTGATGGCAGCTTCGGATCCGCCGGTAATAAATAAGTCAGCTTTCCCTAGGCGGATGTAGGTAAAGGCATCGGCCAGGGCATTGGCTGAAGAGGCACAAGCAGAAACCGTGGCAAAGTTGGGTCCCATAAAGCCGTACCTGATGGAGATGTGGCCTGCTGTGATGTCGGCAATCATCTTGGGGATAAAGAACGGGTTATACCTGGGAGTTCCGTCGCCTTTCAGGAAACCGGAGACCTCAGAGATCAGGGTATCCAGTCCGCCGATCCCGGAGGCCCAGATGACACCAACACGGGTCTTGTCAACCACGCCCTCCTGATCCAGACCAGCATCCCGGATCGCTTCATCGCTGGAGACAATCCCGTAATGGGTATAAAGATCATATTTGCGGGCCTCTTTCCGGTCGAAATAATCTTCCGGATTGAATCCCTTCACTTCACAAGCAAACTTGGTCTTGAATTTGCCGGCATCAAACTTAATGATCGGAGCTGCTCCACTTACGCCATTGACAAGCCCCTGCCAATATGCTTCGGTAGTGTTACCAATAGGAGTAATGGCCCCGAGGCCAGTTACCACAACCCGTCTTAAATCCACGTGAAAATGTTCCTTATTTCGTATTCGTTTCGATGTATGCAATTGCTTCTCCTACTGTGCTGATTTTTTCAGCCTGATCATCGGGAATAGCAATATCAAATTCTTTTTCAAACTCCATGATGAGTTCAACAGTATCCAGAGAGTCAGCACCTAAATCATTTGTGAAGCTTGCTTCAGGTGTCACTTCACTTTCATCAACGCCAAGCTTATCAACAATGATAGCTTTAACTTTTGCGGCAATGTCAGACATATTTCTCCTTTTTTGGTTAAACGGAGTGCAAAGAAATGAATAATATCGATACCACACAATAAATTTTAACGATTTTTAACATTTGAAAAAACTCTGAAAAGACTGTCAATGCATTAATTATGCGGAAGTTAGGATAAAAATCACACATCCGGATCGTTTTGTATTTTTGTACCGGAAAAAACCCTCTCTACTATGCAACGAATTGCCATTTTTGCCTCCGGAAACGGAACCAATGCCCAGCGTATCATGGAGCATTTCCAGGATCATCCGAAGATCCGGGTTACTCTTTTACTCAGTAATAAAGCCGATGCTTTTGTTTTGGAAAGAGCACGTAATATGCATGTTCCTTCGGTTGTCTTCACCCGAAATGACCTCTACGACTCCCAGCACCTGTTGGACATCCTGTCAGTGCAATGCATCGATTTCCTGGTCCTGGCCGGGTTTCTCTGGCTTATTCCTGGCTACTTGCTCCAAGCCTATCCCTCCCGCATCATCAATATTCATCCGGCACTCCTCCCGAAATATGGTGGGAAAGGGATGTACGGTATGCGGGTGCACGAATCGGTGATCCAGGCCGGAGAGCGGGAATCGGGCATCTCGATCCATTATGTGAATGAACAATACGACGAGGGACAGATCATCTTCCAGGCGAAATGCCCGGTGGAACCCGGGGATACAGCAGAATCACTGGCAAACAAGGTGCATGAGCTGGAGTACAAGTTTTACCCGGAGATAATTGAGAAGGTGATGGGGTCATGAGGTGATGGGGTCATGGGGTCATGAGGTGATGAGGTCATGAGGTCATAAGGTCATAAGGTCATGGGGTTATTCATGTTCAAAGCTCTGAGCTCAGGGCTCAGATTCCATTTAATTTTCCCTGTGCCCTGTGCCCTGTGCCCTGTGCCCTGTGCCCTGTGCCTAATAGCCGGGTTTCCCCAACAGCTCAAACATTTTCCGTTTATAGGCTTCCACGCCCGGTTGATCAAAGGGATTTATACCCAGGGTGTACCCACTTACCCCACAGGCAAACTCGTAAAAATAGAGGAGCTGTCCCAGATGATAGGCGTCCAGACAGGGGATGGAGATGCGGATGTTGGGAACGCCACCATCAACATGAGCCAGCCTGGTTCCTATTTCAGCCTGGTGGTTAACCTCCGAAAGGCTTTTTCCAGCCAGGAAATTGAGACCATCATTGTTTTCGGGGTCATCCGGCACCCAGAGCTCCCGGTTAGGCCGTTCAACCGACAGTACGGTTTCAAAGAGGTGGCGTACTCCCTCCTGGATGAATTGTCCCATCGAGTGGAGATCGGTGGTAAAGGTCACCCCTGCCGGGAAGATTCCTTTTCCTTTCTTCCCTTCACTTTCGCCAAAAAGCTGTTTCCACCATTCGGTTAGCATCACCAGGTGCGGCTGGTAGGTGACCATGATCTCGGTCTGTTTACCATGGCGGTAAAGGAGGTTGCGAATGGCGGCATAAAGGGTAGCTGGATTCAGCATGAAATCCGGCGATTTACAAGCCACTTGCTCCATCTCTGCAGCTCCTTCCACCAGCTTTTCGATATCCAGTCCAGCCACCGCGATGGGTAACAATCCCACAGGCGTAAGCACAGAATAACGTCCACCCACATCATCGGGGATGACGTAGGTTTCATACCCTTCCGCATCAGCGATCTTTTTCAAAGCCCCCCGGGAGGCATCGGTGATGGCGATGATCCGCTCCCGGGCTCCTTCCCTGCCATACTTCGTCTCCAGCTTTTTTTTGATCAGCCGGAAAGCAACGGCAGGTTCGGTGGTGGTTCCCGACTTGGAGATCACTGCCACGCCGCAGGAGTAATTGTCCATCACCTCCAGCAGGTCGGCATGGTAATCCTCACTCAGGTTTTCACCGGCATAGAGTATCAATGGGGTTTTCCTCGATTTCATCAGTGCAGGAAAAGAAGGAGAGAGGGCGTCGTTTACGGCCCGGGCCCCCAGGTACGAGCCCCCAATGCCGATGACCACAAATACCTCTGCGATCTCCCGCATCTTTGCAGCATGTTCGCGTATCCGTTTAAGCTGCGCCGTATCGGTTTGGGAAGGTAACCTGACCCACCCCAGGAAATCATTTCCTTCACCCGTACCGGTCATCAGGGTATCCCATGATGCTTCAATGCCGGGCCGGATGCTTTCCAGGGAGTCTTCCGGGAGAAAGGGGAGCGCCTGGCTAATATCAATGGAGATGTGCATGATTAAAAATTTTGAGGAGTAAAGATACGTAGAGCCGCAATTAATTGCGGCTCTACAATGTAAAATCAATAAACAAATTCAGATGAAAAAGAGTATTTGCCCGGGCACAAAAGTAATTCAGTATGACCGGGATAAGTGTTAACGAATATTAAGAATCGTTAAAAAATGTTAAAAATGCTGTTCCGTAATTTCCTTTACTTTTGTACAAATGAACCGGAAAGCACTTATAGGGATCATCATCATCATGACCATCGCCCTGATCGGTTTACTCGGCGTTCAGCTTTACTGGATTCGCAGTGCCTCCTCGGTGAAAGAGGCCAGTTTCAGGCGGAGTGTCAACGAAGCGATGGCCAAGGTAGTTTATAAACTGGAGCGATTGGAAAAACGAAGAGCTGCCGAGATCAATCCGTTCCCTGGTATGCTGAGTTTCAACAAACACCTCGACTACTCTCTTTTCATTACTCCCTATGAAATGGATTCGCTGATTTCACTCGAGCTGAATATCCGTGGCGTGGATACCCGATACCAGTTCGGGATCTACAAACCGGAGCAGGATTATTTCATCATGGAGAAATCAAGCGATTACCGTAAACAGCTGATCCAGATAGGATACGCCTATCCATTGTTCTCTTACGACATGTTCACAACCCCGGAGTACCTGCTCATCTACTTTCCCTATGAACGGCAGTTCCTGCTGACGGAGTTGTGGGGGATGCTGCTGATCTCCATCGTCCTGATCGTGGTGATCGTCTATACCTTCTCCTATACCATCACCATTTTGATCCGCCAGAAGAAGATATCGGATATGAAGAGCGACTTCATCAACAACATGACGCATGAGTTCAAGACGCCGATTTCCACCATTTCCCTGGCATGTGAGGCTCTGGAAGACAAGGAACTACCCAGGTCAAAAGCATTCTACGACAACTATATCGAGATGATCCGGGAAGAGAACTCCCGGCTCTCGATCCTCTCGGAACGGATCCTGCAAGCCGCTGTGCTGGAAAAAGGAGAGCTGAAGATGTACCGTGAGATGGTCGATCTGCACGCCGTCATCCGGGATGTCATGAAGAACATCCGGATCCAGGTGGAGATCAAAGACGGGGATATTCACACCAACCTACGAGCAAAGCCCTCCCAGCTGGAAGGGGATAAGGTACATCTGACCAACCTGGTATATAATCTCCTCGACAATGCCACGAAATATACCCCCCGGAGACCGGATATCCGGATCCGTACGGAAAATAGTGGCCAGGGAATTACGTTATCCATACAGGATAACGGTACAGGGATCAGCAAACATGAGCAGAAGAAGATATTTGACAAACTTTACCGTATCCCCACCGGGAATATTCACAATGTCAGGGGATTTGGCCTGGGCCTCAGTTATGTGAAAGCCATCGTGGGAGAACATCATGGAAAGATCACAATCGACAGTGAAATGAACAAAGGCACATTGTTCAAGATCTATCTGCCTTATAAAATACCCGATTGAGAGCTATGGAAAAAAAACCAATACATGTCCTGCTGGCAGAGGATGACCGGAATCTAGGGAATCTGTTGAAAAACTACCTGGATGCCAAAGGGTATCACACCACACTTTGCCTGAACGGGCAGGAAGCTACCGATATCTTTGCAAACCAGGAGATCGATTTTTGCATCCTGGATATCATGATGCCGGTGAAGGATGGATTTGCCGTGGCCAAAGAGATCCGGATACGGGATAAAAAGACGCCGATCCTCTTTCTCACTGCGAAATCGATGCAGGAGGATAAACTCAAAGGATTTGAACTGGGTGGTGATGACTACCTCACCAAACCCTTCAGCATGGAGGAGCTGCTACTTCGTATGCAGGCAATTCTGAGAAGACTCGATGACAACCCGAAACCACCTCAGGAGGAGGTAGTGTTTACTATAGGTTCCTATACATTTGATGTCCATCGTCAGACCCTTACCATTGGGAATCATGAACAGAAACTGACGTCGAAAGAGACCGGCTTGCTCCGGCTGTTGTGCCTGCACGTTAACGATGTGCTGACACGTAGTGAGGCGCTTACCGAGATCTGGAACAACGACAGCTATTTCAATGCCCGGAGCATGGATGTCTATATTGTGAAACTCCGGAAATACCTGAAACAGGATCCCACCGTAGGGCTGATCAACGTCCACGGCGTCGGATTCAAACTGGTTACCAACACATGAACCGGAAACCTTCTCTCTACCTGGTGCCAACCCCGGTGGGAAACCTGGAGGATATGACCCTGCGGGCCATCCGGGTGCTGAAAGAGGTTGATTTCATCCTTTCGGAGGATACCCGCAAGACCGGGATCCTGCTCAAGCATTTTGACATCCATAAAAAACTGGTGTCGCACCACCAGTTCAACGAACACAAAGCCCTCGCCTCCATTCTAGATAGACTGAAATCGGGAGAGGTGGCGGCCCTGGTCAGTGATGCCGGAACCCCGGGTATCTCCGACCCCGGCTTCCTGCTTGTACGAGCCTGCCTTCGGGAAAATCTCGAGGTGGAGACACTCCCCGGTCCCACTGCCTTTATTCCGGCGCTTGTAAATTCGGGGATTCCCTGCGACAGCTTCCTGTTTGTCGGGTTTCTTCCACATAAGAAGAGTCGGCAAAGCAAGCTGAAGGAGCTTTCCACCCTTCCCTATACCCTGGTCTTCTATGAATCCCCCTATAGATTGAGTAAATTAATTGCTCAGTTAATTGACCATGTTGGCCCCGACAGGCAGGCTTCAGTATCCAGGGAACTGACTAAGATGTATGAAGAAAACGTGCGGGGATCCCTGCAGGAGTTAGCTGAGCACTTTACCGGCCAGGAGGTAAAGGGAGAGCTGGTGCTGGTGGTGGAGGGCCTCCGATAAAGCCCTGAAAACGTGTTAGCCTGATTCGTTTTTATCGGTGTTCAACCATTTCGTGCGGCTTTTGATCTCAAAAGAGGTATACTCCTTGATTGGGCCTTCCTTGAACTCCACCTCCTCAACTCTGGCGACAAGCGGACCCTTGTGACACCACTGCAGAAACTTCTCAACAGCCTCCTCCTCCCCTTCCGCTTCAATATAGACAGAGTCGTCATCCTGGTTCATCACAAATCCATTCACCCTATATTTGTAAGCGGCTTCCATCGTATAAAAACGAAACCCTATCCGTTGTACTCTTCCTCTGACGGTGATGTTCAAATGTTTCATCTGTTAATAATTTTGTTTTAATGGTCAGATGGAATATCCATCAATTATTATTGACGGTTTGCATGAACGTTGTTTGTATGGATATTTCATGATTCAGGATTTTGACTCTGGGGGTGTTCTTGCTGCGGGAAACGGGGTTTTCGGGAGCGGCTGACTGATTTCCGTTTTTTACGAAAGGCTCTTCTTACCCGGGTATACCCTATCGACAGCGCAATGAAAACGGAGCCTGTGGCGAAAAGCAGAATCACGCGGGTGAATAGTGAGATGCTCTTCAGGTCCAGGTAGATCATCTTAAATGCGGCCAGAAAGAGCAGGATCATGGCCAGGGCCCGGCCGAACTGTTTTTGCCTGATGAATCCCCATGTGAGAAGAAGCAAACCTCCGGCAAAGAGAATCAGGGTAGCGGGGAGTCCCAGCAGTTGACTCCTGATCTCTGAAATTTCCAATGGCGACTCCGCCTGCATGAATATACCTGTGAGAACCATTTCCGAAATCAGCAGATAGAGAACCATCACCACGGCGTAAATGAGAAAGATCCGCTTTGCGATGGTACTTCCTTTGAAGGCTTTCGTTGCAAATTGCAGCACAATGGCGATGAAGAGCAGAAAAAGGAGGGACGGGACATAGTGCATCGGAAATACAGTCAACCCGGACTGGACGCCCCGGATGTAGAGATCGAGCAATTTGACATTCTGTAAACTTAATAACGAAGGGTAAACCAGGGTCAGGATGACAGAGACCAGGATGGCGATAGGGAGAAAAGTTGAACGCCGGGCTGCCAGCCAGGGGATCGCTACGATGAAGAAGAGGCAATGAAACGAGAACCAGCTGATCAGTCCGGCCTCCTCAAAGCCACAGATAGCAAAACAGCTGTATTGCCAGAGCCAGAAGAGTCCGAAGTAGAGTCCGGTTAAAAACACCCCCTTCAGCAACATCCGGTATCTCCGCCGGCTGAACCATTTGCGGGAATAACGGATATCCAGATGCTTGAGTTGCCGGCGGTCAACAAACGCAACCAGCGAGATGCAAAGGCTGGGGATCAGTCCTTTGTAAAATAAAGTCGTATTCCCAGCCAATCCTCCCATAAATGCTGCCGGAACATACGCAAACACCAGATCTTTCGCAAAGATCAGAACCATCAATGCCACCAGTCCCAGGGAAACGATGATGGAAGGCTGGTCTTTGGTTTGCCCCGAATAAAAGAGCAGGAGGAGAGAGAGGCTTCCTGCCAGCAGGATCACCTGGTTTTTCCAGAAGAGTAAGGGCAGGAGAAAGCTGAGCAGGACCAGGGCCGGGATTAAAAATGGCGCCTTCCGGAATGGCTTCCGGTAGAACTCCATAACAAGCAGTGAAAGAACATAGATCCCGGAGAGGCTGAGGGTGAAGAAAAAGAGGGGCATTCTCCCGTAAAACTTCAGGATGGTGATGGAGATCAGCACAAAATAGAGCCCCACGTTGATGCCAATGGCAATGACTTCCATGTAATTGCTCACCACTCTCCGGCCTGCAAAGCCTTTGAACAACAAAATGAGATGAAACGAAAGGAAGATCAGGGAAGCCAGGATAAAGAAAGAGGTGAGCTGATCCTTTTGCCCGTTGATCAAAATCTTAAGCAGCCACCAGAGGGTAAAGAGCCCCCAGGTGAAGAGAAAATTGATGCGGGTGCCGGTATGACTGAGGTGCCGGCCAAAAAAGTAGAGACCGGCTGAGATGAGGACCAGCAGGGAGAAATTGAGCTCCACATGCCATCCAAAGCTGCGTATCACAGCCAAAAGGGAGATAAATATCAGAAAAACGGAGATGATCTGAAACTCAGCCCGCTTTCGCCAACGTGCCA
>JADHVQ010000005.1 GCA_016783905.1 Bacteroidales bacterium | reverse complement strand
GAAGCTTCAAGATAAACAGTATTGTTGGCGCCGGGGAGTATGTATTTATATGTCTCTCCGGCATTGATGGTGGCCACAGGGGTAGGATTCCCATCCACCCAGAGAGTGGTGTTATTTTTTGTTCCACACACATAGATCCGTTCATTGGTGTTGGCAAATCCCCGGATAGCAATGTATTCCCACCCCAGGATGTTGGTCGGGATGATCTGGTCACAGATTACGTCGTAAGCTCCCCCCTGGTAGATCGAATCATCCTGCCAGGATATGGCAATTGGTTTGTCGGATGTAATCTTTGAACCGGAGAGCGTATGTGAGGCTGTAGTGAATACTGCCCGTGCCGTATAGGTCTGACCTTTGTTTAAGGTGACCTCATACATCTGTCCCGCGGGATGACCGACGATATCATCGGAAGGGATGATGGTGATGGTTGTATTGTCCTCTGTGGCAACAATATCGAAGGATTCCTGTCCGACCTGGTTGTAGTAGTCGTTCTGTGAAACAATATAGAACTCTACGCCAACAGCATTTTTTCCTTTCAGCGAAAAAATACCCGGATTATTGGGATGGGCAATTTCATAATAGGCCGTTACATCGTTGTCGGAGGTCAGCAGGAGTCCACGGTTCAGTATCTGGTCAGCCGGGGCGTTCTCAATGATATCAATCCAGGGAGTTAGATCGATACTATAGGTCGTATTGGGATCGATTGTCTGGGTGATAGGGGAAAAGGAGAGGTTGGCCGGCATGCGTAACATGATGTTAGCCGTGTCTTCCATCGTGGAGATCCGCATGACGATCGGCCGGTCGCCATGTGACTGTGCGATGTCCGGCGCTACAAACCAGAACTCTGTATCGATCTGGGCCGATGCAAAACAGGTGTAAAGTAACGCAGCCGATAGTATAAATATCCTGTTCAATACAGTTTTAGTCCTTTCAATGGAGTAAAATTACAAAAAAGAAAGACTTCAGTTGATGAATATGTTTTCTCTGAGCATGTTCATTGTCATTCCCCTGCTGGCATTCTCCCAATGGGTTGATGATCCTTCCGTTAATACCTTTGTGTCCGGATCAGGGCTGGATCACACCTACCCGAAAATGGCTGCTACACAGGGGACAAAATTCTATCCCGATATGTCGGATCTCTCAGAGGATATCTTTGTGGCAACCTGGAATGAGAACCGGGATTCCCCATTTGACGCGGATGGATCAGTATATGCTCAGAACATCAGCGGGGAGGAGAGCCTGATCAAATGGATGGTTCTTAAATAACAGGTCATTCAGGAGGTATTTCCTCTTTTTTCCATTCAACGATCCTGAACTCCGTCCGCCTGTTTTCCTGATGCGCTGCTTCCATGCAGGGAGGCGCTTCGTTGCAATCACATCTGTTGACCAATTGTGATTCCCCATATCCATGCGCCGAGATCCTTCCCGGTTCAATTCCCTGGCTGCGGATATAGGCAACTGCCGACTCCGCTCTTTTCTGGGAGAGCACCCGGTTGTATTCTTCCGTCCCCCGGCAATCGGTGTGCGATCCCAGTTCAATGGTAACCGGGCAGGTCTGCAAGATCCTGACCAGGCTGTCAAGAGCGGCTTTGGCATCCTCCCTGATATCCCATTTGTCGAAGTCGTAGTAAATATTTTCGAGGATATAGGGCTTGTTCAGCTCCAGGGTGTAGCTTGTATCTGCCAACTGCAAACTGTCGACTGCGAACTGAGAACTGCCAACTGCCAACTGCCAACTGTCATCTTGTGCCTCCCTGAAATAGTAAATATCATCACTCCCTGTACCTCCCGGACGGTTAGAGCTGAAAAATCCGGAGTTATCGTTCCTGGCAGCCAGGGAAAAATCATCGTACGAAGAGTTGACCGGATGTCCAAGGTTTTCCGGTTTCTGCCATACTTGACCATGGGTACCTTGTTCATCTGGTGTTCCAACTTGCTGGCTGGTGACAAACAGATCCAATCCTCCGAAGCCGGGGTGCCCGTCAGAAGCGAAATAGAGGCGTTTGTTTTCTGATACAAACGGGAACATTTCATTCCTGCTGGTATTGATCGTACTTCCCAGGTTCACCGGGTCGCTCCACCGGTTTCCCTGCCAAATGCACACATAGAGGTCTGTACCGCCAAATCCGCCTGGCATGTCGGAAACAAATACCAGGGTATCGCCTCCCGGAGAAAGCGCCGGATGTCCTACCGACCAGTTGTCGTTGTTCAGAAAAAAGGGATCGGGTTTGCTCCATTTGTCCCCTTCACGTGTGGTGGTGAATAGCTTCAACAGATGGGTTCGCATGGAGCCGGGCTCTTTCTTCCCTTTGTCGCGGTAAAGAAGGGTCTGGTTGATCACTGCCAGATCTCCTTGCCGGGTTACGGATACCGGACCGTTGTGCCATCGCTGGTCGCCACCAATAGAATAGGTTGCGGGCGATTGCAGGACGGGCACCGAGTCGGCAAGCTCCAGCTTTGATGCGTACAGGCGTAAATATCCATGTCCTGTCCACCCATAATTCCGCTCTCCGGGCTCCTCCTGCAGCCGGTCGCTGGCAAAGAGGAGCCCATCCCCAAAGGGGACAACCCCGAATTCCGACTGTGGTGAATTCAGGGTAAGAACTGGTGAGACGGAATACCCAGGAGGAAGGGTAAGCCAATGGGTGGCGCTGTCGCAGAAGGAGGCAAAAAGTGTTCCGTCGTAAGCTTCTCCATGGAGAGAATCGTATGCTAAAAATAGCGTTCTGGCCTTTGCATAGCGCCCGGTGTTACGCAACGCCTGAGCATAAAACCAGAGCGTTTCGGGATCCTGGTTTCCGTTCCCGATCGCTTCTTTGTACCACCTACCGGCTTCATCCCACTGGTTCATTTTCCGGTAGCACCTGGCCAGCAGCGCCGTGATCTTCGCAACCTCATCCGGATTTTTCTTTTCCAGCGCTTTCTGCAGGAGCGAGACGGCTTCCGTGAAATGATAGAGTTCCATCTCCTTCTCCGCCTGCCTGATCTGGGCAAAAGTGTGGGAGAAAGACAGGATCAGAGCCAGAAGCAGGATCAGTTGTTTTGTCATTTAAAAATATCTCGGCGTCAGCATTCGTGTTCGTTTAAAAAGGTCGGTCTCATAGCTGATCCTTATCTCGTGCGATCCGCTGTTGTGCGAGCGCAGTATGTTGAACCAGATATCGTAGGAGTAACCGATCGAGAATCCTTTCCCGATCTCTACCCCAACCAGCAATCCCAGGGCATTGTCAGTCCGGTAACCTGCTCCCAGGGTCAGGATATCCCAGAACAGAAACCGGGCATTGATATCTGCCTGTAAAGGTGCGTTTATCACATATTTGATCAGGATGGAAGGCAGGAAGAGAAACCGGTCGGCCAGGGGAACGGTCCCTCCGGCAATGCCGTAAAAATTGCGGAGCAGCCGGGTGAAGCTCACGTCGTCATCTGGTGTTGTGGATGAAACCACAAGCTGGTTCTGTAACAGGTGCCTGGCCGATACGCCGGCGTAGTAGCGACGGTGCGCAAAATAGATCCCGAAATCGACATCCGGGACCACTCTGTTCGTAACATCATTAACCAACAGGGGATCTCCGGGATCCAGGGGATGCAGGGCATTCCAGTCTATATCGTAATACTTTATTCCGGCAGAGATTCCGAAGGATAAGGTGCTCGCCGGGAAGAGAATACGGTAGGCAAACGTGGCCATGACGTTGTAATCCACCGAAGGACCCAGCTCGTCGCGATAAAGATACATTCCCAGCCCGATATGAGGATTCCGCAAAGGGGTATGAACCGTCAGGCAGATGGTACGGGGAGCCCCATCCACGCCCACCCACTGGAACCGGGTGAGCAGGTCCACGGCCAGGGCATCCCGGCTTCCGGCATAGGCGGGGTTGAATTGCAGCTTGGTATACATGTACTGGGTAAACAACGCATCCTGCTGGCCGTAGACAGTAGAAGAAAAAAGAAATACGAAAGAAGAAATACAAAATACGAAAGAAGAGACGCGATTAGCGAAAAGCGAAAAGCGAAAAGCGAAAGAGCCGTTATGTTTATTCATGCTCGTCACTTTGATCCCGTTACTTTGATCCTCCCCGGACAAATATCCAACCGGTTTTAGGTTCCATATTTTTGATGGTCAGGATATAATAATAGGTGCCGTCGGGGACCGGCTCTCCCCGTTGGTTGGTGCCATCCCATACCTGGTCGGCGTTATCGTACCGGTCGAAAATGCGGATGCGATTGCCCCAGCGGTTGACAATCTGCACTGTGTTATCGGGATACTGTTCAATGCAGGTGATGATCCAGGTGTCGTTGACGCCGTCGCCGTTGGGTGTGATGACGTTGTACACCTCCAGACAATCAGGTTCCGGCGGTGGCGGGGGTGGAGAGCTCACCTGGATCCACAGGCTGTCGGAACGGGTACAACCCGAAATCCGGTCGGTTGCCGTCAGGGTGAACCAGGTATTGGAAATCATTGGAAGCGTAATTGTCTTCAGCGCTGCCGGATCTGCCACCCATCCGGCAGGCTCCCAGGAGATGAGGTAATCGCCCGACCCGGCTTCCACCATGCCGGCCAGGATCACGATGGCTCCCGAATCGACAAACTGATCGTAGCCGGCATCCACCTCCAGCGCATAGATGTGGATCTGCATCTCCTTCGTTAGTGTGGAATCGGAACAGGCCTCTTCTCCAAAGATGGTGAGGGTGAGGGTAACCGTCCCGCTCTCTCCTGATGCCGGTATGTAGAGAGGGGCGAGCGTGGCGTTTCCCTCGAGGATGCCGGCTCCGTTATGTTCCCAGCGTATGGTGGAAAAGTTATTTGCTACCGCTCCGGTCACCTGATAGTTATTGCCTTCGCAGATATCGGCATCGGCTCCCGCATCGCCCTCGGGAAGGGAGGAGAAGGTCACCTGCATGGTATCGGATTCATCTGTACATGGCGCTGTTGCAAAAGCAGTCAGGGTCATAGTGACCACTCCGGAACTCAGGTCTTCTGGAGTCGGGAAATAGGTTGGATGGAGCAGCGTAGGATCATCAAAGTTTCCTGTCCCGGAGGTGCTCCACCGCAGATTTTGGTAAAGAAAGGCCGAGGCATCCTGCAGGGATACCGGGGAGAGGGAGCAGCTGGATAGATCCGGACCTGCATGGGCCATCGCGGCCGGTTCAATCCACAAGGTCATCGAAGAGCTGTCGGGATGGCAGGGCGGATGCCCGGCTATAAGCGTGAGCGTGATTGCCCCGGTTTCGTCATTCCCCGGGATGTAGGTAGGGGTAAGGGTAGCGGCATTCTCCAGGATTCCGGTTCCGCTGGAGATCCAGGTAAGCGAGCTGAATCCGGAGGCGGTGGCTCCGGTAACAGTGAATGCACTACCCTGGCAAATGGTGTCGCCGGGGCCGGCATCTGTTGCTGGCGGTTGGATTACCTCAACCGGAAACGGTGGAGAAGGGATCCCGTCACCGCAGAGGTTTGTACCATGTACCTGTATCTCTCCGGAGGTGGCTGTGGGTCCGATGTCGACGGTGATGATGCAGGTACCGGCCCCGGAGGCGATTGTAAAGCCGGGAGGCAGCGACCAGGTGTAGCTTTGCGCCCACGCTACCGGTTCCACCATGTAGGTTAAAGCCTCACTCCCAACGCAAACGGGTGAAGGGCCGGTAATAGGGCCTGCGCTATCGGGAAAAGGCAGGACGATGACCCGGAAGGCGGCAGGTTCGCCGGCCGGGCATCCATTGGTATCTACGTAGTGCACAAAAACCGTATGGTTTCCGGGCTCAATCCAGGTAACCGTAATGGTAGGATATCCATTCGGAGAGGTGAAAAATCCGCCGGAGGAGAGCCACCATTTGTAGTTACTTTTCCCCGGTTCGGTCTGGTAGATATGACCGAAGGTACCGGTACAGGCAGTATCAGACCCGGTGATGGTAGGTACAGGCGCCGGCAGAATTGTGGCCACAACGGGCTCACGAGCCAGACTGGTGCAGTTGGTCGTGTCGTTCCGTGCTTCAGCGTAAAAGGTGGTGGTGACGGTCAGTACAGGGGTGATAAAGGTGGTGTCTCCGGCAAGGAGAAGAGTGCCGCCGGATGGTGCGTCGTACCAGTCGACCGTGCAGGATGGAGGAACAGTGGCATGGAGCGTTACGATGCCGGGTCCGCATATAGAATCTCCATGCCCAACAGGTTCATCCGGTGTGCCAGTGAACACAGAAGTGACGGTCACCGTACTCGAACTGCCGTACCACCAGGTGTTGATCATTTTGTTATGACAGTCGGGAGCGTTGAGCCCCCAGGGGTGACAACCAGGGTAACCCGGTATGGAACCCGGTGTGCAGCCGGTCAGGTTGGAGGTTTGCGGTGCAACAGGACAAAGGTAATAGGCGGTGAGATCCATATCATCCCAGAAGGTTTCCGGTGTTTGAACTGAAGGGTTTACCGGTCGTATCAGCGAAATGATGAAGCCATCAGGATTGGTCTCCTGATCCCAGATGGGGAGATTGGTCAGGCCGTCGGCAAAGGTGATGGTGATGGTCACAGGAGTACCGTCGGGTACGGGATTGCCCTGTCCGTCCAGGCCGTTCCATGCGATTTGATTGATGCCCGGTAAAACAGGAGAAAAGAGGTTGACCGTCGTGGCCGGGAACCCGTATGGGAATGTGAGAGCAATATCCAGATTGCCTGGTTTATTTACGTTTACAAGGATCAGCTGAGGCCCGCTGCAGGGCGGAAAAGCCGGATCAGGGATCATCTCCGGGATTCCGACGATCTCCCCGTACTCCCCACTTGGGTAGAGTGTGGTATCAGGATCATTCAGGAATACCCGGTAGTCGGCAATCTCAGGGAAGGTGAGGAAGGTGTTGGTATTGACCGATTTCCGGTCTGTCAGGAAATTCCCGGTATTGTAACATCCGTATGGATTGCAGAAAATAGTGACCGCGCCAATGCGGGCGTTCTGAAAATCAAGTTTCGTGACAATCCCATCGTCGGAATAGATAAAAAAGTCACCATTGAAGACCTGGGAGGTCGCCAGCAATGAGTACACCTGCCAGGCCTGTGACCATACACGGCCAAAGATCATATCTTCAGGAATTGCCGGTGTATGCTCCCCTGAAACCACCTGAAAATCCCAGAGGTCGAATGTGACGGACTGGGAGGTGGTCATGTTACTGAGCTCGAAATAATAATTGCCTGTGTCAGCACTGTTGGTGACCGTATATTGCAGCGGAGTGTATCCACCCCATGTTGGGAATGGTCCGACAATCGCCTGGTGATAATAGTGGATATAGCCCGGTTGTCCCGCCTGAGGGCAATTGCCGCTCAGGGCAATGGTTCCATCCGGCTTCCGCAGGTTGAACTGGTATGTATAGTATGATAACGGTGTTTGCAGTCCGAATAAAATTGACTCTCCGGCCTCTTTGACGTGGATGCAGAGCCGGTAGTTCGGCTCGCAGTTGATCACCCCAAAACGGGTGTAATCACCGAAAATTTCATTGCTGATGTAGAGACCGGCGCTGGAGATGACTGAGTCGGGCTGAAGTTCACGGGTTCCCTCCCCGGAACTCATCAGGGGGAAAAGAATCAAGGTAAAGAGAGTGAGAAGAGTACAATGGAACCACAGCTTCATGTCCGGGAAATTTTCAACATGACACATATCCCTCAAAGGTAGTAAATTGGAGCTTCATCTGAAGGTGACCAGGCTATTTTTTAATAACTTTGCACTCCTATGGAGAAGCAGGATCATATCCTTCGTGAGGTGCAAAACCGAGTGCTGGCCATCGTGCCCGATGCCCGGATCATTCTTTATGGTTCCCGGGCGAGAGGAGATGCCGGGGAAGATTCAGATTGGGACTTTCTGGTCTTGCTGGAGAAGGATCAACTGTCAGCGGAGAGTAAGATCCTTCGTGCTATTTATGAGTTCGAACTGTCGAGCAGGCTATCCATATCGGTATTCGTTACTACGAAAGATATTGCCCATCGATATCAACTTACCCCTTTTTATCAGTTTATTGGCCGGGAAGGGATCGATTTAACTTCTTCGGATTCACGTGTTGAAGAGCCTGATGAAGCCCCTGTTTATTCACTGGAGGAACTTGTTCGCCTGCGATTCCGGAAAGCGGATCAAGCTTTCCATGAAGCTCGCTTCTCCTTTGACCAGAAGAGTTATGCCCTGGCATTGAACAGGCTCTATTATGCCGCTTTTTATGCGCTGACTGCCCTCTTTATGAAAGAGGGAGTTCATGCCAAAACGCATCAGGGAGTAAAGAAGCTGTTTCATCAATACCTTGTATTGTCAGGTAGGGTATCAAAAGACTCCGGGATTTTGTACAACGAGCTTTTTGATAAACGAATGAAGGGGGACTATTCACTGATTTATGAACCCTTAAAAGAAGAGGTGGAGAGTTTCATCCCGAAAGTTAACGCATTCCTGGAGGAGATACGGGGGCTGATAGGAGTGACCGGAGACTAGTGAGTAGTGAGTAGTGAGTAGTGAGCAGTAAGTATGAACAAAGCACGTGATACCAAACCTCATATCGGGATCTTCGGCCGGCGGAACAACGGGAAAAGCTCCCTGATCAATGCCCTGACCGGACAGGAGATCGCAATTGTCTCCGAAGTCCCCGGAACCACCACCGATCCTGTAAAGAAATCCCTGGAAATCGATGGTGTGGGGCCTGCTATCCTCATCGATACAGCCGGAATAGATGATACCGGTGTGCTCGGTGAAAAGCGAATAGCGAAAAGCAAAGAGATCCTGAAGATCATTGATCTGGCCATCCTGGTGATCTCCCACAATATGTTTGATGAGACCGAGAAGGAGCTGATCAGCGACTTCCGGAGCCATGAAGTTCCCTTTCTGATCCTGCATAACAAATCGGATGAAGTGCCTGTAGGCACGGATCTGGCCCGGGTCATCCGGGAGAAATACCAGGTGCCGGTCCTTGACTTTTGCGCTACGCATCCTTCGAACCTGGAGGAGGTGGCCTCACTCATCCGGGAAACGATCCCCGAAACGGCATATCGAAAGCGAACCCTGGTGGGAGACCTGATCAAACCAGGCGATGTGGTGGTGCTGATCACCCCCATTGATACCGAAGCTCCGGAAGGACGGATGATCCTGCCGCAGATGCAGGTAATCCGCGATGTGCTGGATCACGACGGGGTGTGCGTGGTGCTGAAAGAGAACGAGGTAGCGGCCCATGTGAAAAAGATGAGCCCGAAACCGGTCCTGGTCATCACCGACAGCCAGGTCTTTCCCAAAGCCAATGCTGCTGTTCCGGAAGATATTCTGCTGACCAGCTTCAGCATTGTCCTGGCCCGCCAGAAAGGGGCCTTTGAAGCGTACCTGAAGGGCACGCCAAAAATAGCAGATCTCACGAATGGCGACCGCATCCTCATCCTCGAGTCCTGTACCCATCATGTCACCTGCGACGACATCGGACGAATCAAGATCCCGCGATGGTTACGCGAATTTACCGGGAAGAGCCTGGAGTTCGATGTGGTGGCCGGACTGACCAGTGTGCAGCGGCCCATCACCGACTATGCTCTCATCGTCCAGTGCGGTGGTTGCATGATCACCCGGAAGCAGATCCACCAGCGCCTCAAACCCGCCATCGACGCCGGCATTCCGGTCACCAATTATGGGATGATGATTGCTTTTGTACATGGAATCTTTGACCGGGCAATACGGCCGTTTGTACGTGGGAAGTGAGAGGTGAGAGGTGAGAGGTGAGATGGATTGTTAATCTGAGAATTTATTGATCACAAGTTTTTTTGTTTCTCCACCAAGATTTATCAGATACATTCCCTCAGGTAATCCTGAAAGGGTATAAACTACTTCATTTACATTTGGATCAACAATTATTTCCTTAAGTGTTCTTCCTGTTAAATCTGTGATTCTTATTTCTTCAGGTCTTGCTTGTATATCATTGAATTTTATGTGAATTTCTCCTTTTGTTGGGTTTGGGTATAATGTGAAACTTGGTTCTTCAAATTTATCTAAAATACCTACTTCTAAATCTCTTAGAACAGTTTGAATAGAATCTCCAGAAACAGTATTACAAGTATATTCGGTTCCATTAAAAATTACATTCCAAGTTTCATAATATTGATTAGAATCAATTCTTACTACTTCATAAAGATATCCTGTAGGGTACCAGGTTTTTAATGTGTCTAAATATGTTGGCTCTCCTGTGCCATATTGGGGACCAATAGAATCATTTTTACCAACTGTTGTGTCTGGAGGGAAATATGTGCAAAGTAAAGACATTGGTTTATATTTAGTTACTATTTGTGTTCCTTGTATAGAATCTCCACAAACACTATCTGTAGCAGTATAAACAACATTATCTAAATAATTAACATTTCCGCATGTTAATGTGTCTGGATTTTGAGTTGTATTAATTGCCCAAGTTACACCTACTCCTGGCCCTGCAGGGTTCATTGCTGTTGCAGGCCCCCCAATATTTGCCATTGTTGTTGGAATCCAATAAGGTAAAGAAGTATTTGCAGGAAAATAAGTCCATTGATTTGGATCTAAATAAACATCTACATTTTTAGAACTAATAGAATCATTTGAAGAAGGATCCCAAGCATTTGTTGTCCCTGTTGCTATAAATTCATAAAAAGGACAAGTTCCAGGAGAACCTTGTGTTGTGGTTAAAACATATGTTGAATCCCATACTCCACAGTTATCTGTTACAGTGGGTTGTATAATCCCACTTGCAATAAATTGTGTATAAGGAATTGAGGTTTGAGATGAATTTTGTGTTATTGCTGGAGCATCTATATCTTGAACAGTAATCACTTGTGCTGGTCTATTATAAATTGTCCATGTGTGAGCTAATGTAGTGTCCATTACTTGATCTTGCTTTAATCTCCAATTTCTCCAATCAGTAAAATTATAATGATTTGGATTCCAATTTCCTGATCCTTGATTTGTTGAATCTGAATATAATTTTTCAAGTGTAGAAGGATTAACTCCTGTTGGCCACCCTGTATTATCTGGAGATAAATTTACTGTTCCATTTGCCCAATTTACAGTAGTGTTTACTGGTTTTGTTCCTTGAAGGACGACGTTTTTAAGAGTTCTGTAGAGGACTGCTCCAGAATAAGGATTTGTAGAGATAACTTGACCATTTTCTATATCAATATCAATTATTGGACACATTGCATGGACAGTATCGTTAAATAAAGGGTCATAAACATAAGCAAACCGTTTTATATTTAAATAAGAATCTTCTTGTATACTTGCTCCGCCAGGAAAAACTCTTTGGCCTATTTGAGGTTCCATAAAATAGTGTGTAGCTAAACTAATTAAAGTGTCTCCAATTGCAATTGAATTAATCCAGTGGTCAACATTGTTTCCACTTATTGTTGAGACCTGATTTACAGGTAAATTAAATCTCATATTATAAGTAGTGTCAATTATATTAAAATTTAAACCTGAATTCCAAATATGTTCAACACCACTTTTTATAACTTGCTCTTCCATAGTATAATCTCCACACCATGGAAGAGGGGGGGGTTGAGGAGGATCGACAGTTAATGTTTTTTCATACCAAGATATTCTCTCTGCAGAAGTTTGTGACCAATCGTAATGGGCAGATAAATAACGAACTTCGTCTTTGAGATAACTAAGAAGTAAGGCTTTATCTTGATTGTATGTTCCTGTTCCTGTAACTTTTGATCTATCATTTTGTGTTCCAGAAACCATTAAATTATAATCTGTCCAATCAATATCTCCATCATTATCTACATCTCCTGAACCAAAAGAATCTAATGTAAAATTTCCTTGATTTTTTAAATTTGGTTGTATAAAACTATTTAAATATTGGTCTCCATAATTTGTAATTGCATCTCCATTATTCATTTTAATTGCTTTTTGTGATGTTTTTTTATCATAAAAAACATTTGATTTTCCACTATGAAGTAACCCTTTTGTATATCCTTTATCAGCATCAGTATAGCCTACAATTTTTCCTTTTTTATTTACAATTGGAACAGAATCAGATGAGCTATTATAACTTTTCTCATGGTTAGTTAAAACCTGACTTGTCAACCCTGCCGGTAACAGGCATGATAAGACGACAATTACTATGATTCCGGTTAAATGATGACTCGTGGGCATGTCATGTATATTAAACCGGTTCAAATATATGAATACCGGGCCTGATTTCCAAGCAGATGGGACAAAGATTTACGATTTTTTTTGACACCAAAACACGAAAACACAAAAACACAAAATCACTACTTTCACCACCTCACCACGGCACCACTGCACCACGGCACCACTGCACCACGGCACCACTGCACCACTGCACCACTGCACCACTGCACCACTGCACCACTGCACCCCTGACCTTTTACGGCGTCGCAACCGACACCGGCAGCACCTTCCCGTTGAAGTGCTTCCAGCCGTTCAGGGCGAAATCTGCAATGTACTGGGCCATGTGGCTGGGGCTATACGAGGCTTCGGCGTGGGGGAAGGCTTTTTGAAACATCTCCGTATCCACTCCGCCAAGAGCTAAACAGTTGACCCGGATCTCATCCTCCTGCAGCTCTTCAGCCAGCGCTTCTGTGAGAATGGCTACGGCTCCTTTGCTGGCGCTGTAAGTGGAGAGGCCTTTGAACTTTTTGCTTCCCTGGATCCCGCCAATACTGCTGATGTTCACAATGTGTCCTCCTTTGTTCATCAAGGGGATCATGGCCTGCGTGAAGAAAAAAAGTCCTTTTACATTGACATTGAAAATAGCGTCAAATTCGTTCTGATCGATCCTTTTGAAGGGCTTATTGATCAGTTTGCCGGCATTGTTGATCAGGATATCGCAGTGGGGCATGAAGGTCTTGATGCGTTGGATCACCAGTGGATAGAAATCAAACTGGGTCAGATCAAAGGTATAAGGAGTGACAAGGGCATCAGGATTGTTCCGTTTGCATTCCTCCACCAGGGCCTGTAACTGCTTCTCATTGCGCGAGATGGCGATCACATGGTTTAACTTCGACCGGGAGAATACTTTCACAATTTCGTTGCCAATACCCTGACTGGCTCCGGTGACTATGATGTTCATAATGAAAGGCGATTTGAAAAGATAAAATTACATCTTTTTTCCTATCTTTGCTGTTGGTTTCATTAAAATCTTGATCATGAAAAAATTATTTCTTCTATTCCTGGGGATGGTTATCTCCATTGGAACTCTTTTTGCACAGGAGGGGATATCCCAACCCATTGTTGCAAATGCTGTTTACTTCGATGTTTCACCACCTTTGCGGGATATGGTACAGATGGACCCGGGCGAGGTGGATGTAACCTGGAAGGACGGAGTTGTGAAAAACAATCTGTATCCGTTCGGCCGGCCGGCCGATGATGGCATGCAGGGATTTGACCCGGTAAGGCAATCCTGGTTTGGCGATCAGGTAACAGATACCACCATTGTGAATATTATGGGTGTCTCGGGTAGCGGCTACCTGGTTCCACCGGACACGGATGGAGAGGTAGGCCCCAACCACTATTTTCAGTGTGTCAATTTATCATTCCAGATCTTCAATAAGTCTGGTCAGTCTGTGATGGGCCCTGCGCTTAACCGGACCATCTGGAACGGATTCCCGGGTCCCTGGGGCAACTCCAACGATGGGGATGCCGTTGTGTTATACGATGAGCAGGCCGACCGCTGGCTCTTTTCGCAGTTTGCATTACCTAATTACCCCAATGGACCGTTTTTTGAAATGGTTGCTGTTTCTCAGACAGGCAACCCAACTGGCTCCTGGTACAGGTGGGGATTTCAATTCACGGATATGCCCGACTATCCGAAACTTGCCGTATGGCATGACGGATACTACATGTCGATCAACCGGTTCAGCTCCGGGAATATCAACTATGTAGGAACAGGCGCTATTGCTTTTGACCGGGATGCCATGCTGGCAGGTGATCCGGGTGCCGAGATGGTAATGTTTACCCTCAGTTCGGGAAATGCGGCCTATTGCCTGTTGCCTTCCGATTGCGACAGCGATTTTCCGCCCGCCGGTACCCCCAACTACTTCCTTTACCTCAACGACGGCCCCGATCGCATTGGGATCCATGAGTTCCTGGTAGACTGGAACAATACCGCCAACTCCACATTTACGCTGGCAGGTTTTCTGAATGTGGCCCCCTTCTCCGGAAATATCCCGGGAGGAATCCCTCAGAAAAATACCACCGTTAAGTTAGATGACATGGGCGGACGGCTGATGTTCCGCCTTCCTTTCCGGAAGTTCAATGATCATTGGTCGATGGTTTGTAATGCAACGGTAAACGCTGGCGAGGGTATCGCCGGGATTCGCTGGTGGGAGCTGAGAAAGACCTCGGACGACTGGTTCATCCATCAGGAAGGAACGTATAATCCGGATAGCCATTATCGCTGGATGGGCAGCATAGCCATGGATTCTTCCGGAAATATTGCCCTCGGTTACTCGATCTCCAGTACCACCCTCTTCCCATCCATCCGCTATACCGGACGGATGGCCAATGATGGTCTGAATAACATGACCAACGAGGAAAGTGGGATCGCCAATGGGGGTGGCTCACAGACCAATACCTGGAGCGGGAATCCAAGCCGTTGGGGAGATTACAGTGGCATGTCGGTGGATCCGGGTGCAGAGGCCACCTTCTGGTATACCCAGGAGTACTATATCAATATGTCATCGGCTTCCTGGAAAACGCGTATCGCCTCGTTCAGTTTTGCCAACATTATATCGGTAAATGTCTCAGCCACTCCGGATGAACTCTGCCTTGGAGATTCCACCCAGCTGGATGTAGAAGCTTCCGGTGGAAGCGGAACCTACACCTACTCCTGGGCCTCTATTCCTGCCGGATTTACATCCAATGAACAGAGCCCGTGGGCCACCCCAACGGAATCTACCAAATACTACTGTGTGGTGGATGACGGGTCACAAACCAAGACCGATACGGCATACGTGACCGTGAATGAGAATCCGGTCGTTTTTGCAGGCAACGACACCACCTATTCCAATACGGTCCAGATCATCAACTGTTACGGAGAGGCTTCCAACTATCTGAGCCTGTTGTGGACCACATCGGGCGACGGATATTTCTGGAAGGATACGGTAGCAGCATCATATTATTACCCGGGAGCCAACGACATCGCCTCCGGACTGGTCACGCTTACGCTAACGGCGACTCCAAGGCCCACCTGTGTGGATACCGTTTCAGATGAAGTGAACATCCATTTTGTACCAAACGTGAATGTGACGGAAATCGGGGCAGAGGTATTCAGCCTCCTCCTGATGCCAAATCCCACAAAAGGTTCGTTGACGATGAACCTGAAGGGCCTCAACGGATTAGAGACAACCCTCTCCGTCACCACTATCCAGGGCAAGTATGTACATCGCGACGTGATTGGCGCCGGTCAAACATCTGTGACTAAACAGATCGACCTCAACGGATTCCCAAGCGGAATCTACCTGGTTCAGGCTCGCAGCCTGATCGGGATCATCGTACAAAAACTGGTGATTGAATAAGTATTAAATATAATTGTATCTTTGCTCCTGTTTTCAATCAGGGTAAAACCTGAGTTTTGTTCTTAACATAAATTAATTTCTTCAGGGCAGGGTGAAATTCCCGACCGGCGGTATAGTCCGCGAATCCCGAATGATCGGGACCGAGCCGTTGAAACTACGGCGCCGACAGTTATAGTCTGGATGGAAGAAGAATGGCAATGGATTTGCTTTAAAAGGCAACTCATAATGATATATATGGCCCTGGAAATGCGCTGAGATGCGCTTCATATTTCCGGGCTATTTTTTTTATGAAGGACGAAATTAAATACATGAAGCTGGCATTGAAGCTGGCTAAGAAAGGGGCTGGATGGGTCAATCCCAACCCGATGGTTGGCGCTGTGATCGTAAAAAATAACGTCATCATCGGACAGGGCTACCACGAATATTTTGGTGGTCCGCATGCCGAGGTTAACACCATCAATTCATGCAGCAGATCTCCCCGCGGAGCCACCCTCTATCTCAATCTCGAGCCATGTGTACACCATGGGAAGACACCTCCCTGTGTGGAGTTGATTGTGGAAAAGGGGATCCGGAAGGTTGTGATTGCATTGAAGGACCCAAATCAGAAAGTAAACGGGAAAGGGATTCAGTACCTGAAGAGCAAAAAAGTGATGGTGGAGACCGGACTCCTGGAGGAAGAAGCGGCTATGCTCAACGAAGCTTTTATAAAGTTTATCACCACCCGGAAGCCCTTCTGTCTCTTCAAAGGGGCCATGACCCTGGATGGAAAGATTGCTTCGGCTACAGGTGACTCCCGCTGGATTTCCGGAGAATCATCGCGTAAACTGGCACACAGGCTTCGGCATGAATTTTCAGCCATCATGGTTGGAATAGGAACAGTATTGAAAGACAATCCAACCCTCGATGCCAGGCGAAGCAGGAAAATCAGCAAGGATCCCCTGAAGGTGGTGGTTGATTCATTGGCCCGAATCTCGCTGGACTCCCATGTGCTAACCACCAATCCGCAGTTGACCGTTGTGGCCGTGACCAAGCAGGCCTCTTCGGCGAAGCTTAACGAGATCAAGAGGATGGGAGCACAGGCGATTGTGTGTCCGGAGAAGAATGAGCAGGTCGACCTGGAATACCTGATGCTCGCCCTGGGATTGATGGATATCGACAGCATACTGCTGGAAGGAGGAGGAACGCTGGCCTTTTCGGCTGTGAGAGATAACATTGTCGACAAGGTGATGTTATTCATCGCTCCCAAGTTCATAGGAGGAAAGAAAGCCCCCACCATCCTGGAGGGTGAAGGGATTCGCAGGATTTCTAACGCGATACCGTTGCATGTATCCTCCATGAAGATGCTGAAAGAAGATATAATGATTGAAGGATATTTCTCATGTTTACAGGAATCATAGAAGAGATTGGTGCCGTGAGCTCCGTCAGGAGAGGAGGGAAGGCCATTGCACTGGAGGTGAAGGCTCAGCGGGTGCTGGAAGGAACGCGTGTGGGTGATAGCATCGCTGTCAACGGGGTTTGCCTGACTATCACCACCCTGCATGAAGATAGGTTTACGGTGGACGTGATGCCGGAGACGATGAACCGGACCACGTTTCATCGGTTAAAATCAGGCAGCAGGGTAAACCTTGAAAGGGCATTACGTTTGAGTGACCGGTTGGGAGGACACCTGGTCACCGGCCATATTGATGGCACCGGCCGGATCCTGGCTCGACGGAAAGAAGAAAATGCCGAATGGTTGCGGATTGAAGCCGGGACAGATATCCTCCGGTATATCGTGGAGAAGGGTTCCGTGGCCATCGACGGGATCAGCCTGACCGTGGTAGATGTGAACGACAGCTCCCTGACGGTGAGTATCATTCCGTTGACTCAGGAAGAGACCACTATTCTAAGTAAACTGGCAGGAGAAGAGGTGAACATCGAATGCGATATCATCGGAAAATATGTGGAGAAGTTGACGAAGGGAGGAGGCATAAGATCCGGTGTCACACTGGAGACACTGGCGAGGAACGGGTTTATTTAATTACATCTAACAACTGATAACTAACATGCATAAATTCAACACAATACCAGAAGCAATCGAAGACTTTAAACAGGGAAAAATGGTGGTGATCGTCGACGATGAGGATCGGGAGAATGAAGGCGATCTGGTGATTGCGGCAGAGAACGCAACTCCCGAAGCGATCAACTTCATGGCGAAGTTCGGAGGTGGGCTCATCTGCATGCCGGTCATGCGGGAGCGTTTGGAGGAATTACACATCGAGCGGATGGTAGCTAAAAATACCGACCCGAACCGGACCGCTTTTACCATCAGCATTGATGCGGCAGAGTGCACTACGGGGATCTCGGCACAGGAACGGGCACGAACCATCAAAAAAGTACTTGATCCGAAATCCAATGCCAAAGATTTCACACGGCCGGGACACATCTTCCCCATCGAATACCGGGAGGGAGGCGTACTGGTCAGGGCAGGGCATACCGAAGCTTCGGTTGACCTGGCTCGTCTGGCCGGACTCTATCCGGCCGGGGTGATCTGTGAGATCATGAACGAGGATGGCTCCATGGCCCGGGTCCCGGAGCTGATCGCCTATTGCAGGAAACACGGGTTGAAGATGATCACCATTGCCAGCCTGATCGACTACCGGCGCAGGACTGAAAAGCTGATTACCTGCAACACGGTGGTGGATCTCCCCACCCGGTATGGCAATTTCAAGGCATACAGCTACCAGAGCAAACTCACCGGTGAGGATCATCTGGCCCTCGTGAAGGGGGATATCACCAATGGCGAACCGGTGCTGGTGAGGGTTCATTCCGAGTGCCTTACCGGGGATGTGTTCGGTTCCCAGCGTTGTGATTGCGGTGAGCAACTTGATATGGCTATGCGGAGGATCAGCCAGGAGGGGAAAGGGGTTATGCTTTATATGCGGCAGGAGGGTAGGGGGATCGGTCTGGTCAACAAGCTGAAAGCTTACCATCTGCAGGATCAGGGTATGGATACAGTAGAGGCCAACCAGGCTCTGGGTCTGCCGGCCGATATGCGGGATTATGGTATCGGGGCAGAGATCCTGGCCGACCTGGACATCCATCAGATCCGGTTGCTCACCAACAACCCGAAGAAAATTAGCGGGATCGAGGGCTTCGGCCTCGAGATCGTGGAGCGGATCCCAATCGAAGTGAAACATAACCAAAACAACTGGCTCTACCTGAAAACCAAGCGGGATAAGATGGGGCATATGCTGAGCTTTACGGAGGAGATTGAAATGTAGGGACGAGGGACGAAAGACGAAGGACGAAGAAAATGACCAATGACTAATGACTAATGACCAATGACTAATGACTAATGACCAATGACCAAAGACTAATGACTAAATAACCAACAATATGAAAGTAATCGAAGGAAAACTGGAAGCGAAGGAGCTGAAATTCGGGATCGTGGTAGCCCGGTTTAATGAGTTCATCAGCAGTAAGTTGCTGGCCGGGTGCCTGGATGGCCTCAAGCGGCACGGAGCGGCTGATACCCACATTGAGACCGTATGGGCTCCCGGCTCTTTTGAGATCCCCTTCCTGGCTAAAAAAATGGCCACATCGGGAAAATACAATGCCGTGATTTGCCTGGGCGCCGTGATTCGTGGAGCTACTCCACATTTTGAATACGTAGCAGCAGAGGTGTCAAAAGGGATTGCTATGGTTGGCCTGGAGGCCGGCATCCCGGTGATTTACGGGATCCTCACTACCGACAACATCGAGCAAGCGATTGAGCGGGCCGGTACCAAGAGCGGGAACAAGGGCTTCGACGCCGCGCTGGCTGCCATTGAGTTGGCTAATATACTGCCTCAGATCTGATCCGGTGTGACCGGAAGAGAGGGTGATCACCACCCCACTCATCCCCCTCCCCAGAAAGAGCCCCTCCTCCTGGATGGGATTGTATATATTCATTGTCCGTAGATCTATTCCCATATCCTGGCCATAGAAGTTCAGGATCAAGGAAAATACCAGTAGCATGTAGCTGTTCATTTCTCTTTTTTTTTATCCAACTTGAGGAGATAAAAATAGACGAAGGTGAACGCAAATGCAATAGAGCAGATTTACTAATTTCGAAAGAAAACAGGTAGATAATTTATACTAGAAGAGGTGATGAAATCTAAGTAATTTCTAGTTATCTGCACGGAACTCAGCGAATGACGGGCTTTTCCACGAGGGTATTTTGGCTGTAAATGACGTTGATCAGGTTGAGTCAGGAGGGTGTCACTTTCAGGCTAAATTATTTTTGTAGGCATACCGCAGTAACTCAGCTGTCGAATGAATGTTGCATTTCTTGAAGATGTTGGCTTTGTGGACATGCAGTGTCCGGTGGCTGATCGTCAGTTGCTGGGTGATCATTTCTGAATTGTAGCCTGTCACAATCAACTGCATCACCTCCAGCTCCCTGGGAGTAAGCAAACCCGGATTGGGTATTTTTTTTCCTTTTTTCCGTTTTTGTGGCACGACCTCTGCATCCGGTTCAAGGATCGATGGCTCTACTGTCAGATGCTGTTTCCCTTGCATGACATGATGGATCGCTTCCAGGATCTCTTCGGTTCCCGCCGTTTTAGATACGATCCCCATAATTCCGGTATGGAGTAACGCATGGATTTTCTCCGAAGAGATGAACCCGGATATCATGATGATTTTGATCCCCGGAAGTTCTTTGAGCAGTTGCCTGGCCGCCCTCTTACCGTTCAGTTTTGGCATAGAGTAATCCATCAGTACAATATCCGGATGGAGTTTCGGAGCCTGGATGATGGCCTGTATCCCATTGATCGCCTCGTGCACCTCCCAGGTGGGATTACAACTGATCAGCAGCGCCTTCAATCCCTTTCTGACCAGCACATGATCATCCACGATTAGAATTTTCATAATAAAACGATTGGATTTGTAAACAATAGACCACGGTTGGGGTAAAAAGGTTGGGTGGAAATATAAATTTTCAGGACTATTTCCGGGTGATCACAAAGCAGGTTCGGCGATTGAGGGCCCGGCCAGTTTCAGTATCATTGGAAGCCAGGGGCAGGGTCTCCCCAAACCCTTTATAGGTAAGCCGGTTGGCGGGAACCCGGTTGGTAATAAGGTAATCATAGACTGATTTTGCCCGGTTTTCAGAGAGGACCAGGTTGACGGCATCATTTCCAATAGCATCGGTATGTCCCTGGATCTGAATGAATAGGGCGGAATTGAGTTCCAGAAATTCGATCAGCTGGTCGAGCACTACCTTCGACTCGGCGGTTAGCTCATATGAGTTGAAGGCAAAATAGATGTCGTTGATGCGGTAAGATTTCTCCAGTTCAATCGGTTGAATCTCCATGTTTACGGTGGCAGGTGCTTTGAAAAAGGAGTCGACCTTGGAAATGTATTTCGACTCGTAGACGTACCCCTCTTTTTTGATGGTCATGATATAGTCGTTTTTAAAAGGGGTCACCGCAACGTATTTACCGGTGTTGGTGTCAAGTGCTACTTCGTTGATCTTTTTGGTCTCCACATTCTTCAGCTCTATCCGCGCTTTGATCGGCTCAAAGCTGTTCTCATCTTTTACCGTTCCTTTGATGAAGAGCACCTTCTCGGGACGGGCCTTGTCATAGAGTTCAAAGGAGTAGAGATCCCAGCCGCCCTGTTCTTTCAGTTTGTTTGAGGCAAAAAAACCCTGGGTACCATCGGTGCTTACGAAAAAGCCAACTTCATCTTCGGGCGAGTTGATCGGGTATCCCAGGTTCTCCGGTTTCCTAATGGATCCATCGTCCTGCAGCCGGGTATAGAATATATCATAGCCTCCCATGCCCATCCAGCCGTCGGAGGAGAAGTAGAGGGTCTTTCCATCAGGGTGGATAAAGGGAGATTTTTCATTTCCTGAAGAGTTGATCAGAGGGCCCAGGTTCACAGGAGCGCCCCACTCACCAGCGGGATTCCTGGTGGCTTTGTAGATGTCGTATCCCCCATAGCCGCCCGGACGGTCGCTCACAAAGAAAAGGATCAATCCATCTGTAGAAATACTGGGTTGTGACTCCCAGGAGTTTGGTCTATTGATCCGGTTCCCGGCGTTTTTTATTTCCTGCCATTCATCATTGTGATATTCTGAAAAATAGATATCACAGTTGAGGTAATGCGTCAATTTATCGTACTGACAAACAGTGTAATAGAGCATGTTGTTGTCGGCAGTCAGGGTGGCGCCTCCTTCATTATCATTGATGTTAAATGGTTCAGGCATCTCCTCACCCTTCGGAAAGTTCCCCTGGAAGTCCCGCATGCTGAACATGAATTTCTCCTTGTACCCCGGTGTCTGGAGCAGAGTGTTACGGTCGGGGAGGATCTTCTTTTCCCTGGTAAACATGGCAATTTGGTTGTCGGGACTAAGGATGGCGAGGTACTCATTCTCGTGGGAGGAGATCCCTTCAACTACTGCCGGATGGAAAGGCACAGGGTTTGAGACCATCTCCTGGTAGAATTTCGAGTAATCGAGCAAGCTGACCGCCCGGTTGTAATCCGCATCATTTTTGATCTTATCCACATCTTTCAGAAACTCGGTAAGATGCGCCACGGTGGCTTCAAAATCTTCGTTGCTGTATGCAATTTCTCCCAGGTAATAGTAAACGTAGGGATCGTAGGAAGGACAGATAGATACCACTTTCCGGAAATAATCCTCAGCCTGGCTGAAATCGGAGTCCCTCCGCTTGACATAAGAGCTGCCGAGGATGAACCAGGCATCCGCCAGATCCGGATAGCGGTTTACCAGATCGCGCATCACCTGGATCGCCTGGATATAATTCCCTCGCTTGAAAGCAGTCACTCCGGCCTGAAAGCTCTTTTCGTCTTTCTTATCCAGTTCCACTGTACAGGATTCCTGTGCCACAAGGATTCCTGTCCCTTTGAAAAGGAACCCAAACAGGATCAGGATGAGAAGGCGAGGGATCATTTTGGAAATGCCTGGCATGGTGGGGAATTTCATCAAAGATAGGTGAATTTGTTATACCTTTACTGTGATTTCTTTTACTTATGTATGGGAAAACATGTTCAGATCGGATTGATCCAGATGTCGTGTTCGGTCGACAAGCAGGCCAACATCGAAAAAGCTTCCGGGAAGATCCGGGAAGCCGCGGCAGAAGGCGCTCAGATCATATGCCTCCAGGAGCTATTCTCCTCCCTCTATTTCTGCCGTGAGGAGAATTATGATTATTTTTCCCTAGCCGAAGAAGTTCCGGGTCCCACCTCGAAGTTATTTCAGGAATTGGCAAAGGAGTTGAAGGTGGTCATCATCGCCTCGCTATTTGAGAAACGGGCACAGGGTGTATATCATAACACTACAGCTGTCATTGATGCCGATGGTGCCTATCTTGGAAAATATCGCAAGCATCATATTCCTGACGATCCCGGGTACTATGAGAAATTTTATTTTACTCCCGGGGATGATGATTACCAGGTATTCGATACCAAATATGCCAAAGTGGGAGTTCTTATCTGCTGGGATCAGTGGTATCCCGAAGCGGCTCGCATCACTAGTTTAAAAGGCGCCGAGATCCTTTTCTATCCCACAGCTATCGGGTGGGCTGTTTCCCAGGATGAAGAGACCAACCGCCAGCAATTCCAGGCATGGCAAACAGTACAACGAGGACATTCGGTAGCCAATGGGGTGTTTGTTGTGGCTGTCAACCGGATAGGAATAGAGGGAGCGATGAATTTTTGGGGCGGATCATTTATCTCAGATCCCATGGGTGATATACTCTACCAGGCACCCCACAAGGATGAAGTCATCCACGTGCAGGAACTCGATTTATCCCGGATCGATGAGATCCGTGTCCACTGGCCGTTTTTAAGGGACCGGAGGATTGATAGTTATGGGTCGATATTGAGGAGGTATATAGATAAGTAGCGAAATGTTTGATCTCGAGCAATATACGCCCAAAGAGCTCGGTTACCGGTTCCCGGCCGAGTGGGAACCGCACCGGGCTACATGGCTGAGTTATCCCCATGGAGCCTCTTACTCCTGGCCCGGGACGCTCCCCATGATTTATCCCCATTACAACCGCTTTATCAAGGAGATCGCAAAAGGGGAGCAGGCGTGCATCAACATCAGGGACAAGAAGCTACAGGAGCGTGTTTCGAAGGATCTTGAGAAAATCGGGGTGGAGATGGAACGGGTCACCTTTTACCTCAATCCCACCAATGACGCCTGGTGCCGTGATCATGGTCCGGTTTTCCTGATCAATCCGGAAGCTACGGATCCCAAAGTGATTGTCAGCTGGAGATACAATGCCTGGGGCGACAAATACCCTCACGACCTGGATGATAAAATTCCGATGCTGGTGGGTCAATACCTGGATATTCCCGTCTTTTATCCCGGCATCGTGATGGAGGGAGGGGCGGTGGAGGTCAACGGCAAGGGGACCCTGCTCACCACAACCGCCTGTTTGCTCCACGAAAACCGCAATTCCAACCTTTTCCAGCATGAGATCGAAGAGTACCTGCATAACTATTACGGAGTGGATCAGATCCTGTGGCTGGATGAAGGGATCGACGGCGACGATACCAACGGCCACATCGATGATGTGACCCGCTTTTTCAGGGAAGATGCCGTGATTACCATGGTGGAGCCCAATAAGCTGGATGCGAACCATAAACCTTTAAAAGAGAATCTGAAGAAGCTGAAGAGATTTCGCTTGCTGAACGGAAAACAACTGGATGTTGTTGAACTACCTATGCCCAAACCAGTCGTTTACGAAGATCAACGCCTGCCGGCATCCTATGCTAACTTCTACATCACCAACCATTCGGTGATCGTTCCTACCTACCGTTGCCGCGAAGATGATGTGGCGCTGTCGATCCTGGAGAACTGTTTCCCCGACCGCCAGGTGGTGGGGATCGATTCGGTAGAGATCATCTGGGGACTGGGGAGCTGGCATTGCCTGAGCCAGCAGGAACCAGGTTAAAGTTAGAAGCCAGAAGTTAGAATTTAGAATTTGTTGCCAAATTTAACCATTACCACGTCGTCCCGAAGACTCAGGACTCCTCGCAGCAAGTTTCGCTCTTTTCTAATAGAACGCTGATGACACAGATGCCTTCGGCAACGCTGATTTCCGCAGATTTTTATCCGCGATGATCAGCGTTTATTCGCGTCATCCGCGTGCTATTGTTTAATTTCAAAGTAAATCTAGTTCATTCGGATTACCGGAATGAGTGCGTTATATAAAAATTTTTCCTTACCTTTGAAGGAACGGCATATGTTTTATATTAAATGACTTAGATATGAAAAAATGTGCATTCTTCCTGCTGCTCCTGCTTTCTCTGCAGGGGTATGCCATATGGTCCCCGTTTGGCCCAGAAGGAATCCAGGCTAACCGGATATGTTTTATCCTTGATATGCACCCGCACTGGGGTATTTGTCATGATGGCGGATTGTATTTGTACGATCTCGTTTCGCAAACCTGGACAGATCATCCGGCAATGCTGCCCGTTCTCGATGCCTGTTATCTCGACGGGGAGAACATCCTGGTCATCATGGGCGATGGCACGGATTCCGATGGAATCTATCAGTACAATCCCGTTTCCGATCAGTTTGAACTGATTCAATTTATTGATAGTCCAAATTTTATCTATTACAGTGAAAGTGAACAACCCTATTATATCGGGCATCACTTGGGGCTTCTCACATCTCCTGATGGGTTGACCTGGACACCCATAGACACTTTTAACAACAAGGCCATCGTTACGATGGATACCTATGAGAACCATTATGTGGTTTCCGAAATGGATAATCTGTATGGAGTTTGGTATTCGGATGACTCGGGAAATACATGGACACTGAGTCCCGGCAGTCCGATGATCAGTTGCCTCGGTTTTGATCAGGAAGGGCTCCTTTACGGTATCTTCCCCGATGGAAGTTACTCATCTGGCTTATGGTCTTCCCCTGATTTCGGGCAGACCTGGGAGGTTGAATTCTGGTCTACGGAAATGAGCTGTGTTGGGTTTGATTATGCCAATGTGTTTGTCGGGTGGGGAAACAATGCGGCTTCACCTGAACAGGGAGTTGCCTGGTATCATCCCGAAACAGCTTCTCTGACATTCATCAATGACAATCTACCCAATCTGATCATCAACCAGGTCACGCATAATCCATCGATGAGTGCGATCGCGCTATTTTGCTGTACGGAAAACGGAGCCTATGTCTCCTATGACTATTTTCTCCATGTACATGAACAACACAGCCCCATCCCATCCTCCCTGTTCATTCGTCCAAATCCTGCAATGACCCGGGCGGTTCTTTCGTTTCAACCACTCCAGCATACCTCACCCGCGACTCTTACTATTTTAAATTTGACAGGTAAGAAAGTCTGGCAAACTGAAACCGATCTTTCAACCGGGAACATCGTTCTTGATTGCTCCGGGTATATCCCAGGAATCTATCTTGTTGAACTTAAGGGCAATGATTTTATCCTCTCACGGAAGCTAATAGTCAAATGACCAACCTGTCCAACTTGTCCAACCTGTCCGCTTGTCCGCTAGTCCGCCTGCATTCATCAATTTTCCACCAGCGTTTATAAGAAAATCCCCGGCGCTTGTAAATCTGTTTCATATTGGCGGATTTCAGATCGTACTTTAGTTTTCGGATAGTTGATAGCACACGGATGACGCGGATGAATCGCTGATACTCGCGGATCAGAAATCAGCGTTGATCAGCGTTGCCGAAGGCATCTGTGTAATCCGCGTTCTATTGGAAACAGCGAAATGGTAAGTAGTTAATGGTTATGCATTTCGTACATAATCCAATACATCTTTCTCAATTCGCTTTTTGACATCCACCCATTTTAATTTGGGATTCTCAATCAAAACTGGCCAATCGGCCAGATCAACATCGTCAAAATAGATCAGACTCTTCAGGATAAATGCTACATTTTGCTGGTTGTACTTCTCTGTATAAAAATCAAGCATTTGCCTGATGTTGAATTTATTGAGAAGGTAAAATATGTCAATGAAATCTTTCGATCGCTGGCCACTGGTTGAGATGGCATTGAGTTTCATGGCAATGATATCCCTTTCAGACAGGAGTCTGATTCCCTGAATCACATTTGGTTCGACGATTACTTTATAGCGGTGAGCCAGTATGTCAACATTTATATTCCCAATGCAACCCTTGAGTGTATTAGAGGCAGTATGAAACAACTGATAGGAAAAATCCTGGTGAATCTGTTCGAGTAGTTCTGAAGAATCAAAATCAAAATTGGAGAACAGGTCGATATCAATTGATTTCCGGTGACCCAGATACAAAGCCAAAGCTGTGCCGCCAACCAGGTGAAATCCCTGAAGATAGGGTTTGCTTTGCAGGGATTTTATGAGCTCCAGTGTTGGGGCTTCGACTGCTTCTGTTGATGACATCTGAATTCCTCAATGGGTTTATTGAAAAGTTTTGCAATGAAGTTCAAGCTCTTTGGATCGATATAGGGGAGATTGCTCAAAATTTTGACTACCTGGTCTTTTCCATAGAAATGGATCACCAGGTTCATGTCATCAAGATCTCCCAGAGTAAAAACACGTTCGATGATCAATCGGTTCCCGGAGGACACATGTAATCTGGAGATATCGACATCCCAAAAATACTGTGGTTTCAGTTTTGACAGAATAGCACTATTTGAGCCCATATTTCCACTCCTGCTTTAAATCAAAGATACGAATTTTCCTTCATTCATAAAAAATCCTCCGGTGTTTATAAAGAAATCCCCGGCGCTTAAACATCCGTTCCATGTTGACATTTGTGGGGATGTATATTAGCTTCAGAAAATAAGAAGCGAGGTAGTGAGGCGAAATAGCGAGGTAGCGAAATTAAGGCACAGGGCGCTTGGCACAAGAGATTCCTTAAATACCTGAGAGTTTGAGCCTTTCAGAGATCCAGAACTTGATTACAGATTGCCTGGTTACCCCCAGCCGTTTTGCTTCCAGGTCTAATTTTTGGATCATCCATGCTGGAAAATCAACACTGACTCGCCGCTGATCCAGTCCAGGCCGCTCAGCATTCTGCAAATCCAGGTATTCAGAAATGTCTTCAGCCGCTTCGAACCTTCTTTCAAGTTCTTCCGCTGTAATATATTTCTTTTTCATTAAATTATATTCCTAATGACCGTATGACTGCCTGACCAACTTGTCAAACTTGCCTCAACTTGTCAGCTAACGTGAGTGCTGCCATCGCCTCTACGATCGGTACGGCCCGCGGAACCACGCAAACGTCGTGACGCCCTTCGGCCTTGTAGGTGATCTGGTCGCCGTCCCTGTTGATGGTTTGCTGCTCCATACTCAGGGTGGATATGGGTTTGAAGGCCACGTTGAAGGTGATATCCATTCTGTTGGAGATTCCGCCCTGAATGCCTCCGGAGTGGTTGGTTCTGGTCTTGATCAGGTTCTCTTCCAGGATAAACTCATCGTTGTGTTCGGAGCCTTTCATCCCGGCAGCTTTGAATCCGGAACCATACTCGAATCCCTTCACGGCATTGATGCTCAGCATCGCTTTGGCCAGGTCGGCCTGGAGTTTGTCAAATACAGGATCCCCGATACCGGCGGGTACTCCTTGGATGATGCAGGAAATCACGCCGCCGGCGGTGTCTCCCTCTTGTTTCAAACCATGCAGGTAATCAAGAATCTTCTGGGTGGTCTTCTCGTGTGGACAGGACAACGGAGAAAGCCTTACCAGGGCCCTGTCGGACAGAGTGAATCCTTCAGGCAACGCATGGGGACCAATTTGTGATACATACCCGGTGATCGAGATGTTTTGCAGGGAGAGGAGTAGCTTGGCAAAAGCTCCTCCGGCTACCACAGCCAGTGTGGCACGCGCCGATGCACGCCCCCCTCCCCTCGGATCCCGTATCCCGTATCTCGCTTCATACGTAAAATCAGCGTGGGAAGGGCGGTAGAGATCTTTCAGATGGTCGTAATCTTCAGGCCTTTGATCCAGGTTCTTCACCAGAAAAGCGATTGGCGCCCCGGTTGAAGTGCCCTCAAAAACACCGGAAAGGATCTCCAGTTTATCGTCCTCTTTGCGTGGCGTAGCAAACGGGTACTTAGCCGGATTCCGCCGGTTGATCTCGGATTGAATAAATGCCAGGTCAATGGTTATCAGCGAAGGGAATCCATCCAGTATACCACCAACAGCGGCTCCATGCGACTCACCAAAGGTGGTCAGCACGAGGTTTTTTCCTATGGAATTACCAGCCATATGCTAGATGCTGGATGCTGGATTACTAGATAACTGGATATATGTTTTACGTCTCACGTCTCACGTCCTACGTTATTGCTGTCGCAGTATCTTCAGCTTCGCCTCCATCACTTTCAACTCACTTTTTGCCATTTCAATCTTCTTTTCAAATTCGGTTTTCAGGATGTTGGCATTTTTGGAGTCGGCGAGGAAACCGATGTTGTTTTCCCACAGGTTAATATCATCCCTGAGTTTGCTGATCTTTCCCATCATATTGTCCCGTTCACGGCTGATCAACCTTCTCGCCTGTGGATCATTCTTCATCGATTCCATCTTCGTTTGATAACTCACAGTAGTCATCTCTACTTCACTTATTTTCAGCTTATCAAGATGTTCGTTTACCAGTTTCCGGAATTCATTCTGCAACCGGTCACGTTCTTTGATAGGGACATGGCCTGTTTGAGTCCACTCCCGCTGGAAATTCTTCAGATCCTCCAGGTTTTTATTTTTATCATCAGAAAACTGGTGTGTTTTGAGCTTCTTCAACAACTCATCCTTCACGTTCATGTTCTCTTCTTCATGGGTGTGGATGTTGGCAAAATAGGTTGATTTCGCATGGAAGAACTCATCACAGGCAGCCCGGAACCGTTTCCATATTTTGTCAGAATGCTTCCGGGGCACCGGCCCAACTCTTTTCCACTCTCCCTGGAGACGGATGAGGTCATTGGTCGTCTTTTTCCAGTCGGTATTGTTCTTGATCGCCTCTGCCTGTACGCAGAGGTCCACTTTAAGGTTGTAGTTGTGCATCTGCTGGTCCTTCACCCGGTCGAAAAATTCCTTTTTGCTGGCGAAGAATGTGTCCATACAACTTTTGAACCGGGTCCAGATCTCAGCGTTGTGTTTTTGGGGAACTGGTCCCACGCTTTTCCAGATATTCAGTAACTCGTTGACCTTCTGTGTATTTTCCTGCCAATCTTTGACGGTCTCGTTCCGTATGGTCAGTAGCTCATCAGCCTGCAGGCACAATGCATTTTTCGTTTCCAGGTTTTTGTTTTGCTCCTTTTCAAGGTCTGCATAATGCTCCCGGCGACGTTCGTTAATCTTGTCGGTAGCGTTCTTGAAACGCTCCCAGATTTCATCCTTTTTATCTGTTGGAACCGGGCCGATCTCCTTCCATTCGTCGTGAAACTTCTGCAACTGCTTGAACGATTTCAGGATAGATGGTTCAAGTAATAACTCCTCGGTTCTTTCGCACAGTGCAATCTTGGCTTCCAGGTTTTTCTTCAGATCCAGATCTTTGAGCTCTTTATTCAGTTTGACCTTCTCGAAAAACTTTTCAACCAGGAAGTGATAATTCTGCCAAAGGTTGTTGATCTCGTTCCGGGGTACCATCCCAATCTCTTTCCACTGATCCTGCAATACCTTGAACTCATCGTAAGTTTTTTTCAGGGTCTCCTCTGAGTTGATCAGGTTTCGAAGTTTCTCAAGGATCTGGTTCTTCCGCTCCAGGTTCACCTTCTTAAGCTTTTCCTGTTCCGCCATGAAGCGGCTTTTGTTTGCTTTGTAGATACTGAAAAGCTCATCAAAACGGGCATCGAGTACATCCTGGTCAGGTCTCCTGGAGGTTCCCTCATCCGGGTTTTCCTCCAGATCAACTTGTTCAAGTAGCTCTTCCCGCTTTTTCATGAACGCCATTTTGATCAGGGCAATCCGGGTTTTTACCAGATTGAGATCTGGTTCAGCTACCGCAACCTCAAGTAATTCGAGAAGCTGTTCCTGGTCATATTGATTGAGATCCTCCTCTTCCTCGATGTCACCGGGAGAAGCTTTTTCCTCAGGAATGGTTACTCCAATGGGTGCAGCGGGAGTTTCAGATTCAGCTGCGTCAGGTGAGATTGGTTGCTCTTCGGTAGAATCAGTTGCTTCCAGAACGGTTTCTGGGCTTTCTGTAGTGGGTTCCGTTAATTCAACAGGTGAAGAATTCTCCTCCTGAACTGGATCCTGTTCCAGATCAGGATTCTGATTGGTGTGCTCTTTGTTTTCCATGAGTTAACAAACGTCATATAAATGGTATAAAGGTTCCGAACAATGCCGGTAAGTTGAGATACTCAATGCAAAAATAGCATTTATTCTAATAAATCAAAAAAGCAATGATTAGGGTAAGGCACTGCGATTAAAGATGATATATCCGAAATTGAGATTAAAGGTAAAGGGTTCCTGGAGTCTATCGTAGTAACTGATACCGGCGCTCAGAGGTCCCAGAAAGGTATTGTAAACTACGGTGGCAGCTAAAATGTACGAGCGGTCACTCAGGATCGGACCATAGAAGGGAGTATAATCGGCCGGATTCTGCAGGATCTGCTGATAGGGCTGAAAGATATAGCCTTCTGTCCTGAACTCCAGGTTTTTATAGATTTTCAGGATGGCTTTCAGTCCTCCTGCAAGGTAATTGGTGGCTCGAAACTGGGGCAGAAACAAGGTTTGCATCTCAGGAAGTGGCTGAAATACCGGAGCATACATCATGGTGGAGGTGTAGTTCAGGAAGAGGGGCTGACTGGTTATGCAAATCTCTCCAAAGAAACCTAGCTTCAAAGGGCCAATCGTTTCGAAATAGTTATCGTAAAAGGCCCTGATCTCCAGCCACTCGTGAAACTGCGTATGCTCGGATTTGTTGACTGATTGGGAGCCGGGGATGAGGACTTCACGTCCGTTCATGTAAGAGAAAGTGAGGCGTAGACGGGCTCCTGCATTTGCGTATTGCTTGCGGTTCAGGCTATTCAGTTCGAAACAGACCCGCGGGCTGAAAAAGTTGAATTTTGTCTGATCGGCCGTGTCCAGACGGGAGAAATCATTCGATTGGTAGTAATCAGATGAAGTAATCGCATTAATCAATCCTATATTCAGCTTTCCTTTGTTGGTGATGGGAATCCCTCCACTTAGTGAAGTGAAACTCTCCCATTGCTTGATGTAAGATGGGGTGAGGTCGTCAAAGAAGTAGATGGTGTTTTTAAAATAGTTGTAGCTGTTATAGGTGTAATAGAGTTCAAGATAACTGGGGAGCTTTGAGGTAAAATCAATGCGTGCTTCTGCCTTCACCGAGTTGTAAAATCTGCCGAAGTACCCGTTGGCCAGCACCCGGAAAGCGTGGTTCCAAAGGTACCTGTATCGTAGTTGAACGAATCCTTCATTGCTGGTCCCAAGAGAGAGGTTCCCTCCGAATTGTACATTGAAATTGGGCGCTTTCTGAACATCAAGGTAGAGATCATAATAGCCTGTTTCAGGGTTGTACCTGGCCACCGGAAAGATAGTCTTTGCAAATCCTTCGTCGATGAACCGGAAATAGGATTTTTTAAGCTCATTGATGGTCACCGTCTCATTGCTGTGCTTCAGTACCTTTTGAAGATACTGTGTCTGAGCCTTGGAAAGTCCCTTCACGATGATCGAATCAAACACCAGTTTAGGCTCTTTTCCTTTAAAAGTAGTTCGTTTCCGGAGAAGGTCACTGGCGGAGAGGCTGTCTCTGATCAGTTTGCGGATCTCCGGGATCATTGCCATAGCGGCTATATAGCCACTGTCGGCCAGGATATCGGTCTGGGTGAAATCCAGCAGGTTGATCTTGGGGATCGACGGGACAATCATCACAGAGTTTGGGTAGGTAATGGTGTCACTCTGACGCTCCATCAGCATCGTCATCAGCTGGCTAACCACATCATCGGGGTCTGCTTTGGCGTATCGTTGGGCCACCCTTGATCCGATGATCACATCCGGATGGAAGTCCTCCTGGGCCACATTCGCCGGGAAGTTATTATACATGCCTCCGTCGAAAAGCAATTTGCCGTCATACTGTAATGGATTAAAAATCAGTGGGATCGACATGGAGCCGCGGACGGCTGTGCTGAGGTTCCCCCTGCTCATCACCAGTGGTTTAGTAGAATCAATGTCGGCCACAACGCAACGGAACGGTATCATCAGGTTATCAAAATTATACCCACAGGCAGCTGAAGCTGGGGCAAGCAGCCGCATGAATTCAAAATCAATCTCATATGGATTGATCAGGTTGGTAGGGAGGGCGGTGGTCAGCTTTTTCTTCGGATTGAAATCAAGGGAGAACCACGAGGCGTTGGGATCGTCATTCCTGAAATAGTACCGGTATTTATCTTCGATTACACCGGCTGACCATCGGCTGAACTCTTCAGAGTTCATCAGCAGTTCCATCTCATCCGGAGTATAACCGATGGCATAGAGTGCGCCCACAATAGCTCCGATGGAGGTGCCAACTACGTAATCGATGGGAACCTGTTGCTCCTCCAGGGCACGGATCACGCCGATATGCGCGGCTCCTTTGGCGCCTCCACCGGAGAGCACAAGGGCCACCTTTTGCGGAAACAGGGCAGACGAAAATAAAGTGAATAGGGAGAAGTGAATGGTGAATAGTATTTTAGAAGTCCGGGTCATATCGATTAAAGTAACACACCAAACTTACAAAAAAATGATTGATAGCTCGATCGTCCCTCTCCTATGCTGCCTCCATCGCCTGTTCCAGGTCAGCAATGATATCTTCTGCCTCTTCGATACCAATGGATAACCGCACCAGCTCTCGTGTGATGCCTCCCTTCTGCTTGGCCTCATCAGAGAGCTTCGAATGGGTCATTGAAGCGGGATGTTGTATCAGCGTCTCAATTCCACCCAGGGAAACCGCCAGCACACAGAACTTCACGTTGTTCATCAGCTTCCTGCCGGCTTCATAGCCGCCTTTTAACCCGAAACTGATCATAGCCCCCGGACCACGCATCTGCTTTCCGGCCAGTTCGTATTGGGGATGCGTTTTGAGGCCCGGATATTTCACCCATGCAACTTTGGGATGGGATTCAAGATATTCAGCCACCTTCATGGCATTTTCCTGGGCACGGTCGATCCGGATTCCCAGGGTTTTCAACCCCCGGCGGGCTAAAAATGCCTGGTGCGGGTCCATGTTAAATCCGAAGTTCGTCATGGTATAGTTCAGCTTCTCATAATCCTCCTCAGACTTTGGGACTACAATGCCGCCTACGATATCGGCATGGCCATTGATAAATTTGGTCAGGGAGTGGAGGACGATGTCTGCACCCAGATCCAATGGGTTTTGCAGGTATGGACTACAGAATGTATTATCCACGCATACGTTGATACCCCGTTGATGAGCCAGCCGGGAAATTGCTTCGATATCGCAGATCCCGATGGTGGGATTTGCCGGGGTTTCGAGGAAGATCAACCGGGTATTGGGTCGGATTGCCTCTTCCACATTCTTCAACTCGGTGGTATCCACAAAGGTTGATCCCACGCCGAATTTGGGATAGGCCGTTTCCAGGATCCCTCTCGAAGGCCCGTAAAGTGCGTTGTGGCAAAGCACATGATCGCCCTGCCCGAGGAAGGTCAGGTAAACGGTGTTTACCGCGGCCATCCCCGATGAGGTTGCGATCCCGTTAAAACCATGTTCCAGGGCGGCTATAGTCGCCTCAAATTCATCGATGGTAGGGTTGCCCAGCCGGGTATAGATGAAACCGTCGCTCTCACCCGAAAAACATTTGGCGCCATCTTCGGCGCTTTTAAAAAAGAAGGTAGAGGTCTGGTAGATGGGCGTTACAACGCTGCCCAGTTTGTCACGTTCACTCACTCCATGTACTGAGGTGGAGGAAAAGCCTTTTTTAGATTTCATGATTCTCAATTTTGGTCATACAGTCATACGGTCATACTTCTCACGTCCCACGTCTTACGTTTTACCTCCCTCGTCCCTCATTCCCTAACCACCGTGATTTCGTGTTCAATCTTATCAGACATATGTTTCTTAACAGCGCACAAAGAGGCCGCATTGATCAACGCATTGTCATACTTCTCCGGAAAATCTTCAGGAACAACGATCCGGATTTTGATTTTACCAATGCATTTACTTTTTTTCCACCGTCAAAATATACTTCAATTGCCATAAATGATTAGGGATTAGAGGGGGTATAAAGAGGGGTCTTGAAATTTTCACTCCAAAAGTACAATTTTTAACAAGACGAATATAAACATCGAAAATCCTTTCCTGTTCTTTTTTTTCTGAATAAATTTGGGCTTTTATAAACGTTTCACCTACATCTAATGATCATGAAAAAAATTGCTTTCACTTTTCTGGCTTTCCTGTTTCTTGGACTGACCCACGCACAGGAAGAAGCCCGGTTATTACGTTTCCCTGCCACCTACGGCGATCAGATCGTTTTCTCCTATGCAGGAGATCTCTATACCGTTGCGAAAACCGGGGGTGTAGCCCGCAAGCTGACTAACGATTCCGATGGATATGAGATGTTTGCCCGGTTCTCGCCGGATGGGGAAAATATCGCCTTCACCGGACAGTATGATGGGAATACCGAGGTTTTTCGGATCCCCGCTGAGGGGGGTGTCCCCGTAAGATTAACCTATACAGCTACCCTGGGAAGGGATGACATCTCCGACCGGATGGGGCCCAACAACATCGTGATGACCTGGCGGGATGATGACAATATCGTTTACCGCTCGCGAAAACAGTCGTTCAACAGTTTTAAAGGACAGCTTTTTCTGATCAGCAGGGAGGGAGGCCTCTCAGAGGAACTTCCGCTGCCCGTGGGGGGATTTTGCAGCTACTCGCCGGATAAAACGAAGCTGGCTTACAATAAGGTGTTCCGTGAATTCCGCACCTGGAAATATTACCGGGGGGGCATGGCCGACGACATCTGGATCTACGATTTTGAAAAGAAGACAACGGAGAACCTGACCAACAATCCGGCCCAGGATATCTTCCCGATGTGGAAAGGGGATAAGATCTACTTCTGCTCCGACCGCGACCGGACCATGAACCTGTTTGTCTATGACCTGAAGACCAAAGAGACCCGGAAGCTGACTAACTATACCCACTACGACGTGAAGTTTCCCTCCCTGGGTGATGCCGCCATTGCTTACGAGAATGGTGGATATATCTATCTGTTTGACCTGGCTGCCGAGCAATCCACGAAAGTGGATATCTGCATTGCCAACGACTTTATCACCGGCCGGAACCAGCTGAAGGATGCCAGCAAGATCATCAACTCCTTCACCATCTCTCCGGATGGGAAACGGCTGGGATTCGATGCCCGCGGAGATATCTTTACGGTACCGGTCACATCCGGTGTGACCAAGGACCTGACCCTCTCATCCGGAGTGCATGACCGCGATGTAGCCTGGTCGCCCAATGGGAAGTACCTCTCCTTCATCTCTGATCAGACCGGAGAGGATGAGATCTACATCATCAACCAGGACGGGACCGAACCGCCGGTCCAGATCACGAAGGATGCCGATACCTATAAATATTTCCCGGTATGGTCGCCCGATAGTAAAAAGCTGCTCTGGAGCGATAAGATGTTGCGGCTGCAATATGTGGACATTGAAACGAAGGAGGTGACGGTGATCGCGGAAACGAAAGAATTTGAATACCGCGACTATGCCTGGTCGCCCGACAGCAAATGGATTGCCTATACCCAACCGGCCCAGCGGGGAGAATCCAGGATCTATATATATGAACTGGCAACTAAAAAGTCAGCTCCTGTCACCGACGGCTGGTACGATGTGGGAGATCCTGCCTTCTCTTCCGATGGGAAATACCTCTTCTTTACCTCCAACAGGGATTTTAACCCGATCTACAGCTGGACGGAGTGGAACCACGCCTACAACGACATGAGCAAGATCTACTTTGTTACCCTGGCGAAAAGTACGCCATCACCCTTTGCCTATGAAAATGATGAGGTCTCCGTAAAAGAGGAGAAGGACGATGGACGAGGGACGAAGGACGAGAGACGAGGGACGAAGGACGAGAGACGAGGGACGAAGGACAAAGAGAATGAAAAAGGTAAGGACGGAAATACGAAAGATGGAAATACGAAAGACGGGAAAGCGAAAGAGCCGGTGGATATCAAGGTAGATCTGGACGGGATTACCTTCCGGACGGTGGCGCTCCCCATCGATGCCGGAATCTATTGGGGGGTTACTGCGATTGACGACAATGTCTATTATGTGAAGAGCAAACGTGGGGACAAACCTACCCTCTGCTTTTTCAACCTCAAGGATAAGAAGGAGACGGAACTGGGTGATTACGGGAACTACGAGATTGCCGCTGACCATAAAAAGATGCTGCTCGAAAAAGGGGACAAATATGCCGTGATCGATCTGCCTAAATCCAAGATCGACGTCAAGGATTACGTAGACCTTTCGAACATGAGGATCATGGTTGATCTGAAAACCGAGTGGAACCAGATCTTCAACGAGTCGTGGAGGCAGATGAAGTATTTCTTTTATGCGCCTAACATGCATGGGGTTGACTGGGATGCCATCCGGGAAAAATATGCACCCCTGGTTCCTTATGTGAATAACCGGAACGACCTGAATTACGTCATTGGTGAGATGGTGGGTGAGCTGAATGTGGGGCATGCATACGTCAGCGGAGGGGACAAGCCTAAGCCGGAACGGATCAAACTCGGCTTGCTGGGAGCAACCATCTCTCGTGACAAATCGGGATATTACCGCATTGAGGAGATCCTCATCGGAGAGAACTGGTCGAAGAAAAACCGCTCCCCTCTGACTGAACTGGGAGTGGATGTTTCGGATGGGGATTACATCATCGCCGTGGATGGCCTCTCCACAAAAGAGATGAACGATATCTACCAGGCTCTGGTGAACAAAGCCGGCGTGCAGGTAGAACTGACCGTGAACGGAAAACCCACCCCGGAGGGAGCAAATAAGACCATCGTGGTACCGGTTGAGGATGAATCAGACCTCTACTATTACAACTGGGTACAAAATAACATCAAAAAAGTAAACGAAGCGACAAACGGAGAGGTGGGATATATCCACATCCCCGACATGGGGCCAGGAGGACTGAACGAATTTGTCAAGTATTTCTATCCTCAGCTTACCAAGCGGGCTCTGATCATCGATGATAGGGGCAACGGAGGAGGCAATGTTTCCCCGATGATCATCGAACGGCTGCAGCGGGAAGCCGTCATCATGCGGATGGCACGCAACACTGATCCGGTTCCGGGACGGATTGCTTTCCTATGGGGGCCAAAGATTTGTCTCATTGACCAGTACTCCGCTTCCGACGGCGACCTCTTCCCTTACCAGTTCAAGCAGCTACAGCTTGGAAAACTGGTTGGTACACGCACCTGGGGCGGTGTCATCGGCATTCGCGGATCATTGCCGTTTATTGATGGCGGATCTCTGCAGAAACCGGAGTTTGCCAATTATGATTTCAAAGAGAACAAGTGGGCGATGGAAGGCGTTGGCGTGGAACCGGACGTTTGGGTAGATAACGATCCGGCAAAAGAGTATGCCGGGGAAGACCAGCAGCTGAACAAAGCCATTGAACTTATTCTGATCGAGCTGGAGAACTGGCCGGAAGAGTTGCCGGAGGTGCCGCCTTTTCCTGATAAATCGAAGTGACACGAGGAGATTGTCTCTGCTATGAAAACGATGGATCTATCCAGCGGATCCGGATCCCTTTTCTCTCCATCCGGCGGAACCAGGTCATCTGTCGTTTAGCGAATTGGTGAATGCCTGTGTTCAATTGCACCACCATCTCCTCGTAAGTAAGGTTCCCCTGAAGGAAGAGGGTGATGAACTTGTACTCCAATCCGTAAAAAGCCAGAGTTTCCGGAGGGATGCCGGATGCCAGAAGCCGGTTGACCTCTTCTACCATCCCATGTTCAAGCCGGTAATACAGGCGGTCGGTTATCCTTTTTCGAAGCTCCTGTCGTGGAGGCGCCACACCGAGAACCGTGGCCTGAATCTCCGGAAACTCCCGGTGGTGTGAGGTCTGTCTCACCTCCTGCATGCCGATGCGAATCGCCTTGATCAACCGTTTCCGGTCGAGGATATCGGTGGTGTTGTGCGGCTCCCTGAGGGTGTTAAACAGGTCGATCAACTCATCCGTGGATTTCGAGGCAAGCATGGTTTCCAGCTCCGGATTGGATTCCAGTCTGGGGAGGTGGTATCCCTTCAGAACTGACTCAATATATAAACCAGTTCCTCCGCAGAGAATGGGTAATTTCCCTCGTTTGGTAATTTCATCGTACGCTTTCAGGAAATCCTGCTGGAATTCGTACACATTGTACTCGTAACCGGGATCTGCAATATCGATCAGATGGTAGGGGATCGCTCTCCCGCTGACCAGATACTCTCCAAGATCCTTCCCGGTACCGGTATCCATACAGCGGTAAACCTGCCGGGAGTCCGCTGAGATAATCTCGCCATCCAGCTCATAAGCCAGCCTGGTGGCCAACCTGGTTTTGCCCGAAGCCGTTGGACCAAGGATTACGATCATTTCGGTTTACGGTTTACGATTTTTACAGCCGCCATTCATGGCAGCTCACATGCCATTTATTGCGGCTCACAGGACATTTCTTACTCCCTCCCCTTGAAGGGGAGGGCCGGGGAGGGGTCATGCATCCAACTCCTCATACACCGAATTCTGGCTCCGGTATTCCGGAATGACTTCTTTCAGTTTCTTTACCAGCTCCATTGCGGAGTGTGCAGATGTCATGGCGATCAGCTCCGTGGTATGTCGCTTGACCTTCTCCAGGTCGTACTCCCTGACTTTGGCAATCAGGATCCGTTCGTGGTGGGTGGGGATGGTGTTCTCATCCCGGGTGAGCAGTTCTTCGTACAGCTTCTCGCCCGGACGGAGACCGATGTAGCGGATCTGGATATCTTTCCCCAGGGTGAGTCCGGAGAGTTGGATCATCTTTTTGGCCAGGTCGAGGATCCTGACCGATTGTCCCATGTCGAAGATATAAATTTCGCCCCCTTTACCCATAGCGCCTGCTTCCAGCACCAGCCGGCACGCTTCGGTGATGGTCATGAAATAGCGGGTGATTTCAGGATGGGTGATGGTGATGGGCCCTCCGCTCTCGATCTGGTTGCGGAAGAGGGGGATTACCGAGCCATTGGATCCCAGTACGTTGCCGAAACGGGTGGTGATGAACTTTGTTGCGCCACTCTTGCCGATAGACTGGATGTAAATTTCGGCCATCCGTTTCGTGGCGCCCATGACCGAAGTAGGATTCACCGCCTTATCGGTAGAGACCATGATGAACTTTTTTACGCTGTGGGCGATGGCCAGATCAGCCATGAGGCGGGTTCCCAGTACGTTAGTCAGCACCGCCTCCACCGGGTTTGCCTCCATCATCGGGACATGCTTGTAGGCCGCCGCATGATATACCACATCGGGGCTGGCTGCATCAAACACCCCGGCCATCCTCGGTTCGTTGGTGATGTCTCCCAGGATGAACTCCACCTCCGTGGCTGCAAAATTATTCATCCACTCCAGTTCGAGGAAATGGAGCGGGGTTTCAGCCTGGTCGACCAGGATCAGCTTTTTCGGATGAAACCGTACGAGCTGTCGTACAATCTCGCTGCCAATGGAACCGGAAGCGCCGGTTACCAGGATTGCCTTCCCGGTGATCTCCCGGGAGATCATCTCGTCGTCGAGACGGATCTCCTCCCGTTCCAGCAGCTCCTCAATGTTGATCTTCCGGATCTGTTTGAAGCTCAGCTCCCCGTTGATCCACCGGATCATCGGAGGAACGGTCAGCACTTTGGTATGATGGCTCAGACATAGATCGACCAGTTGCTCTCTTTTCCCCGGATCAAACCGTTGAATGGAGAGGATAACATGGGCAATGGTATTGGTCTTCAGGAGGTTCTCCAACTTGTCGGGCCCCATGATGGCGATCCCTTCCAGCTTTTTTCCAGCTTTCGCCGGATCATCGTCGATGAAGGCAAGCACTTTGTATTTGGTCCCTGCATCCCGGTCCAGGACCCGCTTGGCAGTAATCCCACCTTCTCCGGCGCCATAAATGATCACATTGACCTTTGACCTTAACGGATTTTGAAACTCCAGGAAAGCGATCTTCACCACCATTCTGAAGGTAACCATACCAAAGGTGCTGGCAAGCAGGTCGATGATGATGATGGAGAAGGGGATGAAAAAGGTATGGTCATAGAGATACGTGCCTACGTTGGTCAAACCGAACCAAACACTTCCGGCAAACAGGGTGAAAAGCACCCGCAAGGCATCGGCGGTGCTGGTATACCGGATGATGCCGGCATAGGACTTGGTAATCAGGAATGAAACGGCCCGGATGGCCAGCATGTAAATAAGGATCTGGGGGAGAGGGTCCAGTTCAACCTGCGGGATATCGAAATTGAACCGTAACAGGTAGGCGATGAGTACCGAGGTGAAAACGATCATCATGTCGATCACGAAGATCAGCCACCGGGGTGTGTTTTGTCGCAGGTTTATCATATCCGACAAAGTTATTATATAATGTGAACATCACCATTATCACCGATTATTTTTTCTAATTTTGCAGCGATTTCCTGGAAAGCTGGTACGGCCAACTATAACACCATGAAAAATACTGCATTTACGAAATTTCACGAAGAGTTACGAGCCAAAATGGTCCCGTTTGCAGGCTATTATATGCCGGTGCAATACGAAGGCGTCAATATCGAACATCAAACCGTTCGCAATGGGGTGGGGGTGTTCGATGTATCCCATATGGGTGAATTCTGGGTGAAAGGCCCCAACGCACTTGAGTTTGTTCAGTGGGTCACCTCTAACGATGCTTCCAAACTATACGACGGAAAGGTGCAGTACTCTTGTTTTCCGAATGAGGAAGGGGGCATTGTGGACGACTTGTTAGTTTACCGGATCAACGAGGAGATCTACCTGCTGGTGGTCAATGCAGCCAATATCGAAAAGGACTGGGTCTGGTGCAACAAACAAAATAAAATGGGAGCGATCCTCTACAATGCCTCGGACGAGATCGCCCAACTCGCCATACAGGGTCCCAAAGCGCTGGAAGCGATGCAAAAGCTAACGGATATACCCATCCTCGACATGGAGTACTACACTTTTAAGAAGCTGATCTTTGCCGGGGTCAGAGATGTGATTCTCTCTGCCACCGGTTACACCGGCTCAGGAGGTTGTGAGATCTATATGGCCAATGAAGATGGACCATGGATCTGGAAAGCGGTGATGGAAGCTGGTGCCGAATTTGGGATCAAGCCCATCGGACTGGCTGCGCGGGATACGCTTCGCCTCGAAATGGGTTTCTGTCTCTATGGAAACGATATCAACGATGCCACTTCTCCCCTTGAAGCCGGGTTAGGTTGGATTACAAAATTCACAGATGAGAAAAATTTTATACATAAGGATACGTTATTAGTTCAGAAGACGGAAGGAGTCTCCCGAAAACTCGTAGGGTTTGAGATGATCGACCGGGGAATTCCGCGGCATGGTTACGAAATCGTGGATGATCATAGTCAGCTGATAGGAGAGGTCACCAGCGGAACGATGGGCCCGGCCGTCAAAAAAGCGATCGGTATGGGATATGTGCCGAAAGCCCTGGCAAAGGAAGGAAGTGAAATTTTTATAAAAATCCGGGATAAAGCCCTGAAAGCAAAAGTGGTGAAGTTCCCTTTTTACAAACCTCAATAACCCGAATCATGGCAACTATTGTAAGCAGATTAAAAACCGTTAGCTGGCAGCAGTTTGTGGTCATCACACTCATTGCTCTGGTCGCAGTGAGCTTCGATTCCTGCAAATCGTCAGGAAAACTGACAAGGAAAGAGAAGAAAGCACAGATCGAGATGTACAAAAAGCAGATGCGCGAGATCATCAACGGAACCACCAAGATGACTTTCGATGAGCAGGTTCAAGCCATCTCCGAAGCGATCAACAAGAATTTCAGAGATGATGAACTGAACCAGCTGATCCTTCAGGCACAGCAAAAGAATAAGAATGCCTATGCCGACTACCAGAAGGAGCAGGAGCAAAAAGTGGCGGTAGCTCGAAACAAGCTATACGACCTACTGATCAATAAGCAGAACCTCTCGGCTGACGAACTTGAGCATGAGATGGACAAGATCAAAGCTGAGAATCTCAATGACGATGAGATCAATGAGCTTCTGTCACGGTTGGAGAAGAAGATCAGCGAAATGCGGCAATACTCCTCTGTGGAAATGTCACTGAAGAGCAAACTGGAGGGCTCTTTCCAGTCGATTGCAGATGCCTCCCGTGCGGGAAATACCAGTATGGCAAACAGCCTGATTGATGCAGCCCTCAACTACTTCTCCGCCCCCGATGTCCCTGTGCTGATCATCATCAGCCGCCAGGGATCGGTTGTTGATTATGACAAACCCACTACGATTATTAACTACTTGAACTTCCTGAAAGACCAGAAAGAGAGCCGCAACAGTGTGGATTCTTACCAGATGGATCCATCAGGAAAAATCAAAGAGCTTGACTTAATTAAATAGTAGATTTATGAAACGAGCATTGGTAATATTTGGCCTTGTCTTGTTGTCGGCCGGACTGTTTGCCCAGGAAAGCGATGACATCTCCCCGCAACGGAAACAGGCAATCGACAGCCTGGCCCTGGAAAAGGTCCGCGACCTGAGTAAATACGTCAGCATCATCGGTAATAAAGATACCCCCTGGTCGGAGGCTCAGCGGGTGATTGAGCGTGCCGTTGAACTCTTCATGCCGGGCAGTGAAATGGGAGTGTCCTCCCTTTCACGCCCTGAAGTTCATTATTACAAGATCAGAGAATATTTCGACCGGCTGATGCAACTTAATTATGACCGGGTGGTGATTGAGTGGTATAAGATCCAATATGTAAGCGATCTGGAACGTCAACCCGACGGAACCTACGTGGGGGTGATTACCATTTTCCAGAGTTTCAAGGGATATGATAATGAAATGGGACTAGTCTATAAGGATACCACCAAGAAGGATATCACCATATATGTAAAACGCAAAGAGACACAGATCGGAGGTCGTTTGATCGGCTTCTGGGATGTATTACTGGGAGATATCCGGGTCAAAGAAACCTCTAAGTAAAATTAGCTTCCGATGAAAATGCAGGATGTAGTAGATCAACCTCCCGCTGCATGCTGCATTTTCCATATCCATAATTGCACCCAGATGAAGAAGCTCCCGATAATCCTGATTCTGCTACTGACTTCGGTCCTTTCGTCAGGACAGATCCGTACCGTCCTGGGCGATGAATCGATCCTTTATGCCCAAACCAAACAGATCAACCAGTTTTTCCGGCGGTTCAACGGGGAGGAAGATGTCGCCGGAAAGCGACTCTACTACACCGATGGCGAATACCGTGATGCGAAACTGCGGAGAACTTATCTGAATATCCTGTTTGACCTCTCCAGTCCCCTGATCTCAAGTGATACAAGGGAGATCTTTGTCCTGGAGGTGAACAATAAGAAAAACCCACTCTTTCTGGACTTTCATGCCAACAACTGGTTTGCCGAAGTGAGTACGGAGTTTACTTACAAACATGAGAAGATCCATATGATCCTCTATTTTAAGCTGGAGAAAGAGCGACTGGGATACAAATGGGTACTCTCCAATGTTTTTTCCCGTGCCTTTGAAAAATATTTTAACCACGTGGGTGACAGCATCAGCGGAGATAATTTCCTCCATCCGATGAGCCATGAACTGGACTTTATGAACCTGCGTAAAATGTTCTCCAATCCTGCCAATATCGGATTCTTCCTCGAAAAAGATTACTATCCCGACCAGCTTGCGCTCTTCCTGAAAGAGTACCAGGATGGGAACCTGAAGTTTGGCTCTACCAACAACGTAAAATTTCACTTCTTCCAGATTCCCAACTGGTACTTCGAAGTCTCCTATTTCAACCGCTACCAGAACAACTCAGGATGGCTGATATCGAACCTGGTTCGCATGAATGACCAGGAGAAAAAAGAAATAATCAGGAATTACACCCATGAAAATTAAACCTTACCTTTTATCGTTGGGGCTGCTTGTAGCCATCAGCTGCTGTCTGATGCAGAATCCGGTATTCGGACAGAAAAAAGAGACCGGGAAAACCACGGATAAAACCGAAAAGCCAACAGCCTCTTCCATTCCTGAAGAGGAGATGGAGGTCTACCGGCAGCAGGCTGCCCAAATCGTGAGATTTCTGGAGAGCACGCTGAACTTTCTGGCCGATAAACAGAATACGGTCAAAGAGAAAGAGACCATCATCAACGACAGCTACCAGAAGTTCTTCTGGGACAGCGAGGTACAAATAGAGGATGACCTCGACACCAAACGACTTGTTCCCCTCTATAAGGATGTTCAGGCTTATCTCACGGATGTGGACTTTTTCTTCAAAGGGGCGAAATTCGATTACCAGGTGCAGGATGTGAGTGTGATGAGCAACCATGCCGGACAAACTTTTTTTAAAGTAACGGCTAACCGGTCCCTGAAGGGATTGACACTCGACAGCGATTCAGTTAATACCAACCAGGTTCGCTACATTGAGATCAACTACGATGATAACAAGAAGCAGATCAAGATCGTCAGCATCTACACAACTAAGTTGAACGAAAAAGAGGATCTGAGGAACTGGTGGAATGGCCTGTCGCAGGAGTGGCATGAGATTTTCGGAAAGGAGCTGAAAGTGGAGGCAGGATTGATGCTGAGCAGTGTGGAAAATTACAACGATACGGTTGCGCTGGTCGACAGCATTCCTATCCCAATAAGGGATTCCCGGATTTACGGACTATTTCTGAAGATTGTCGACAACAAAGCGATGGACCTGTCGGGCAATGCGATGGTAAGCGATCTGGAGCCGCTGAGCAAACTCTCCAATCTCACCTCGCTCAATCTGGCCAATGCACCGGTTTCTGACCTGATGCCGCTTCGAAACCTGAATGCCCTGGAGAGCCTGAACATCTCGGGGACCCAGGTGAGTTCTCTCGAACCCCTCAAATATTGCAACCACATCAGGGAGTTGAATATGAGCAACACGGCGATCACCGATATTTCCATCCTGGCCAGTTATCCGGCACTGGAGGTGCTGGATATCAGCAACACGGAGATCTCCAACCTGAATCCCCTCGCCGGGCTTCCGGGTTTGATGAAACTCCGGATGAACCATACCAGGGTGAAAGATCTGACTCCGCTGGCCGGAATGAAAAATCTCACCATGCTTGATTTCTCTGACACCCCGGTCAATTCCATTGAGGGGCTGAAGGAGCTGGATGCACTTGAGTCGGTAACCTTCAACCATACCCAGGTAAATAGCCTGGAGCCACTGGCCGCACTTCCGGCACTCCGGAAGGTTTATTGCGACCAAACGCCGATCAGGAAAGAGAAAGCCGTTCAGTTTATGATCGATCACCCCGGGATTATCGTCAGCTTTGCCTCAGAATCCCTGGAAGAGTGGTGGAAAAAAATGTCGCACGAGTGGCAGAAAATTTTCTATATCTACCGGAACCTGGATGATCCGCCCACCAGGGAGCAATTGCATGCACTCATGACGATTGACAGCTTGAATTTCAATGGCCGGACAGCGATTACCTCGCTCGCTCCATTGAGCGAGCTGCCCAGACTGAGATGGCTCGATTGTTCACTGACCCCGGTTACAACCCTGGATCCGCTGAATGACCTGCTAAACCTCAGCTACCTCAACGTAAAATCTACCGGGATCACCTCTGTGGTTCCACTTGCGGCGCTGGCGAAACTCACCTTCCTGAATTTGGATAATACCAGGGTCACCGATATTTCTCCTCTCACCAGGCTGACAAAGCTTGAACTGATCCTGGCCGATAACTCAGGGATCACCAAAGAGGAGGCCGATGAATTCATGGCAAAAAATACAGGGTGCCTTGTGATCAGCCAGACGTATGAAAACACCAACTGGTGGAAATCGCTGCCGGAGGTGTGGCAGGAGGTGTTCCGCAAGGAGGTTGGGTTTAAGCGGGATCCGGATAAGTTCCAGCTGCAGCAGGTCGCTAACCTGGAGAGCCTGGTGATCGAGGATAATCCATCGGTTACCACCCTTCAGCCAGTGGTGTTTCTCTCCCACCTGGAGTCGTTGAGGTTTTCCGATACACGGGTGACCTCTTTGGAGCCCATCAGCCGGATGCATTGGCTGAAAAGGCTCGGATTCCCCAAAAATGCGATCAGTGACCTTTCTCCGCTGTCGGGACTCACCAGCCTTGTGGAGATTGATGCGGCAAATACCCAGGTGGAAGATCTCAAACCGATCGCGAACCTGGGGAACCTGGAGATCCTGAAACTCTCAGGAACACCCATCAAGAACCTGAAATACCTGGGTGACATGAGGAAGCTGGAAGTGATCGAGATCTACAACACCAAAATCAGCAACATCGATGTGCTGAACAACATGAAGAACATAAAACTGGTGAAAATATTCAATACAAGAATCTCATCCAAGCGGGTTGCAAAGTTCAAATCGGGACACCCTGGATGTGAAGTGGTTTATTACTGAAGGCATGAAAGAAATTTACCGATCCCGCATCCCGTATCCCGCCTCGCTTATCTGTCAATGGATTCTGCTCCTATTCATGACTCTTCCACCACAGGCTAATTCGCAGACGTTGTACCCCCAAACCCTCTTCCGCTCACCGGTTGATTTTCCGCTGTCGCTATCGGGAACGTACGGAGAGATCAGGCAGAACCATTTCCACTCGGGAATAGATATTCGAACAGGAGGACAACCAGGTAAACTGGTTTATGCAGCATCGGATGGGTATGTCTCCCGGATTTTTACCTCTCCCTGGGGATTCGGGAAGGCGGTATATATCAACCATCCATCAGGGTATACCACCGTTTATGCTCACCTCGATCGCTTTCGCGGAGAGATAGCTGCCTACACATACGATCAGCAATACTCCAAAGAATCGTTCGCTATCGATGTGACGGTTCCAACAGGGAAAATCCGGGTTCGGAAAGGGGAGGTGATTGGCACCACCGGAAATTCGGGCTCCTCGGCAGGTCCGCATCTGCATTTTGAGATACGCGATGCACGCACCCAGGAACCTCTGGATCCTTTGTCCTTTGGAATTCCGATCAAAGATAACCTTCCGCCCCAGATCCGGTGGGTGAAAATCTATCCGTTAGGCCCCTCCTCGATGGTTAATTTTTCCGACAATCCGAAAGCGTTGCAGGCTTCCGGCAGCAATGGAGTTTATGGTGTCAGTTCATCGGATACGGTCATGGTATCTGGAGATATTATCTTCGGAATTGAAGCATATGACTACCATAACGAATCTTCTGTCCGCTGCGGAATAAAATCGATCGAACTGAGGGTTGACGGTGTGAAAGTGTTTGGTCAGGATATTCAGCGATATGCTTTTGGTGATACCCGGTATGTCAATGCGATCCTGGATTATCCCCAGAACATGCGGAACAAACAACGTTTCTTAAGATCTTACATCGCTCCCGGAAACAAGCTGGACATCTTCGATGGGGTGGTTAACCGGGGTATTATCAACTTTGTTGACCGGAAAGCACACAGGATTCAATATGTGGTCAGAGATGTCCGGGGCAACGCCTCCCGGATCACTTTCTGGGTAAAAAGCCATCCACCCGCCTCTGCAGGAGCCAGGCCATCTGAGCCGGCAGCGCCTGTGAATCTGTTTGCCTGGGACCGTGAGAACAGGTTTGAGAATGCCTACATCGACTTTACCTTGCCTGCTAATGCCCTCTATGAAGACCTGGATTTCCATTACAAAACAGCCCCTCCTGCGAATGGCAGCTACGCCCGGGTGCATCTCCTTCATACAGAGGAAATCCCTGTTCATCTGCGGTGTAATCTTTCAATCCGGGCCGAAACCCTTCCCAGGTGGCTCGAAAGCAAGGCGCTTCTGGTGAAGGTGGAGAAGGATGGTAAGTTCATCAGCCAGCGGGGCAATTTCAGAGATGGTTTTGTGACCGGCTCGATCCGGGAGTTTGGGGAGTATACCATCAGTGTGGACACAATCCCACCAAAGATCAAACCGGTAAATGTGTACCACAACAAGAATGTAAGCAAACAAAGCACGATTGTTGTCACCATCTCCGACGATTTATCCGGGATCAAGCATTACCGGGGCACGCTCAATGGACGCTGGATCCTCATGGACTTTGATGCCAAGCGAAACAGGCTTGTTTACAAATATGACAACCGGATCAAACCAGGAAGTAACAGGTTCCACCTTGTGGTGACCGATGGCGTCGGGAACCGGTCAGAATACAGCGCTACCCTGATCAGGTAAAATATTTTCATACATTTGTGATATGGAAAAGACCATCCTTATCCTCGACTTCGGCTCCCAGTATACGCAGCTGATTGCCCGCCGGATCAGGGAGCTGAATGTGTATTGCGACATCTATCCTTACAATGCCATCCCCCCGTTAGGACCGCACATCAAAGGGGTGGTGCTATCGGGAAGCCCTTTTTCTGTCCGGGATAAAGATCCGCTGATACCTGATCTTTCCGGGATCCGCGGAAAGTACCCCATGCTCGCCATCTGTTACGGCGCTCAATACCTGGCCCTGTCATCGGGTGGCGAGGTGATGCCATCGAAGATCCGTGAATACGGTCGTGCCAATCTCTCCTACATCAATCCTGAGAGTGAGTTGATGAAAGGGGTCTCAAACGGAAGCCAGGTGTGGATGTCGCACGGAGATACCATCCTGCATGTACCCGAAAATTTCTGTGTGATCACCTCTACGGCCAGCATTGATATTGCCGGTTTCCAGATCACAGACGAACCCACCTACGGCATCCAGTTTCACCCCGAAGTATACCATACCACGGAAGGGGCGGTACTGCTGAAAAACTTTGTGGTTGATATCTGCGGCTGTCATCAATCCTGGACTCCCGAATCCTTCATTGAATCCACTGTGAGGGAACTCCGGGAAAAGGTAGGAGACGACCAGGTGGTACTGGGATTATCGGGAGGGGTTGATTCCTCTGTTGCCGGGATGCTGCTGCACCAGGCCATTGGCGAAAATCTGCATTGCATCTTTGTCGACAATGGATTGTTACGTAAGGATGAGTTCCGGAAAGTGCTTGATTCTTACAAACACATGCACCTGAATGTCACCGGTGTGGATGCATCCGACCGCTTTTTGTCTCAACTGGAAGGGATTTCCGATCCGGAGCAGAAGCGGAAAGTCATCGGCCGTGTATTCATAGAGCTATTCGAAGAGGAAGCTAAAAAGATCCGGAATATCAAATGGCTTGCCCAGGGAACGATCTATCCCGATGTCATTGAATCGAGATCGGTCAAAGGTCCCAGTGCCACCATCAAATCACATCACAATGTTGGCGGTCTTCCTGAGCACCTCAACCTGAAGATCGTTGAGCCATTAAATACCCTTTTCAAGGATGAGGTCCGGCGTGTCGGGAATGCGCTCGGGTTGGATCCGTTGATCCTTGGGCGTCATCCTTTTCCGGGGCCCGGACTCGCAGTTCGGATCCTGGGCGACATTACCCGGGAGAAGGTCCGGTTGTTGCAGGAGGCCGATCACATCTTCATCGACGGGCTCCGGAAACATAACCTGTACGATTATGCCTGGCAGGCTTTAGTGGTATTGTTGCCAATCCAGTCGGTCGGGGTGATGGGGGATGAACGCACCTATGAGAATGTGGTGGTCCTCCGGGCTGTCACCTCTACGGACGGTATGACAGCAGATTGGGCACAGCTGCCATTTGACTTTCTCGCCTGGGTCTCCAATGAGATCATCAACAAGGTGAAAGGAGTGAATCGCGTGGTGTACGACATCAGTTCCAAACCACCCGCCACAATTGAATGGGAATAATTGATTAACAATGAGATACTTATTGTTCTTTGGATGGATCTTTTTGCTCACCACAAATCAGGTTCTTGCCCAGGGTGGATATAAACAGATCCGTTCAGACCAGATTCGCATCATCGACGGAAAGAGATTTTTTGTGCATCAGGTGAAGAGGGGTCAAACCCTCTATTCCATTGCCAAAGCCTATGAGGTGGAGATGCAGGATGTCATCGATACCAATCCTGCGATCAAGAAAGGATTAAAAGCGAACCAGCTTCTGTTGATTCCCGCGCCGGAGGAGGAACTTCCAATAGTCATACCCCCATTAGTGGAACCGGATGTCATAGATCCATCAGTCGGGGAGTACCGGGATGTGCCGGACGAGGATCCGGATTTCCCGACCGGGAATTATCTGACCGGCCAGCTCCCCTGCAGCATGATGCCGGAATCGAGGAAAGAGGTTTACAACGTGGCGCTGCTGATGCATTTTTTCCTGAGGGAAGCTGATTCTATCAACACGGAGAACCCATCCCAACAGGAGATTGAAAACTACAACTCACTGAGGTACATTCAGTTCTATGAAGGCTTTCTCCTGGCAGTGGATTCTCTGCGAAAAACCGGCTTGAACCTTAACCTTTATGTCTATGATGTGGATCCAAATGCATCCGGGACCTATGCCTTTTTGAAAAAGCCGGAGATGAAAAAGATGGATCTGATCATCGGGATGCTGTTCCATCGGAATTTCGAGATCGTCGCCTCCTGGGCCCGCGACCGCCGGATACCTGTTGTAAGCCCGATTTCGGAAAGGGAATCGCAGGTTGAAGGGAACCCGATGGTGATCAAAGTCCGCCCCTCCTATACCTCGGAAGGAATTGCACTTGCCGAATACCTATCTCAGAATCACTACTATTCCCATACCCTGTTGACTCATAGCTGGGAGCCGGAAGTACGGACAATGGCTAACCAGATCTATGCCAACTGTCATGCCCTGGGGCTGGATGTATCGATGGTGGATCAGGAGAATCTGATCAACCGGCTGAACCGTGGTGTGGAGAACATTGTCGTAGTCCTCTCCACTCAAAAACCCTATGCCCTGAATATCCTCTCTCAACTGAATGCCAATACCATGGGCTATACGTTTACTGTATTCGGACTTCCCCGGTGGGATCAGTTTGAAGGGATGGATTACGAGTACCTGGAGAAGTCGCGGGCACACATCCTGGTTCCCTCCTGGATTGATTACAATAATCCTGAGGTACAGCGCCTGGTAATGCTGTTCAGAGAAACCTATAAAACAGATCCTGACAACCTTGCATTTCAGGGATATGACGTGGCCTGGTATTTTCTGAACGCACTTCAGCGTTATGGCACTGGCTTCACAAATTGCCTGAGGGAGATCACGATCAAAACATTACAGACTGTCTATAAGTTTCGCCAGCAAAATGGAGATGGCTGGGAAAACCACCACTGGGAGATGTTCCGCTACGATAACTACTCCCTCACCCCTCTGAACTGATAGTCAGGATCCGTTATTCGACCGGGATTGCGAGTAACGGAATGTTGGTCGAGAAGAGGTTTTTCTTCGTGATGTTTTTGGTGAAAAGGTTATAAAAGACACTTCGCCTATGTGGCTGGAATGCGATGATCTCAATGCCATTACCGGCTACATAGTCATCCAGCGCTTTCTGGTTATCATCTTCAACGCCAACCAGGTCGAACCGTATAACTCCTTTCTGTTCCTGGTCACTGAAGTGTTTTCTCAGGGCCTCCATCTTTTGCGTTTCTCCATCCTTTCCTGTTTGAAAATGAACCACATAAAGGGAGCTGTTGAAGGGTTTAAGCAGGGTTAGTATCTGCGGGATAGCGGCTTCATTTCCTTCCGAAAGATCGGCGGCAAACATCACATTCTGGAATCCCATAAAGGTTTTAATCTCTGGAACGGTGAGCACAGGCACCTTGGCATGGTTGATGATGTAAGTCGACACCCTGCCCCAAACATTGACATTTCGTCCTATGCCCCGGGTTCCCATGACCACCATCTGAGGGTGGTAATCACCGCAAACCATCTTCAATTCCATCTCAATATCTCCACCAACAATAGTAGTTTTCAGTACTACATTCTTGATCTTCTCCTGTTCGATCCGCTTCGTAAGTTCCACATGCAGCTTCTTCATGTTCACCTCAGCCTGATTGTGCATCTCCCGTATCAGCTCTTCATTATATACAGCATTCATGTTCATGCTGTCAGGAAACGTGGTCTCGGTCAGGATGACCTGATCAAAATAGGTATGGAAAAGCATCAGCTCTGCCTGATAGGCATTCGCTAACTTGAGGGCATAGGAACAGGTGATGTCGGTATGCTCAGAGAAATCAACCGGAACAAGTATCTTTTTCATACAACAAATTTAATATATCCGTCAGAATTTTACAATTCTTTTTATTGGAGTAAGTTGCCATGATGATCTTTTCGCGCCGCGAAATCTCCTGATCGTCGAACTCTTCGTGGAAGAGTTGTATAATCTCTTCCCGGAACTGTTCGGGTGAAGTGGCTACCCTGCAAACGGAATCCAGCCCTGTGCCGGCCAGCATATCGTTGTTAACCAGGCAGTGCCTGCCCTGGAAAAGGGCGTTTAACAGTTTCAGCTTCAGCCCGGTAGGCTGAGAGGTTACCATCAGGTTGATCTGGGCATCCCGGATCAGTTCAAACATCCGTGGTTCATCCGGGTTGTGTTCCAGCCGGATGTTGGCATGTTCGCCAATCAGTTTTACCAGGTGATCGGGAGGATCCAGGCCGGCGATAATCAACTTCGGTAAAGAACCTGTGTAGATATGATTGATGATGTACTCGGCAGCACGGAAGTTCTCCGGCACGCTGAGATTGCCCTGATACAGCACATAAGAACCTTTCCCAGGCCTGGAGTTTACGTTGTTGTCATGATGAAAGGAGGGAAGGTAGCGGATATCATGCTGTGGAAACCTATGTTGCAGGTATTGCTGGTCTTCTTTCGAAACCACGAGCATAAGATCAGCATGTTTCAGGATCGGTTGAAACCACCCGAGCTTGATGCTTTCGGCAAGGAAGAAGAGTCGATCCCTCAGGTTGCCGGCCGCTTTGAAGAGGTGATAATAGTAGTGGTGTTCAATGTTGCTCTCCCGGTATATCTTTTTTCTTTTTCGAAAAACCGGATCATTCAGCAAATCGCAGGTATGCAGTCCCTCAAAAAGAATCGGAAAATCGTCCTGCATCAACCTCTCGCGCAGGAGGGCCGAAATCCGGCTGGAGACAATGTAAGGTTTCAGGGAGAACACGTTCAGGAAGCCTGACTGACGGGGATAGTAGCATACTTCCACGCACAGTTCATCCAGCTCCGGAGCCTGATTCCGCTCGTATTGGAAACAGTGCAGGATGACCTTCACCCCGGCCTCATGCAATGCCCGAAGTTTGTAATAAACATCGATTACCCCGCCGTAATTCGGCGGAAACGGAACGTCGAAGCTAACTAT